>JBGSWL010000063.1:0-54303 GCA_041752455.1 Roseitalea sp. | reverse complement strand
GCCAACGGATACGCCTGCGCCCATCGCCGCCGGCCAGCCGGCCGCCGCAGCGCCCACCAATACCCAGCGGGCGGAACCTGCGCAGACGCCCGGCAAGACGACGCTGATCGGTGGCGCGACCTCCGGCAAGGACAAAGAGGACTAGGCCATGCTGCAGGACAAGGATCGCATCTTCACGAACCTCTACGGCCTCCATTCGCCGGGTCTCGAAGCCGCGAAGAAGCGCGGCGCGTGGAACCTGACCAGGGAAATGCTGGACCTCGGGCCGGACTGGCTGTGCGAGCAGATCAAGAATTCCGGCCTGCGGGGCCGGGGCGGTGCAGGCTTCCCGACAGGCCTGAAGTGGACCTTCATGCCGAAGGAAGTGCGCGACCGTCCGCACTACCTTGTCGTCAACGCCGACGAGTCCGAGCCCGGCACCTGCAAGGACCGCGAAATCCTGCGCCACGATCCGCACCTGCTGATCGAAGGCTGCATGATAGCGTCGCGGGCGATGCGGGCGCACAAGTGCTACGTCTATATTCGCGGCGAATACATCAACGAGCGGCACGCGCTCGAAGCCGCCGTCAAGGAGGCCTATGAGGCCAGGCTGATCGGCAAGGACAATCTCAACGGCTGGGATTTCGATCTCTATGTCCACCATGGCGCAGGGGCCTATATCTGCGGCGAGGAGACAGCGCTGCTTGAAAGCCTTGAGGGCAAGAAGGGCCAGCCGCGCCTGAAGCCGCCGTTTCCGGCCAATGCGGGCCTCTATGGTTGCCCGACGACGGTGAACAATGTCGAGTCGATTGCGGTCGTGGGAACGATCCTGCGGCGCGGGGCCGAATGGTTCGCGGGCTTCGGCCGGCCGAACAATACCGGCACCAAGCTGTTCTGCATTTCCGGCCATGTGAACAAGCCGTGCAATGTCGAAGAGGCGATGTCGATCACCTTCCGTGACCTGATCGATACGCATTGCGGCGGCATCCGTGGCGGCTGGGACAATCTCAAGGCGGTGATCCCCGGCGGCTCGTCGGTGCCGATGGTGCCGGCCGAGCAGATCATGGACGCCTACATGGATTTCGACACGCTGCGCGACCTGAAATCGGGCCTCGGCACGGCGGCCGTGATCGTGATGGACAAGGACACCGACCTGATCAAGGCGATTGCCCGACTGGCCTATTTCTACAAGCACGAATCCTGCGGCCAGTGCACGCCCTGCCGGGAAGGCACCGGCTGGATGTGGCGCGTGATGGAGCGCATGGCGCGTGGCGAAGCCCACCATGACGAGATCGACACGTTGCTCGACGTGACCAAGCAGATCGAAGGCCACACGATCTGTGCGCTGGGCGATGCGGCGGCCTGGCCTATCCAGGGCCTGATCCGCCACTTCCGCCCCGAAATCGAAGACCGCATCAACCAGTACCGCCTGCCGCGCGCGCTCGTGCAAGGCGCGGTCGTCGCGGCGGAGTAGGAAGCCATGAGATCTGAAGAAAAAACTTGTGAGACATGCCACTTTTGGGACGTCGAAGATCATGGGGGGCTATCGCTCCCAAATAAGCGCGGGCGGTGCGTCAGATATGCGCCGCGCCCAACGAACGAACTGAACGGCTCAGACGTGGATATGCCGCTGCAGAGGGCAGTTTGGCCGATTACAACTTATTGGGATTTCTGCGGTGAGTGGTCGTTGATGAACAAGTCAGGCGCCCCAACATGACTGACACTTTCAAAGTCAATGTCGACGGCGTCGAAGTCGAGGTTCCGAAATCCTACACGCTGATGCAGGCATGCGAGGAGGCAGGGGCCGAGATTCCGCGCTTCTGCTATCACGAGCGCCTGTCGGTGGCGGGCAATTGCCGCATGTGCCTGGTCGAATGGGAAGGCGCGCCGAAGCCGATTGCGTCCTGCGCGCAGACGGTCGGCGACATGCGTCCGAACCGCGACGGGTCGCCGCCGAACGTGCGCACCAAGGGGGCGTATGTCGAGAAGGCGCGCAATGGCGTGATGGAATTCCTGCTGATCAACCACCCGCTCGATTGCCCGATCTGCGATCAGGCCGGCGAGTGCGACCTGCAGGATCAGGCAATGGCCTATGGCGTCGACAGTTCTCGGTTCCGCGAGAACAAGCGCGCCGTCGAAGACAAATATATCGGCCCGCTCGTCAAGACGATCATGAACCGCTGCATCCATTGCACGCGCTGCGTTCGCTTCACGACCGAAGTTGCCGGCATTTCCGAATTGGGCCTTCTCGGACGCGGTGAAGACGCGGAAATCACCACCTATCTCGAACAGGCGATGACGTCAGAACTGCAAGGCAATGTCATCGATCTTTGCCCGGTCGGTGCACTGACCTCGCGCCCCTATGAATTCCAGGCCCGCCCGTGGGAACTGACCAAGACGGAAAGCATCGATGTAATGGACGCCGTCGGCTCGGCGATCCGCGTCGATACCCGCGGCCGCGAAGTCATGCGCATCCTGCCGCGCGTCAACGAGGCGGTGAACGAGGAATGGATTTCCGACAAGACCCGCTTCGTCTGGGATGGCCTTCGCACGCAGCGCCTTGACCGGCCGTTTGTCCGCGGCGCCGATGGCCGCCTTGCGCCCGCGTCCTGGAACGAAGCGTTCGCCGCCATCAAGTCGGCGGTTGCCGGAAAGACCGGCGACGCGATCGGAGCGATCGCCGGTGATCTGGCAGGCGTCGAGGAAATGTTTGCCCTCAAACTGCTGATGGAAAAGCTCGGTTCGACCAATATCGATTGCCGGCAGGATGGCACGGTGCTGGATCCGGCGCTTGGCCGCGCTTCCTACATTTTCAACCCGGGAATTGCCGGTATCGAGAGTGCTGACGCCATCCTCATCATCGGTGCCAATCCGCGTCTCGAAGCAGCCGTCCTGAACGCCCGCATCCGCAAGGCATGGCGCGCCGATCCGATTGCCATCGGCGTGGTTGGCGATCCGGTCGGCGACCTTCGTTACGACTACGAAGTGCTTGGCGCAGGACCCGAAACATTGAAGTCTTTGATCAATGGCGACAACGATTTCGCCGCCAAGCTCGGCGCTGCCAAGCGCCCGCTGATCATTGTCGGACAAGGCGCACTGGCGCGCGAAGACGGCGCCTCTGTCTTGCGGTTGGCAGCACAACTGGCGCTCGGCACCGGTTCCGTCGAAGACGGCTGGAACGGCCTTGCGGTGCTGCACACGGCTGCTGCGCGGGTCGGCGGTCTCGATATCGGCTTTGTGCCGGGCGAGGGCGGCAAGACCGCCGCCGCAATGGTGGCCGAAAGCGATGTGCTGTTCCTGCTCGGGGCCGACGAACTTGATCTTTCAAAGCGGAAAGCCGGAAGCTTCACGGTCTATGTCGGAACCCATGGCGACATTGGCGCGCACCATGCCGACGTCATCCTGCCGGGTGCGGCCTATACCGAAAAATCCGCGATCTACGTCAACACCGAAGGCCGGGTGCAGATGACCAATCGCGCCGGTTTTGCGCCCGGCGATGCCCGTGAAGACTGGGCGATCCTCCGCGCGCTGTCGGCTGTGCTCGGGGCACCTTTGGCGTTTGATTCGCTGGCCCAGTTGCGTGCGATCCTCTTTGCAGATGTGCCGCATCTTGCCCGGATCAATCGCGTCGAGCCGACCGATCCGGCTTTGCTGAAGCAAATGGCATCGAAGACGGCAAAACTCGGCAAGACGGCGTTTGCATCGCCGATCAAAGACTTCTATTTGACCAATCCGATCGCACGGGCATCCGCCGTCATGGCGGAATGTTCAGCGCTCGCCCGAAACGGTTTCGCCGAGGCGGCGGAATGAGCGTTGCGGGCGAAATGGGAGCGAACTGACACGCCATGGTCGACACCTACGTCATACCGGGTCTCTGGATTTTGGCCCATTCGGTCGCGCTGCTGGTTGTCCTGCTGATCGTCACTGCGTTCATTCTCTATGCCGACCGCAAGATCTGGGCGGCGGTGATGAGCCGCCGCGGGCCGAACGTTGTCGGTCCGTTCGGACTGCTGCAATCGTTTGCCGATCTTTTGAAGTTCGTGCTGAAAGAGCCGATCATTCCGGCCGGCGCCAACAAGGGCATCTTCCTTCTGGCGCCGTTGCTCTCGGCAACTTTGGCGCTCGCCGGTTGGGCGGTGATCCCGGTCAGCGAAGGCTGGGCCGTCGCCTCGATCAATGTCGGCATTCTCTACGTCTTTGCGATTTCCTCGCTGGAAGTCTACGGCGTCATCATGGCCGGCTGGGCGTCGAACTCGAAATATCCGTTCCTCGGCGCGCTGCGCTCGGCGGCTCAGATGGTGTCCTACGAGGTCTCGATCGGCTTTGTGATCGTTACAGTCCTGCTGCTCGTCGGCTCGCTCAACATGACCGACATCGTGCTGTCCCAGAAGGACGGGATCGGCACCTGGATCGGCCTGCCGAACACATTCCTGGATTGGCACTGGCTCGGCCTGTTCCCGATGTTCGTGATCTTCTTCATCTCGGCGCTGGCGGAAACCAATCGTCCGCCGTTCGATCTGGTGGAAGCCGAATCCGAACTCGTTGCCGGCCACATGATCGAATATTCCTCGACACCCTACATGCTGTTCATGCTGGGCGAGTACATCGCCATCCTCCTGATGTGCGCCCTGACCGTGATCCTGTTCATGGGTGGTTGGTTGCCGCCGTTCGATTTTGCGCCGTTCACATGGCTGCCCGGCGTCTTCTGGTTCATGTTCAAGCTGTCGATGGTGTTCTTCATGTTCTCGATCGTGAAGACGATCGTGCCGCGCTATCGCTACGACCAGCTGATGCGTCTCGGCTGGAAGGTGTTTCTGCCGATGTCGCTGTTCATGGTGGTGGCGACAGCCAGCTTCCTGAAGATCACCGGTTGGGCATGATCATGATCGGCAAAAAAAGGACATCGCGTCGATGAGCACGATTGCACAGGCTGCCAAGTCTTTGCTGCTGCTGGAATTTGTGGCGGCATTCGGCCTTGCCATGCGGCGCTTCTTTGCGCCGAAATTCACGCTGAACTACCCGCACGAAAAAGGCCGGGTGAGCCCGCGTTTTCGCGGCGAGCATGCATTGCGCCGCTATCCCAATGGCGAAGAGCGCTGCATCGCCTGCAAGTTGTGTGAAGCGGTCTGCCCGGCGCAGGCCATCACCATCGAGGCCGGCCCGCGCCGCAATGACGGCACCCGCCGTACGGTCCGTTACGATATTGACATGGTCAAGTGCATCTATTGCGGCTTCTGCCAGGAAGCCTGCCCGGTCGATGCCATCGTCGAAGGCCCCAATTTCGAATTCGCGACCGAAACGCGCGAAGAACTCTACTACGACAAGGAAAAGCTGCTCGCCAATGGCGACCGGTGGGAACGCGAACTCGCGCGCAACATCGCGCTCGATGCCAAGTGGCGTTGAACGGGTAGCGGCAAACGACAACCGCTTCCGGCTGCTTGCAGCCGGTAGCAACCGGACCCGGAAACCGGGACGGCAATGTGGATCGGGGGACTGACATGGTGTTGACCGGCCTTGGTGCGGCGCTGTTTTACATGTTTGCGTTCATCGCAGTCGCCGGCGCCCTCATGGTCGTGGTGGCACGAAACCCCGTGCATTCGGTGTTGTGGCTGATCCTCGTCTTCTTCAATGCGGCCGCGCTGTTTATCCTGACCGGTGCCGAGTTTCTCGGCATGATCCTGATGGTGGTCTATGTCGGCGCAGTGGCGGTTCTCTTCCTGTTTGTCGTGATGATGCTGGATGTGGACTTCGCCGCCATGAAGCGCGGCGTCCTCGACTACGCGCCGATCGGCGCCATCGTTGGCTTTGTCCTGCTCGGTGAACTCTTGATAGTGCTCGGCGGGCAGGCGTTGAATGTTCCGGCACCGGCGACAACGGCGCTGCCGATCCCCGATCCGGCGACCCGCTCCAATACGGCGGCGATCGGCGACATCCTTTACACGGACTACGTCTATTTCTTCCAGATCGCCGGCCTCGTGTTGCTGGTCGCCATGATCGGCGCCATCGTCCTGACATTGCGTGAGCCGCGCGCCCACGTGAAACGCCAGGACATCAGCCGTCAGGTCAACCGCACGGTGGACCAGTCCATCGAAGTCGTCGATGTCGAGACGGGCAAGGGGATCTGATCAAGTGACCGTCACCATTTCACACTACCTCACCGTTTCGGCGCTGCTGTTCGTGATCGGCATCTTCGGCATTTTCCTCAACCGCCGGAACGTCATCGTGATCCTGATGAGCGTCGAACTGATCCTCCTGTCGGTGAACATCAATTTCATCGCGTTCTCGGCCCACCTGAATGACCTCGTGGGCCAGGTGTTTGCGCTGTTCGTGCTGACGGTTGCGGCGGCTGAGGCAGCCATCGGCCTTGCGATCCTCGTCGTCTTCTTCCGCAACCGCGGGTCGATCGCGGTCGAAGACGTCAACATGATGAAGGGCTGAGCGCGCCATGTATCACGCCATCGTTTTCCTGCCTCTAATCGGCGCGTTCATCGCCGGTTTTGGCGGCCGCGCCATCGGCGCAAAGGCCAGCGAGTACATCACGTCAGGCTTTCTGGTTCTCGCCGCGATCTTGTCCTGGATCGCATTCATCAATGTCGGCTTTTCCGAGGTCGAGCCGCGCACCGTTGAGGTTCTGCGCTTCATCCAGTCCGGCAATCTGGATGTGGCCTGGGCATTCCGCATCGACACGCTGACCGTCGTCATGCTGGTCGTCGTCAATACGGTGTCGTCGCTCGTCCATATTTATTCGATCGGCTACATGCACCACGACCCGCACCGGCCGCGCTTCTTTGCCTATTTGTCGCTGTTCACCTTTGCCATGCTGATGCTGGTGACCTCCGACAACCTGGTGCAGATGTTCTTCGGCTGGGAGGGCGTCGGCCTTGCCTCCTATTTGCTGATCGGTTTCTGGTACAAGAAGCCATCGGCCAACAATGCTGCAATGAAGGCGTTCATCGTCAACCGCGTCGGTGATTTCGGCTTTGCGCTCGGCATTTTCGGCGTGTTCGTGCTGTTCGGCTCGGTCAATTTCTCGACGATCTTTGCCAACGCGCAGGAATTTGCCGCGGTGGGCGAGGGTGCAACCGCTGAAATCGTCTGGTCGTTCGTCGGTTTTGAACTGACCGGCAATGGCGCGCTCAATGTGGTCTGCCTGTTGCTGTTCATGGGCGCGATGGGCAAATCGGCCCAGTTCCTTCTGCACACCTGGCTGCCGGATGCGATGGAAGGCCCGACGCCGGTGTCAGCGCTGATCCATGCCGCAACCATGGTCACCGCCGGCGTGTTTCTCGTCGCGCGCATGTCGCCGCTCTTCGAACTGGCGCAGACCGCGCTGATCGTCGTCACGGTGATCGGTGCGATCACGGCATTCTTTGCGGCGACCGTCGGTCTCGTCCAAAACGACATCAAGCGGGTGATCGCCTATTCGACCTGTTCGCAGCTTGGCTACATGTTCGTCGCGCTCGGCATCGGCGCCTATGGCGCTGCGATGTTCCACCTGTTCACCCACGCCTTCTTCAAGGCACTGCTGTTCCTCGGGGCAGGGTCGGTGATCCACGCCGTATCCGACGAGCAGGACATGCGCCACATGGGTGGCCTCGCCAAGCACATTCCAGTCACCTACTGGATGATGATCATCGGCACCGTTGCACTGACCGGCGTCGGTATCCCCGGCACGCTGCTCGGCACCGCCGGCTTCTTCTCCAAGGATGCCATCATCGAAAGTGCCTGGGTCGCCACCAATCCGGCGGCGGGCTTTGCCTTCGGCCTTCTGGTGATGGCCGCATTGATGACAAGCTTCTACTCGTGGCGCCTGATCTTCATGACGTTCCACGGACGGCCGCGCGCCACCGCCGACGTGATGCACCATGTGCACGAATCGCCGCAGGTGATGTTGATACCGCTCTACGTGTTGGCCTTTGGTGCGCTGTTTGCCGGGTTCGTTTTCCATGATGCGTTTGTCGGCCATGGGGAAAACCATTCCTGGTACAACGACTTCTTCCGCACGGCGCTTTTTGCCGGGCCGGACAATCACATACTCGCCGAGTTCCACTACGTGCCGCTGGCGGTCAAGTGGGCGCCGTTTGCTGCCATGCTCAGCGGCTTTCTTCTCGCCTGGTACATGTACATCCGCTCGCCGGAGACGCCCAAGATCCTGGCCGAACAGCATCGCGGCCTCTACCAGTTCCTCTTGAACAAGTGGTACATCGACGAACTTTACGACCTGATCTTCGTGCAGCCGGCCAAACGCCTCGGGACCTTCCTCTGGAAGACCGGCGACGGCCGCATCATCGACGGCCTCGGGCCTGACGGCATAGCGAGCCGTGTCACCGATGTGACCGGCCGGATGGTGCGCATGCAGACCGGATTTCTCTACCACTACGCCTTTGCGATGATGATCGGCGTTGCCGCTCTCGTCACCTGGATGATGCTTGGAGGCAGGCTCTGATGGCCGGCATGCCGCTTTTATCGCTTGTCACCTTTCTGCCCCTCGTCGGGGTGTTCGTCATCATTTTCATCAATGACGACTCCGAGCTTGCCGTGCGCAACATCCGCATGGTGTCGCTGCTGACGACGGTGTTCACGTTCCTCGTCTCGCTGATGATCTGGGCCGGTTTCGACCCGCAGGACCCCGGCTTCCAGTTTGTCGAAGAGGCCGCATGGCTTGGCGGCGGGCTGACCTATCGCATGGGCGTCGATGGCATCTCGATGCTGTTCGTGATCCTGACGACATTCCTGATGCCGTTCTGCATCCTTGCCTCCTGGGAGGCGATCGAAAAGCGCGTCAAGGCTTACATGCTGGCCTTCCTGCTTCTTGAAACGTTGATGATTGGCGTGTTCTGCGCGCTCGACATCGTCCTGTTCTACGTCTTCTTCGAAGGCGGGCTGATCCCGATGTTCATCATCATCGGGGTCTGGGGCGGCAAACGGCGCGTCTATGCCTCGTTCAAGTTCTTCCTCTACACGCTGCTCGGCTCGGTGCTGATGCTGCTCGCCATCATGGCGATGGCTTTCGAAGCGGAAACGACATCCATCCCGGAACTGCTCGCCCATGATTTCCCGGCGGACATGCAGTTCTGGCTCTGGCTCGCCTTCTTTGCATCCTTTGCCGTCAAGATGCCGATGTGGCCGGTCCACACCTGGCTTCCCGATGCGCATGTCGAGGCACCGACCGCCGGATCGGTCATTCTGGCAGGCGTCCTGTTGAAGCTCGGCGGCTACGGCTTTATCCGGTTTTCGCTGGCGATGTTCCCGCTCGCCTCGGCTGACCTCTCCTGGCTCGTGTTCACGCTGTCGGTGATAGCCATCGTCTACACGTCGCTCGTTGCGATGATGCAGTCCGACATGAAAAAGCTGATCGCCTATTCGTCGGTCGCCCATATGGGCTTTGTGACGATGGGAATCTTTGCCGCCAATGCGCAGGGCCTCGAAGGCGCGATCTTCCAGATGCTGTCGCACGGCATCGTCTCGGCAGCGTTGTTCCTCTGCGTCGGCATCGTCTACGACCGGCTGCACACGCGCGAGATTTCCGCTTACGGCGGTCTTGTCCAGAACATGCCGGGCTATGCGCTGGTCTTCATGGTGTTTACCATGGCCAATGTCGGCCTTCCGGGAACATCCGGCTTTGTCGGCGAATTCCTGACGCTGATGGGCCTGTTCCGCGCCAACACCGCATTTGCGGCTGTCGCGACGCTCGGCGTCATCCTGTCGGCTTGCTATGCCCTGTGGCTGTATCGCCGGGTGATCTTTGGCGCGCTTGAGAAAGAGAGCCTGAAGGCGCTTCTGGACCTGTCGGCACGTGAAAAAGTGCTGCTCTATCCGCTGGCCGTTCTCACCATCTTCTTTGGCGTCTACCCGGCTCCGGTGCTCGACGTGATCGGGCCGTCGGTCGATGCCTTGCTGATGGACTACAATGCCGCCCTCGAGGCTGCCGCCGTTGCCGGCGACATTGCAGCCAGCGCCAACTGACGGAACGAAGGCCATGACCGCTCAAGAACTCACCGCAAGCCTTGCCATTGCCACACCGGAACTGCTGATTGCGATCGGCGCACTGGTGCTTTTGATGGTCGGTGTGTTTGCCAAGAAGGAAAACGCCAACGCGCTGGTCACCTCGCTGACTGTGGCGCTGTTGATCGGCGCGCTCGGCTGGATGGTGTTGTTCGATGCGCGGGGGGAAGCGTTCGGTGGCGCCTATGTGCAGGACGCGTTCTCCTACTTCATGAAGGTTTTGACCCTGATCGGCTCGATCGTCGCGCTGGTCATGTCGGTCGGTTTTGCCCGCGAGGAGAACTTCGACCGTTTCGAGTTCCCGGTGCTGATTGCGCTGGCAACGCTCGGCATGATGCTGATGGTTTCGGCCAACAGCCTGTTGTCGCTCTACATGGCGCTCGAACTGCAGTCACTCGCGCTCTACGTGATCGCCGCGATCAACCGCGACAGCGCCCGCTCCACCGAGGCGGGTCTCAAATACTTCGTGCTCGGTGCACTCTCGTCGGGCATGATGCTCTACGGCATTTCGCTGATCTACGGCTTTACCGGCCATATCGGTTTTGCCGAAATCACCGCAGCGATGACCGGGGCAGATCGTTCGCTCGGCCTGCTGTTTGGCCTCGTCTTCCTGCTGGCAGGCCTTGCTTTCAAGATTTCCGCCGTGCCCTTCCACATGTGGACGCCGGACGTCTACGAAGGTGCGCCGACGCCCGTGACGGCATTCTTTGCGGCGGCGCCGAAGATGGCGGCGATGGCGATGCTGGTGCGGGTCGTCTCCGATGCCTTCCAGCCGGTGACGGCCGACTGGCAGCAGATCATCGTCTTCATTTCCATCGCCTCGATGGCGCTCGGCTCTTTTGCAGCCATTGGCCAGAAGAACATCAAGCGCCTGATGGCCTATTCGTCGATCGGTCACATGGGCTTTGCGCTGGTCGGTCTTGCGGCCGGTTCGCTCGCCGGCGTCCAAGGCGTTCTGATCTACATGGCGATCTACCTTGCCATGACGCTCGGCACGTTCGCTTTCATTCTGGCCATGCGCCGCAAGGACGAGGGCAATGTCGAGCAGATCCACGATCTGGCCGGCTATGCCGCCAACAATCCGCTGATGGCGACAATCCTGACGGCGCTGATGTTCTCGCTCGCAGGTATTCCGCCGCTGGCCGGCTTCTGGGCCAAGTGGTACGTGTTCCTCGCCGCTGTCGAGGCCGGGCTATGGCCGCTGGCAATCATCGGTGTCCTGACGTCGGTGGTTGGCGCATACTACTATCTGCGGATCGTCAAGATCATGTGGTTTGACGAGCCGGAAGGCCGGTTCGTCCCGGCAGCCAGCGAATTGCGTCTGGTGATGGGTGCCGCAGGACTGTTCGTCATCGGCTACATCGTCTTCGGCGGCGCTATCGGCGCCTATGCCGAAGCCGCAGCGCGGACCTTCTACCCCGCTTGACGCAGGACCATCTTGCATCTGCCGCTTTTGCTGCGCTCGCCAATCTCGAAAACTGGCGAACCCTGCATGTTGCGCAAACCGGCTCGACCAACGCTGATCTTGCAACACTGGCCGCTCGCGAACCGGATGCCGACCGGCTTTGGCTGACAGCGGGCAGGCAGGTTTCGGGAAAAGGGCGGCGCGGCCGCGTCTGGGTCTCGCCCGAAGGCAACTTGCATGCCTCGGTGTTGTTGCGTGACCCGGCGCCGGCATCGGCCATAGGGGTTTTGCCGCTGGTGGCAGCCCTTGCAGCCCGCGATGCCATCGCAGCTGTCATCGCGCCGAATTCACCGGTGCCCAAGCTGAAGTGGCCCAATGACATTTTGATCGCCGGGGCCAAGTGCTGCGGCATTTTGCTCGAACGGACAGTGACCGGCCATGTCGTTGCCGGCTTCGGCATCAACTGCATCGAGGCGCCGACCGATACGCCCTATCCGGCGACAACGCTTGCCACCCACGGCGCCAAAGGCGGCGCAGGCACCCTGTTTCCGGTTCTGGCGCAAAGCCTTGCACAGAGGCTCGAACAGTTTGCGCGCGGCAGCGGCAAAAAGGATGTTTGCGCCGATTGGCTCAAACATGCGTTGGGGCTTGGCGCGCCGATCCGTGTGCATCTTGCCGAAACGGTTTTGGAGGGCATCTTCGAGGCCATCGACGACGACGGACTGCTGCTCTTGCGCATGGCAGATGGCGCGCCTAAACGCATTGCTGCAGGCGATGTGTTCTTTGCCGGCGGAGGCGAAGCATCGCCCAACCCGGAAAAACCGGAAAAGGAAGCCTGATTGATGGACGAACTGGTCTTTGTGCCGCTGGGCGGTGTTGGCGAAATCGGCATGAATTTCGCCCTCTACGGGTTCGGCCCGGCGACCCGTCGCAAATGGCTGATCGTCGATTGCGGCGTGACATTTCCGGGGCCGGACCTTCCGGGCGTCGATCTGGTTCTTCCCGATATCGCGTTCATCGAGAAGCAGCGCGAGAGCATCGCCGGGATCGTCATTACCCACGTCCACGAAGATCACTATGGCGCGTTGATTTCGCTGTATCCGCGCCTGTCGCCGGATGGCTCGATCCCCGTCCATCTGACACCGTTCGGCCAGGGCATGCTGCTGTCCAAGATCGAGGGCGAATATGGCGCGCCGGATATCCCGATCGCACTCTACGAAGCCGGGTCGCGGTTCCAGATCGGCCCGTTTGATATCGAGGCGGTTGATGTCACCCACTCGATACCCGAGCCTGTCTCGCTGGCAATCCGCACGCCGCTTGGTACGATCCTACACACCGGCGATTGGAAGAATGACACCGACCCGTCGATGGGGCCGCTGATCGACAAGGAAGCCTTCTCACGACTTGGCGACGAAGGCGTTCTGGCGCTGATCTGCGATTCGACCAACGCGTTGCGCGAGGGCGAAAGCCCGTCGGAACGGGAAGTCGCCGCCGGTCTGAAAAGCGTGATCGAGGCCGCCGAAGGCCGCGTCGCGATCACCACGTTCTCATCCAACGTCGGCCGCATTCGCTCGATCGCCATCGCCGCCCATGAGGCGGGGCGCAAGGTCCTGCTGCTCGGCCGCTCGATGCGCCGTGTCGTCGATGTCGCTTCGGAGCTCGGCTACATGGAAGGCGTCGAGCCGTTCATTTCCGAAGATGAATACGGCTATCTGCCGCGCGCGCAGGTGGCGATCATCCTGACCGGATCGCAGGGCGAACCGCGCGCTGCGCTTGCCAAACTGGCGCGCGACGAGATGCGCGATGTGGCGCTGACCGCAGGCGATACGGTCGTCTATTCCTCGCGTACGATTCCCGGCAATGAAAAGCCGATCATCGAGACGCGCAACCGCCTGATCGACATGGGCATCACCGTGATCGAGGATGGCACGGCCGGCGCGCTGGTTCACGTGTCTGGCCATCCGCGCCGCAACGAACTGCGCCAGATGTACAAGTGGGTGCGCCCGAAGATCGGCATTCCGGTGCATGGCGAGGCCGCCCACCTTTCGGCCCACGCCAAGCTGATGCGCGAAGAAGGCATTCCCGATGTTCTCGATGCGCGCAACGGCGACATCGTGCGCTTGGCACCTGGCATCCCGGAAATTGCCGGCGATGTGCCACACGGCCAGATCTTCAAGGATGGCAAGGTGATCGGCAACGAAGCGGCCGTCGGTGTCGACGAGCGCAGGCGCCTGTCATTTGCCGGCCATGTCGCGGTGAGCCTGGTTCTGAACAAGGCCTATGACATTGCCAGCGAGCCGCAGGTTGTCGCCATCGGCGTTCCGCGTTTTGACGAGCGTGGCGAAGACATCGAGGACCTGATGTACGAGGCGGTGCTGTCAGCCGTTGAAAGCATCCCGAAGGGTCGCCGCAAGAACCTTGAACTGGTCGAAGAGGCCATGGTCAAGGCTGTGCGCGCCTGCGCCCGCGATGCCTGGGGCAAGAAGCCGATGGTGACCGCCTTGGTTGACCGGATCGGGTGAGGCTGCAAATGCTCGGACGTCTCAATCATGTCGCCATCGCGGTGCCGGATCTGGCTGCCGCAACCGCACGCTACCGTGACATTCTCGGCGCGACAGTTTCCCAGCCGATGGCATTGCCGGAGCATGGCGTGACCGTGGTGTTTGTCGTACTTGAGAACACCAAAACCGAACTGCTCGAGCCGCTGGGGGAAGCCTCGCCGATTGCAGCTTTCTTCGACAAAAACCCGTCAGGCGGCATCCACCACATGTGCTACGAAGTCGAAGACATCCGGGCTGCCCGCGACCGGTTGATCGCAACGGGCGTGCGGGTGCTGGGCACCGGCGAACCGAAGATCGGCGCCCACGGCAAACCGGTGCTGTTCCTGCATCCCAAGGACTTCGACGGCACGCTTATCGAACTGGAAGAGGTCTGATCCCTCATGGCCTGGATTTCGGCTTTTGCGATTTATTTCATCATCTGGTGGGTGACGCTATTCACAGTGCTGCCGATCGGCGTGCGCAACCAGGTGGAAGACGGCGCCGAACCGGTGCCCGGAACCGAACCGGGCGCGCCGGTGCAGGCACGCATGGCGATGAAGGTTGCGCTGACGACAGCCATTGCCAGCGTTGTGTTTGCACTGTTCTGGTTCGTGACGATCACGCTCGGCTTCAGCGTCGATGACATTCCGCGCATCGTGCCGGAATTCGGACCCGCGCGCTCCTGATCCGAAACCTGTGTCTGAAATGGAAAACGGCAGGACCATCAAGTCCTGCCGTTCTCGAAACGGGTTGATCCTCTGAACTCCGTTAAGGAGCGGCAGCCTTACAGCGCCATGAAAATCAGCATCCTCCCAAGACTTTGACCCGCTTCCACCGGCTCGGGCGTTGCCGTCCTCCGGGTTCGCGGAAACTATCAATCTGTCACAGGCTTGTCATCAACAAAAATGCAGGACCATGGTTGCAGGAGCGTACGTGTTCCCGGGTCCGAAACGCGCAACGTGCTCAAAGCGCTTTGCTTTCACGCGGGCGCAGTTTAGACACGGCAGGACCGGTGCGGGCCTTTGGACATGTGATTCCAGCCCGTGCCCATCCGCCTTGCAACGTGGTGATTCATGCGTCTTTCCCGCTACTTTCTGCCGATCCTGAAGGAAAATCCGCGCGAGGCCGAGATCGTCTCGCACCGCCTGATGCTGCGTGCCGGCATGATCCGCCAGCAGTCGGCCGGTATTTTCTCGCTGCTGCCACTTGGTCTCAAAGTGCTCAACAAGGTGACGCAGATCATCCGCGAAGAGCAGAACCGGGCAGGGGCCATCGAGATCCTGATGCCGACGATCCAGTCGGCGGACCTGTGGCGCGAGAGCGGACGATACGATGACTATGGCAAGGAAATGCTTCGCATCGAGGATCGCCACGAACGCGACATGCTGTTCGGGCCGACCAACGAGGAAATGGTTACGGACATTTTCCGGTCGTACGTAAAGTCCTACAAGGACCTGCCGCTCAACCTCTACCACATCCAGTGGAAGTTCCGCGACGAGGTGCGTCCGCGCTTTGGCGTGATGCGCGGCCGCGAATTCCTGATGAAGGATGCCTACTCCTTCGACATCGATTTCGATGCATCCAAAGCGGCCTACAACCGGATGTTCGTCTCCTATCTGCGCACCTTCGAGCGGATGGGCATGAAGGCGATCCCGATGCGCGCCGATACTGGCCCGATCGGCGGCAGCCTGTCGCACGAGTTCATCATCCTTGCCGATACCGGCGAATCGGAAGTGTTCTGCCACGCCGACTTTAAGACCATGAAGGCGCCCGGCGCCGACATCGACTTCGGCAACAACGCGCAGATTGCCGCCATCGTCGACCAGTGGACGACGCCCTATGCGGCGACCGACGAGATGCACGACGAGGCCGCCTGGGCTGCCATCCCCGGCGAGCAGCAGATGAATGCGCGCGGCATCGAGGTCGGTCATATTTTCCACTTCGGCACAAAGTACTCCGAACCGATGGGCGCAAAGGTCACCGGGTCCGATGGCAAGGAGCATTTCGTTTCGATGGGGTCTTATGGCATCGGCCCGACGCGCGTCGTCGCCGCGATCATCGAAGCCAGCCATGATGACAACGGCATCATCTGGCCCGACGCTGTCGCGCCCTTCAATCTGTCGGTGATCAACATGAAGCCCGGCAATGGCGAATGCGACGCGGCCTGCGAAACGCTTTACGCGACACTGACCGCTGCCGGTCACGATGTCCTCTACGACGACACCGACAAATCGGCCGGCCAGAAATTTGCAACGCACGACCTGATCGGCGTACCGTGGCAAATCATCGCCGGTCCGCGTTCGGTCGCCAGCGGCGAAGTCGAGGTCAAGAACCGCAAGACCGGCGAGCGCGAGACGATGACCATCGACGCCGCCGTCAATCGGTTTGCCGGACACTGAGACGATGATCGAAACGACGGCGCCAGCGACACCTGCAGACCGGACCGACGGCGCCGCCGGCCCGTTCTCGGCCTTCGAGCGGATGATCGCCTGGCGTTATCTGCGCCCGCGCCGCAAGGAAGCCGCCGTCTCCATCGTCACACTGATCTCGCTGATCGGCGTGACGCTTGGCGTTGCCGCGCTGATCATCGTGATGGCGGTGATGAACGGCTTTCGCGCGGAACTGCTCGACCGGATCCTTGGTCTCAATGGCCATATCATCGTGCAGCCGGTCGATACGCCGCTGGAGGACTATGCCGCCGTATCGGAGCGTTTGTCGGCGATCGCCGGTGTCAGGCTGGTCCTGCCGCTGATCGAGGGGCAGGCGCTGGTCTCCGGCAATGTCGGTGCAGGGTCAGGCGCATTGGTGCGCGGGCTTCGCCCGGACGACATGGGCAAATTGACATCGGTCTCCGGCAATATCCGCGAAGGATCGCTCGATGGTTTCAACGCCGGCGAAGGCGTGCTGATCGGCTTTCGCATGGCGCAGAACCTAGGCCTGATCGTCGGTGACCAGATCACGCTGGTTTCGCCGGAAGGTGATGTCACGCCATTCGGCACGACACCCCGCGTCAAGTCCTACCCGATTGCCGGCATTTTCGAGATGGGCATGTCGGAATATGACGCGTCCATCGTCTTCCTGCCTTTCGAGCAGGCGCAGCTTTATTTCAACTCCGAAGGCCGGGCACAGCTGATCGAGGTCTTCATCGATGACCCCGACAATGTCGATGCGATCAAGCCGGAGATCGAAAAGAACGCCGGCCGCCCGATGATCCTCGTCGACTGGCGCCAGCGCAACGCCGCGTTCTTTTCCGCGCTGTTGATCGAGCGCAACGCGATGTTCCTGATCCTGTCGATCGTCGTCATCGTCGCTTCGCTCAACATCATCTCTTCGCTGATCATGCTGGTGAAGGAAAAGGGGCGGGGCATCGCGATCCTGCGCACCATGGGTGCGTCGCAATCGGCAATCCTGCGCATCTTCATCATGGCGGGCACCGGCGTCGGCGTTGTCGGCACGGCGACGGGCGTGCTGCTCGGCGTTCTGGTCTGCCTCAACATCCAGGGCATCCAGCGCTTCGTCAATGTCATCTCCGGCGCCGAAGTGTGGGATCCGACCATCCGGTTCCTTTCCGAGATACCGGCCGAAATGAACCTCAACGAAACCCTGTCGGTGATCGGGCTGTCGCTGTTCCTGTCGTTCCTGGCCGCGATCATCCCGGCCCGCCGCGCCGCCCGGCTCGACCCGGTCGAGGCGCTGAGATACGAGTGATGACAGAACCCGCTCTCAGGCTCGTCAGTGTGCGCCGGTCCTACCGCGAGGCAGACCGCACGCTCGAAGTGTTGCGTGGCGCAGACCTTGAGATCGCGCGCGGCGAGATGGTGGCACTCGTTGCGCCATCGGGCGCCGGCAAGTCAACGCTTCTGCATACGGCCGGGCTGCTGGAACGACCTGACAGCGGCGAAGTGTTTCTGGCTGGCCAGCCCTGCGGCACCCTGTCGGATCGCGCGCGCACCGCGCGCCGCCGCAACGACATCGGCTATGTCTACCAGTTCCACCATCTGCTGCCGGAGTTTTCCGCGCTGGAAAACATCATGATCCCGCAGATGATCCGCGGGCTTGCCAAGCGCGAAGCAGAAAGCCGGGCGCGCGAACTTCTCGATTACATGCGCATCGGGCCGCGCGCCGCCCATCGCCCGGCCGAACTGTCCGGCGGCGAGCAGCAGCGCGTCGCAATTGCCCGGGCAGTCGCCAACAGTCCGCTTGTCCTTCTGGCCGACGAACCGACCGGCAACCTCGACCCGGAAACCTCGGGCTATGTCTTCGAGGCACTGTCGGCGCTCGTGCGCCAGTCCGGTCTTGCGGCGCTCTTTGCCACGCACAACCATGATCTGGCGCGCCGGATGGACCGCATCGTGACGTTGCGTGAGGGACTGATCGTCCCGGCCGAACTGCCCCGCTGAGACCGTTTACCGACTGTTGACCATTCATGCTCTGTGCGTGCGCTGTTTCAAAATGCTGCTTTACAACGGAACAAGAACGGAACATAAAAGGATCACAACACGAATTCAGGAGACTGACATGCAGGACATCATGCAAGACGTGGCATCGCTTCTCTCACTGGCAAGCTTCCTCGCCACGCTCACCCTGTTTCTCGGCTACTTCTGAACGCGTGGATTGCGGGCACAACCCGCCGAGGCGCTGGACATCTGCCGGCGCGACGCGGACTGTGGTGCAAAGCTGCCCCAGGGCAAAGATTCCGTTGGGCCGCCATGTTGTGCCAAGACCGAAAGCGTGAGCCATGACCAAGCCAGACAGCACCCGGGCAGGGGGGCCGCACTTTATCCACTTGCGGGTTCACTCGGCCTTCTCGCTGCTGGAAGGCGCATTGCCGATTGCGCAGATTGTCAAATGGGCAAGCGCCAAACAGGCACCAGCCATTGCCGTCACCGACACATCCAACCTGTTCGGGGCCTTGGAATTTGCAGACAAGGCCGTCAGCGCCGGTGTTCAGCCGATCATCGGTTGTCAGCTGGATCTGCACTTCTCCGGCGAAGGCGGTGAAGGCGAACAGTCCACCGCACGTGGCGCAAAGCTCAGCCCCCGCGCTGAGCCGGTCGTTCTGTTGGCCGCCACGGCTCAGGGCTACGCCAATCTCGTTGAACTGGTCAGCCGGGCTTATCTCGGCCCGGTGGAACCGGCGCATGTGCGCATCGAGGACGGCTGGCTCGACGATCTGGCAGAAGGCATCATCTGCCTGACAGGTGGACCGCTCGGACCGGTCGGCGCAGTGTTGGCCGCCGGGCATGAGCCGCTCGCCCGCCAGCGGCTCACGCGCCTTGCAGCGGTCTTCGGCGACCGGCTCTATGTCGAATTGCAGCGGCATGGCGCCTACGACCGGTCACTCGAAGCGCAGACCGTCGCGCTGGCCTACGATCTCGATCTGCCGCTTGTTGCCACCAACGAGGCGTTCTTTTTCGCGCGCGAGGATTTCGAAGCCCATGATGCACTGGTGGCGGTTGCTGAAGGGGCGCTGCTTTCGTCGGATGACCGCCGCCGCCTGACGCCGGACCATTGGCTGAAGTCGGAAGCGGAGATGGTCGATCTGTTTGCCGATCTTCCCGAAGCGGTGGAGAACTCCGTCGAGATCGCGCTGCGCTGTGCCTACTATCCGAAAACCATCAAACCGATCCTGCCGCGCTTTGCAGCAGTGCGCGAAGGCGCGACCGTCGAAGAGGCCAACGCGGCCGAAGCTGAGGCTCTGGCTGTAGCCGCTCGCGCGGGTCTGGAAGCACGGCTTGCCTCGCTCGGCATGGCACCGGGTCATGAGCGAAAAGACTATGACGAACGGTTGGAGTTCGAGCTCGGCGTGATCGCCTCGATGAAGTTTCCCGGCTACTTTCTGATCGTTGCCGATTTCATCCAGTGGGCAAAGAGCCACGCGATCGCTGTCGGGCCTGGCCGCGGTTCCGGTGCCGGCTCGCTGGTTGCCTGGGCGCTGACCATCACCGACATCGACCCGCTGCGCTTTTCCCTGCTGTTCGAACGCTTTCTCAACCCGGCCCGTGTGTCGATGCCAGACTTTGACATCGACTTTTGTCAGGAGCGCCGCGACGAAGTCATCGACTATGTGCAAGGCAAATATGGCCGCGATCACGTCGCCCAGATCATCACCTTCGGGACCCTGCAGGCGCGCGCGGTTCTGCGTGATGTCGGCCGCGTTCTGGAAATGCCCTATGGCCAAGTCGACCGTCTGTGCAAACTGGTACCGAACAATCCGGCCAACCCGACGACCCTTGCAAAAGCCATCGAAGGCGAACCGAAGTTTGCCGAAGAGCGCGCCAAGGAGCCGATTGTCGGAACGCTCCTCGACATCGCCCTGAAGCTCGAAGGGCTCTACCGCCACGCCTCGACCCATGCGGCAGGTATCGTGATCGGTGACCGGCCACTGTCGCAACTGGTGCCGATGTACCGCGATCCGCGCTCGGACATGCCGGTCACCCAGTTCAACATGAAATGGGTCGAACAGGCCGGCCTCGTCAAATTCGACTTTCTCGGTCTCAAGACGCTGACCGTGCTGGAGGCGGCGGTCAAGCTGATCGCCCGCAAGGGCATCACCATCGATCTGGCCGCCCTGCCGCTCGACGACACGGCAACCTACCAGATGCTGTCGCGCGGTGAGACGGTCGGCGTGTTTCAGGTGGAAAGCCCGGGCATGCGCAAGGCGCTGGTCGGTATGCGGCCCGACTGCATCGAGGACATCATTGCGCTGGTGGCGCTTTATCGCCCCGGCCCGATGGAAAGCATTCCGACCTACAATGCGCGCAAGCATGGCGACGAGGAACTCGCCTCGATCCACCCGAAGATCGACCATCTGGTGCGCGAGACGCAGGGCGTCATCGTCTACCAGGAACAGGTGATGCAGATTGCGCAGGAACTGGCCGGCTATTCGCTCGGTGAAGCCGATCTCTTGCGCCGCGCCATGGGCAAGAAGATCCGCGCCGAGATGGACAAGCAGCGCGCGCGCTTTGTCGAAGGGGCCATCGAACGTTCGGTCACCAAGCCGCAGGCCGACATGATTTTCGACCTGCTTGCCAAGTTTGCCGACTATGGCTTCAACAAGTCGCACGCGGCCGCCTATGCGGTGGTCGCCTACCAGACCGCTTATCTGAAAGCCCACCATCCGGTCGAGTTTCTGGCCGCGTCCATGACCTACGACATGGCCAATACCGAAAAGCTGAACGACTTTCGCCGTGACGCCCTCAGGCTCGGCATTACGGTGGTGCAGCCGTCGGTGCAGACGTCGTTCCGGTCCTTCGAGGTTGGCGATAACCGGATCTACTGGGCGCTGTCGGCGATCAAGGGTGTCGGCGAGGCGGCGGTCGAGCACATCGTCGAGCGGCGCGGCGACCGGGCGTTTGCCGGTATTGAGGACTTTGCAACACGGATCGACCCGCGCATCGTCAACCGCCGCACGCTGGAAGGGCTTATCAATGCCGGTGCGCTGGATTGCTTCGGCCATGACCGGGCAGCGCTCAGCGCCGGTCTTGAACGGATCATGGGCCTTTCCCAACGCACCGCGGAAGATGCAGCTTCGGGACAGTCGGATATCTTTGGCGCGATGGCAGCGGTGGAACCGGAACGGATCACGCTTCCGGTTGACGCGCGTTGGAGCCAATCGGACCGGTTGTTGCGCGAGATGCAGGCCATCGGGTTCTACTTCTCTGCCCATCCGCTTGATGCCTATCGGCCGGTGCTCGAAAAGATGCGCGTGCAGGACTACGCGAACTTTGCCCATGCGATCCGCCTTGGCGCGGAAGCCGGAAGACTGGCCGGCACCGTTGCGGCCAAGCAGATCCGGCGCACCCGGACCGGCAACAAGATGGGCATCCTGACGCTGACCGATGCGACCGGGCAGTATGAAGTGGTGATGTTTTCCGAAATGCTCGACCAGTTCGGCGATCTTGCCGAGGTCGGAAAGAGCTTCATCCTGATGGTTGCCGTGCGCCGGCGCGACGATGATTCCATATCGCTGCAACTGACGGCGATGGAGCGGCTCGAGGAAAACGCCGGCATGCGCGACGTCAAGCTGCTGCGGATTTTCCTGCGCGATGCAAAGCCGGCGCGTTCGATTGCCGGGCAGTTGAAATCTGGCGGCCGCGGCCGTTCGCCGGTGTCGCTGATCGTCATCAAGCCGGACGGGGCGGGCGAGGTGGAGATAGAACTGCCGGGCAGCTATGCCGTGTCCGCGCCGTTGGCGAGCGCCATCAAGTCGGTGCCCGGTGTGGTGGATGTGGAGTTGGTTTAGCGGAGAAGGTCAACCGGCCTTTTTCAAACGGGCGCTTGTATGGCCACAAGTGGCTTGGAGTTCAACGTCATCCAGACGCTTCAGCACTTTTGTCAGTTGTGTTTTGCCCTTGTAGTTGCGCTTTCGCAATTCCTCACCAATCTGGCTCAGTGGCATCCACTCATCCGTGACCAACCCGCCAAGGATTGCGCGGACAAGCATTGCGGTTTGTGAATCGACCTGCGGGCTTGCAGGCGCGGCTTTCTTGGCGACGGTCTTCGGCGCTTCGGGTTCGGGTTCTGACTTGGCAGCTGCTTTGATCTGTGGCTGGGCCTCCTGCTTGGCCACCGGAGCCTTGGTGGCGCCAAGCCGCACAAACGCGCTGCAAGCGTTCACGAAAGCTGGCGGAGCCTTGTTTTCACCGACCCCAAGAATGAAGAATTCGCGCTCGCGCAGCCGCAGCGCCAGTTCGGTAAAGTCGGCATCGGAGGTCGCCAGAACAAATCCGTCCAGGCGGCCCTCCGAAGCCAGCTCCATGGCGTCGATGGCAATCGCCATGTCGACTGCATTCTTGCCGGTGGTGCGCACAGCCACGTAGCGTTCCACAAGGCCGTTGGCTTCCGCTTCCTTCGACCAGGCCTTCATCTGAGGCTTGGAAAAGTCGCCATAGACGCGGCGGATCGCCGGAGACCCGTGCTGACTGGTGGCGTTGAGGACTTCGGAAAGGCGGGTATGCGGGATATTCTCGGCGTCAATCAGCAACGCCAGCAATTTTTTGTCTTCAACCATTCACATTCCCGTCAGCTTGGCTTTGGCGGATCATTTTGACATTGTTCGCCAAACAAACCGTTGCTATTGCGCTCGTGTCCATTCGTCACATGGCCTTTGCCACGATGGTCCAATAGTGAGCAACGGCCTGTTCCCGGAGCCAGTTATGCGCCTTGGCCTGACTGTAAGCGTTCTGCTTGCCCTCGTCTTTCCCGCCATGGCCTCGGAAATGACCCCGCGCGAAGCACACGATGCACTGGGTCGCGGCGAAATCGTCCTTGTCGATATCCGCACGCCACCGGAATGGAAGGAAACCGGCGTTGCCGAACAGGCCATCCCGCTCGACATGACAAGCCCGGCCTTCATCGAGGGCCTGCAAAAAGTGGTTGCCGAAAACCCGGGAAAGCCGGTCGCGCTGATCTGCCGGACAGGCAATCGGTCGTCCTGGCTGTATGGCCAGTTGCGCAAGGCCGGCTTGCAGAGTGTGGTGGATGTGGTTGGCGGCATGGCCGGAAGCCGCACAGTTAAGGGCTGGATTGCAGAGGGCCTGCCAGTCACGCGCCCCTGAGGAGCCGCCTGACCATTGTGTCCAGCGCCTGAAGAAACCGCGAACGGTCCGCCTTTGTGAAGGGCGCCGGACCGCCGATGGTCTGGTTGGCGACCCCGGAGCGCAGATCCGCCATGATGGCGCGCACCGCAACCTGCGCGCCGATGGAATCGGCGGTAAACGGCACACCCTTGGCGGAAATCGCCATTGCGCCAGCGCCAAGCGCGCGTTCCGCCAGAAGGATGTCGGTGGTCACAACAATCGTATGCCGCCCGGCCAGTTCGACGATCCGGTCGTCGGCGGCATCAAAGCCGTCGGAGACCACTTCCATGCGGATGAACGGTTCGCGCGGAATGCGCATCCACGAATTGGCGACGAGCAGCACATCGATGCCGTGGCGCTCAGCGACCTTGTAGATCTCGTCCTTGACCGGGCAGGCATCCGCATCGACCAGGATGACCGGCTTTTCATCGCTCATCGGGCAGGTCCCAGTGCGGTTTGTCGCGCCGTTCCTTGTCGCGATCGCCTTTGCCACGATCGCCCTTGCCGAAGGTGTAGCCGGTCTCGACGCTTTTCTCGCCGAACTTGCCGCGCAGGGTATCGATCGCCCGTTCGGCTTTTGCACGCCGTGCGCCTTGAACATCGACAAGATCGGCCGGGTCGGCGCTCGCACCGCTTGAAAGATCGGCAACGCCAACACCGATCAGGCGATACTGCGTGCCATCGAGTTCAGCCTCCAGCAAGGGCAGGGCGGTGCGGAAAATCCGGTCCGCCAGTTGCGTCGGGTCGGCCAGTTGCCGGTTGCGCGTCAGCGAGCGGAATTGCTTGTCCTTCAGCTTGAGGACGACAGTCCGCCCGGCAATGTCCTTTGCCTTCAGCCGCGCCGCCACTTTTTCAGACAGCGCCCGCAACACCGGTACGAGCGTCTCGGCGTCGGCATGATCGTCGTTGAACGTCGTTTCGAGGCTGACGCTCTTGATCTCGCTGACCGGCTCGACCGTTCGCGTGTCCTGCCCGCGCGACAGAAAATGGAGCCTGCGGCCCATCGTGCCGTAGCGCTTCATCAACAGCGTTTCATCCATTGTCTGAAGCTGGCCGATCGTCGTGATGCCGTCGCGCGCAAGCGTTGCTTCAAACGCCTTGCCGACGCCCCAGATCGTCGTCACCGGACGGGCGGCCAGAAACGCCAAGGCTTCCGCCCGGCCGATCACCGAGAACCCGCGCGGCTTTTCCAGGTCGGAGGCAACCTTGGCGAGGAACTTGCAATAGGACAGCCCGACCGAAACCGTGATGCCGATTTCCTTTTCCACGCGCTTGGCAAAGCGTGCCAAGGTGCGCGCCGGACTGTCGCGATGCACAAGCTCGGTCCCGGTCAGATCGAGAAAGGCCTCGTCGATCGAGATCGGCTCGACCAATGGCGTCAGCGCCTCCATCATCTGGCGCACCTCGCGCCCGACCCGCGCATATTTTTCCATGTTCGGCTTGATGACGACGGCTTCAGGGCAGGCGGCCAGCGCCTTGAACATCGGCATCGCCGAGCGCACACCGTGGATGCGCGCCACATAACATGCCGTCGAGACGACACCGCGCTGCCCGCCGCCGATGATCACCGGTTTGTCGGCAAGTTCCGGCCGGTCGCGTTTTTCCACCGAGGCATAGAAGGCATCGCAATCGACATGGGCAATCGATAGCCCGTCCAGTTCGCCATGGCGCACCACACGCGGACTGCCGCACGCGCGGCAGCGACGATCCTGCCCGGCAACGGGCGTCAGGCAGTCGCGGCAAAAGCCGGAAGGCGCATCTGGCTCATGACTCATGTCAGCGATGGTGTCACGCCATCTCGCCGGGCGCGAGACCCTCGTGGTCTCAACCGGTGAAATCGCCAGGTCCCGGCACCGCGCCGCCAAGCGTCAGGCTGGCGCGCGCGATGGTTGCCGGAGCAACGTCGTTGTCGTCGCAAAACCGCAGCAGCGTCGGCTCGTGTGACAAAAGAAAGTCGAGCACGCCGGCCAGAAATCCCGGCTCGCCGGCAGCGCCGCGAATATGGGCCGGTTCGATGCCGGTCAGCGCCATGAACCGGCTCATCTGTTCGCCGTCCGCCGCAATCCACGACAGGGCCGCAATGGCAAGCGAGGCCGCATCGCCATTCATCTGTTCGGATTTGCTCATGGAAGCTTCGCTCTTTTTCAATGAAATCACGCTATGGCCAATGGGCCCGGTCAACGGGCACTATTCAAGCGCTGCAGGCGATTCTCCAGATGCAGGAACCGTCGTGCGCCGAGGGGGTGATATGGCCAAGACCGTCATGATTGTCGAGGACAACGAGCTGAACATGAAGCTGTTCCGCGACATCATCGAAGCCTCCGGCTACGAGACCGTGCGCACGCGCAACGGCCTTGAAGCGCTCGATCTCGCCCGTGCCCATCGCCCGGACCTGATCCTGATGGACATCCAACTGCCCGAAGTCTCCGGCCTCGAAGTCACCAAGTGGCTCAAGGACGACAATGACCTGCACAAGATCCCGGTGATTGCCGTGACCGCGTTCGCCATGAAAGGCGACGAGGAGCGCATCCGCCAGGGCGGTTGCGAAGGCTATATCTCCAAGCCGATTTCGGTTCCTAAATTTATCGAAACCATTCGGTCGTATCTTGGCGACGCCTGAGGCCTGTCCTCCGGCTTCGTAATGGGTGGACCGACATGACCGCACGCATCCTCGTCGTCGACGACAACCAGATGAATCTGGACCTGCTCGACACGCGCCTGACGCAAGAATACTACGATGTCACGACTGCACTGGACGGGGAAAAGGCGCTCGCCATCCTCGCCAAGGAGCCGGTCGACATCGTGCTGCTCGACATCATGATGCCGGGCATCGATGGTTTCACGGTCTGCGAACGCATCAAGGCCAATCCCGCAACCACGCATGTGCCGGTCGTCATGGTCACTGCGCTGGACCAGATGGAAGACCGGGTGCGCGGCTTGAAAGCCGGCGCTGATGACTTTCTGACCAAGCCGGTCAACGAGATGCAACTGCTCGCGCGCGTCAAGAGCCTCGTCCGCCTCAAGATGCTGACCGACGAACTGCGCCTGCGGGCGGTGACAACCCGCGACATCGCCATCGAGGAACTGCTCGGCCGTCGTGGCGCCGATGAAGACGGCAAGCGCCCCGAAGTTCTGCTGGTCGACGAACGTGTCTCGGTCTTCGAGCGGTTCGGCTCGATCCTGCGCGGCCATGCCCGCGTGCACCATGTTCCGGCGCCGCAGGACGGGTTGCTCGCCGCGGCCGAGGGCCGCTTCGACTGCGTGATCGTTTCGGCCGACTTCGCCAATTTCGATCCGCTGCGGCTTGTCTCGCAATTACGGTCGCTGGAGCGCACGCGGTTTCTGCCGATCATCCTCGTTTCGGATACAGAAAATGATGCGCTGATCGCCCGCGCCCTTGACCTTGGCGTCAACGACTACGTCATTCGCCCGGTCGATCCGAACGAATTCCTGGCGCGTCTGCGCACGCAGGTGCGCCGCAAGCACTACCATGATGGCCTTCGTTCCAATGTCGCCGAATCGATTGAGCTGGCAGTCACAGATGGCCTGACGGGTCTGCACAACCGCCGCTATCTTGATGCGCATCTGACCCAGCTCGTCGAACGCGCGCATCGGCGCGACCGCGCCCTGTCGCTGCTGATCACCGACATCGACCATTTCAAGAAGGTCAACGACACGCATGGCCATGATGGCGGCGATGATGTGCTGCGCGAATTTGCGGCAAGGCTTCGCCAGCAGGTGCGCGGCATGGATCTGGTCTGCCGCTATGGCGGCGAAGAGTTCGTGATCGTGATGCCCGACACGTCAGCGATGATGGCGGCAGAAGTGGCAGAGCGCTTGCGCGCCGATGTCGAGGACAAGCTGTTCAAGGTCGGACGCGACAGCGCCAACCGGCTCGCGGTCACCACGTCGATTGGCGTTGCAACGCTCGTCAACGGATCGGACGAGGATGCGGCAGCGCTTCTGAAGAAGGCCGATACGGCGCTTTACGAAGCCAAAGCGTCTGGCCGCAACAAGGTCATCGCCAAGGCGGCGTGACGTCGGCAAAAGCCTCATGCGTCGAATGAAAAAAGCCGCGGAACTTGTTCCGCGGCTTTGGTTTTTGGCAATTGCCTTGGCAATTACTTGATCTTGGTTTCCTTGAAGTCGACGTGCTTGCGAACGACCGGGTCGTATTTGCGCATCGTCATCTTCTCGGTCATCGTGCGGCTGTTTTTCTTGGCGACGTAGAAGAAGCCGGTGTCTGCCGTGGACAGCAGCTTGATCTTGATGGTTACGGCTTTTGCCATGGGACGGACACCTGTCGTTTGAATAAAAAAAGACCGGTACGCGGAGGTCCGCCGACCGGAGTTGGCGGGAAACTACGCAGAAACCCCCAAATGTCAAGCGCTACTCCATGATCACGACCGGTTTGCCGGCAACGAAACGGTGGCACGGCACTTGCCGCACGTCCGAAAGGTCCGGGTCGCTCGCAAGGCGCCCAAACGCATGGTCGAGGATCAGGCTGGTGATGCGCATCACCGCCCTTTCGGGCAGATCAGTGGCGCGATACCAGCCGATTTCATCAAGTTCGCCGTCCGGCAAGTCATGGGCGACACGCGCCGCCAGATCCGGATCACTGATTCTGCCGATGAAGAACCGCGTGTCATAGCGGCGGATCGTGCGCGGCGGGGTGACGGCGCGCGCCAGATAGCGCAAGGCAAGGCCGGTGGTTGCCAGATCAAAGCCCGTCTCTTCGCGGGTTTCGCGAAGGGCGCAGGCCGCAAGTCGATGGCCGAGGCGGAGCGTGCCGCGCGATCCGCTGCATGCGGCCATCTTTGCGGCATCGGTCTCCGGAAGCGGGGAAGGGGATATCGGCTTGTCAGTTGCTTCCAAACGCCCGCCGGGAAAGACGAAATACCCGGCCAGAAATGTCTGGCTGGCGGCGCGCCTGCCCATCAGGAAACGCCAATCGTCGTTGTCGGTGGGTCTTGTCGCCAGCACCAATGACGCTGCGTGGCGCACTGTCTGCGGCGTAGCCCTTGATCGTTCGCTGTCGCTCGGCCCCCAGGTGGTGCCGGGTGCCTGGCGGTTCATCCGTGCGTGGCCGGATCGATATCCGGGTCGGCGACCTTGTCGTCTTCACCGCCAAAGCCATGCATCCGGTTGGCCCATTGCAGGCCAATCACCGCACCCTTGATCGGGCGGATGAGCACAACCGCCATGATCAGCGTCAGCGGGACCCACATCGCCAGATGCGTCCAGGACGACCAGTTGGTGACGCGTTCGGCCAGAAGAAACCCGCCGACGATGATATGGCCGGTGATGAAGATGTTGATATAGGCTGGAAAATCATCGGCGCGATGATGGTAGATTTCCTCGCCGCAGACATCGCACTGGCGCACCGTCGCGGCAAATCCGGAAAACAGGTGGCCTTTGCCGCAGGATGGGCAGTGGCCGACCAGTCCGCGCGCCACCGCCGGGATCAAGGGCCTGCGCTCTTCAGTAGCAAGGCCGAAAACCTGTGGTTCGGAGGTCACGTCAGTCATCTGTCTTCTCCTTGGCCGGTCACTTGCGCCTGCGCGCCCGGTCGCCGCCTTTGCGGGCGATGGAATGGGCGGCAATACCGGCCCGTTTTGCGCCCGTGCGCGCCTTGTGGCGCGATGTCAGGCCTTTTTCAATGTCGCGCGGTTCCGACATCATTTCAAAGCGCATCGAACCGGCAAGCGCCTGGACTTCCGCAATCTTGACTTCCACGCTGTCGCCAAGCCGCCAGCCGGTACCGGTGCGCTCGCCAACCATGGCATGCAGCACTTCATCGTGGCGGAAATACTCATCGCCTAAGGTCGAGGCTGGAACGAAGCCGTCGGCGCCATAGGCGGGCAGCAGGATGAACAGGCCTGCCGATGCCATGCCCGAAACCCGGCCGGGGAAAGTTTCGCCGACCTTGTCCGACAGGTGCTCGGCAATCAGCCGGTCGACGGTATCGCGCTCGGCATTGACCGCGCGGCGCTCGGCCGCCGAGATCATGCCGGCAATCTCGCGCAGACGATCAATGTCGACGTCGGGCAGGCCGTCGCCGCTATTGCCGAGGTTCAGCGCACGGATCAGCGCGCGGTGCACGATCAGGTCCGCATAGCGCCGGATTGGCGACGTGAAATGGGCATAGCGCTGCAGGTTGAGGCCGAAGTGTCCGTAATTGTCCGGTGAATATTCCGCTTGCGCCTGGCTGCGCAGCACGACGCCGGCCACCAGTTCCGCGTGGTCGGTATCCTTGACCTTGGCCAGAATGGCATTGAACGCCGACGGGCGCAGCTGCGCGCCGCGCGCCAGCGGGATGTCGAGCGTCTTCAGGAACTCGCGCAGGGTTTCCTGCCGCGCGAGGGCCGGCGTGTCGTGAACCCGAAAGACCAGCATCTGCCGCTTGGCTTCCAGGCTCTCGGCTGCGGCCACATTGGCTTGGATCATGCATTCTTCGATCAGCTTGTGGGCATCAAGGCGCGGCGGGACGACAACGCGGTCGACCGTGCCTTCCGCCGTCAAAAGGATCTTGCGCTCGGGGATGTCGAGTTCCAGCGGTTCGCGGGACAAGCGACCCTTCAGCAACACGCCATAGGCGGCCCAGAGCGGCTTCAGGATCGTCTCGAGGATCGGCGCGGTCGTCGCATCGGTTGCGCCATCGATCGCAGCTTGTGCCTGCTCGTAGGAGAGCTTGGCATGGCTGCGCATCATGATCCGGTGGAAGCGGTGGCTGATCTTGCGTCCGCCCGCATCAAACACCATCCGCACGGCCAGCGCCGGCCGGTCGACATTGTCGCGCAGCGAGCAGAGATCATTGGAAATCCGCTCGGGCAGCATCGGGATCACCCGGTCGGGAAAATAGACCGAATTGCCACGCTTCAGCGCTTCGCGGTCGAGCGCCGAGCCGGGCCGCACGAAATAGGCGACATCTGCAATCGCCACCGTGACGATCTGGCCACCGGGATTCGCCGGATCGGGATCGGGCATGCCGTGTACCGCATCGTCGTGGTCTTTGGCGGTTTCCGGGTCGATCGTGAGGAGCGGCAGGTCGCGCCAGTCTTCGCGGCCGCGATCAGTCGTGCCCGGAGCCTCGACGCTTTCGGATTCGGCAATCACCTCGTCCGGGAAGATGTGCGGGATGTCATGGGCGTGGACGGCGATCATCGACACCGCCTTTTCGCTTTTCAGCGAACCGATGACCGACAGGATGCGACCGCGCGGCAGGCCGTAACGACCGGTCTTTGCGACCTCGACCTCGACCAGATCGCCGGCCTTGGCGCCGTTCAGCTGGTCAGCGTCTATTTCCACTTCCGGCTGCCTTCGCTCGGTCGGCTCGATGCGAAAGCCGCGCGCCGTCTTGCGCACGACGCCGAGCGCTGCCGCCTTGCGCGGCTCCAGCTTCTTGATGATGCGCGCCTCGCGGGTGCCATCTTCGGCAAGGACGGAACCGATGCGCGCCAGAACCCGGTCGCCGACACCGGCAGCCGGAACCTTGACGTTCATGCGATCGTTGCGCGCGAGCGTCAGCCGCATCAGCGGTGCTTCGCCGCTTTCAACGCTATCCCATTCGACAGGGCGGCCGATCAGGCCGCCGTCGCGGTCGCGGCCCGTCACTTCCAGCACCATTACCGGGGGCAGGGCATCGGGCGAGGCGAGACGCTTGCCGCGCTTTTCCAGCTGACCCTCGGCTTCGAGTTCCGCCAAAAGATGCTTCAGGAAGACGCGATTGTCGCCCTTGATGGCAAAGGCCTTGGCAATGTCGCGCTTGGTGGCCCGCTCCGGATTGTCGCGAATGAAGGCGGCAATCGCCTCACGCGACGGCATTCCGAAGGGCCTGTCGCGCTTAGCCATCGACAGCAGCCTTTGGTGTCGCGGCCTTTGCCGCCGGTTTCTTTGCGGCAGGTTTTTTGGCGGCAGGTTTTTTCGCTGCGGGTTTTTTGGCAACTGCGGTTTTGGCCTTGGCTGCAGGTTTCTTGGCTTTCGCCTTGGCGGCGCCGCCAACCTTGGCACCGGTCTTTTCTGCGCGCTCGGCAATCAACCGGACAGCCGTCTCGATGTCGATGCCGGAAGGGTCGGTGCCCTTGGGGATCGTCGCGTTGATCTTGCCATGATTGACATAAGGCCCGTAGCGCCCGTCGCGCACGGTCACGAGGCCCCCGGCGGTCGGGTGCTCGCCAAGGTCCTTCAGCGCCGCAACCGCAGCGCCACGGCCCCGGCCCGGACCTTTGGCGGCCTTGTCGGCAATCACCGCGACAGCCCGGTTGAGGCCGATGGTGAATACCTCCTCGGCCGTTTCCAGATTGGCATAGGCGCCATCATGCAGCACGAACGGCCCGTAGCGCCCGAGCCCGGCGGAAATCATCTTGCCGCTTTCGGGATGCTGGCCGACATCGCGGGGCAGGGCGAGCAAGGCAAGCGCCTTTTCATGGTCGATGTCTTCCGGCTTCCAGCCCTTCGGCAGGCTGGAGCGCTTGGCTTCCTTGCCATCGCCGCGCTGCACGTAAGGACCAAAGCGGCCTGAGCGCAGCGTGATCTCTTCGTTGGTGAACGGGTCCTTGCCGAGCACTTTCGGGCCATCGGACAGGGTTTCGCCGTCACCATCGGTGCCATCGCCAAGCTGGCGGGTAAACGAGCAGTCGGGATAGTTCGAGCAGCCGACAAACGAGCCGAATTTGCCGAGCTTCAGCGAGAGGTTGCCGGTGCCGCATTTCGGACAGATGCGCGGGTCTGTGCCATCGGCACGCGCCGGAAAGACGAGCGGCTCAAGCCGCTCGTTCAAGGCATCAAGCACATCGGTGATGCGCAGTTCCTTGGTCTGTTCGACCGTTGCAGAAAAGTCCTTCCAGAAGTCGCGCAGCACATCCTTCCAGGCGAGCGACCCATCGGAGATGCCATCGAGCTTGGCTTCAAGATCAGCCGTGAAGTCATACTCCACATAGCGCTTGAAGAAGTCCTGCAGGAATGCCGTGACCAAGCGGCCCTTGGCTTCCGGATAGAGCGCGCGCTTGTCGAGGCGCACATATTCACGGTCACGCAGCGTCGACAAAGTCGCCGAATAGGTGGAGGGCCGGCCAATGCCGAGTTCTTCCATCTTCTTGATCAGCGAGGCTTCCGAATAGCGCGGCGGCGGCTCGGTGAAATGCTGCACCGCATCGATCATCTGGCGCGAAGGCTTGTCGCCTTCGGCCATGGCCGGAAGGCGGGCGTCGTCACCATCATCATCGTCGTCGCGCTTGGAATCGTCGCGGTGCTCGGTATAGGCGGCAAAAAAGCCGTCGAACCGCACCACAGAACCGGTCGCGCGAAGCGTTGCCGGCGCGCCGCCTCCGGTCGCTGCGATGTCGACTGTCGTGCGCTCGAGAACAGCCGCCTCCATCTGGCTGGCAATCGAGCGCTTCCAGATGAGATCGTAGAGCTTGGCTTGCTCGTCGGTCAGCTTGCCGCGAACCGTATCCGGCGCGCGCATGAAGTCGGTCGGCCGGATCGCCTCGTGGGCTTCCTGCGCGTTTTTCGCCTTGGTGGAATAGTAGCGCGGCTTTTCCGGCACATGGGCGTCACTGAAGCGCGCGCCGATGGCCGCGCGGGCAGCCGATATGGCTTCCGCCGCCATCTGTACGCCGTCGGTTCGCATATAGGTGATGAGGCCGGTGGTCTCACCGCCAAGGTCGATGCCCTCGTACAGCTTCTGGGCGATCTGCATCGTGCGGGCCGGCGCAAAGCCGAGTTTGGCCGAGGCCGCCTGTTGCAGGGTGGATGTGGTGAAGGGCGGCGGCGGGTTGCGCCGCACAGGCTTGGATTCAACCGACGAGACGACAAGCGCGGACGATTCGAGAACCGCCTTCATCCGCCGCGCCGTGTCGCCATCCTTGATGCTCATCTTGTTCAGCTTCTTGCCGTCGAATTCGGCAAGCCGGGCCGGAAACGCCTGACCGTTGGCAGTCGCCAACTGGGCAGTGATCGACCAGTATTCTTCCGGCTTGAAGCGTTCGATCTCTTCTTCGCGCTCGCAGACGAGGCGGAGCGACACCGATTGCACGCGGCCGGCCGAGCGGGCACCCGGCAGTTTGCGCCACAAGACCGGCGACAGCGTGAAACCGACCAGATAGTCGAGCGCACGGCGGGCCAGATAGGCATCGACCAGCGGCCCGTCGATCTGGCGCGGATTGGCCATAGCCTCGGTCACGGCGGCCTTGGTGATCGCGTTGAAGACAACGCGGCGCACCGGCTTGTCCTTAAGCGCCTTTTTCTTGTTGAGCACTTCCAGTACATGCCAGGAAATTGCTTCCCCTTCGCGGTCCGGGTCAGTCGCCAGGATCAGGCCATCGGCATCTTTCAGCGCGGCTGCAATCTCGTTGAGGCGTTTGGCCGAGGCCGCATCGACCAGCCAGGTCATGGCAAAGTCTTCATCCGGCAGCACCGAGCCGTCCTTGGCCGGCAGATCACGCACATGGCCGAACGACGCCAGCACCGTGTAGCGCGGTCCCAGATACTTGTTGATGGTTTTCGCCTTTGCGGGCGACTCGACGACGACAACTTCCATGGGCACGATGTTCCGGCGCTGGCTGGGGGCGGCAATCTGCCGGGGCACTAGCACATGGCTGCCCAAGGCCCGGTGGTCAAGTGGGGGACCCAAAGCCGCGCAACAATGCAAAATCGGTAAATCAAATTTTAAGTGGCAAACATAGGTTGTTGCATCTTGAAATACAACCTAGGCGTGATATCCATTTCCCCGGCGGAAGCAAACGGCAGGACCACGACGCTAGAGGGGCAATGGGCTGACATGCACGACACTTCCCGATCCGACAACGCGGACGACCATCACAGGCACGACTTCCGGCTCGCACGCATCGAGCGGTTGCGATACGTGCAGGCAATGCTCGGCGAATTGCGTGTCATGGCCGAGGCCGAGCGTTGCGACATGCTCACCTACATGATCGAGATGGCCTATATCGAGGCCAGCGACATTGTCCGGGGCCAGCGTCCCCTTCGCGTGTCATCGTCATCCGGGCAAAAGCGCGACGCGGTTGCCTGAATGACGCTCGATCCGGCTTGCCAGATCAAGTTCGAGGACCACAAGGAACACCTGTGACGGTGACAGCCCGGTTTCGGCGATCAGGTCATCCAGATCGCACGGGACCGGACCGAGCAGCGAGACGATCCGGGCGCGCGCGTCGTCATCGGGCGGCAGTGTCATGGTCCCTTCCGGTTCCAGAAACTGCGGCGGCTGCGTCGATGTGCCGCCGGCGATCGGTGTTACCGCTTCCAGAACCTCGGCAGCACTTGTCACCAGGATGGCGCCATCGCGGATCAGCCCGTTCGTGCCGTGGGCGCGCGGATCGAGCGGCGAACCGGGAACCGCCATGACGATGCGGCCCGCTTCGCCGGCAAGGCGCGCCGTGATCAGCGACCCGGACCGGATCGCCGCTTCGACCACAACCGTGCCGAGTGCAAGGCCCGCAATCAAGCGGTTGCGGCGTGGAAAGTCACGCGCCTTCGGTTCATGCCCGAAGCGCTTTTCGGTGATGGCGCAACCGTGTTCCCCGGATGTGATGCGCTCCAGCAATGGAATGTTCTCGGGAGGGTAGGGTTGGTCTATCCCCCCGGCCAGAACGGCAACGGTTCCCGTTGCAAGCGTTGCTTCATGGGCCGCATGGTCGATGCCGCGCGCAAGGCCCGAGATGACGGTGCATCCCGCCTTGCCGAGATCGGCGGCAATCATCCGCGCAATCCTGAGACCGGCCATCGACGCATTGCGTGACCCGACAATGGCCACCGCGCGCTGGTTGAAGACGGCAGCATTGCCCTTGATGGTGATCAGCGCCGGTGCCTGATCCATCTGGCGCAGCAGGGGCGGATAGTCCGGCTCGCCAAGACCGACCAGACGCGCACCGGCCTTTTCGATGGCTTCGATTTCAGCTTCTGCATCGTCCTGCGAACAGATGCCGATCGTGCTGGCGCGGCCGCCGCGCTTGGCAAGTTCCGGCAGCAACACAAGTGCGGTTTCCGCCGATCCGCAATGGTTGATCAGATCGCGAAAGGTGGCCGGGCCGACATTCTCGGACCGGTACAGGCGCAGCCATGAGAGCCGTTGTCTGTCCGACAGGACAAAACGCACAGGCTGGGCGTCGGTTGGTGCGGGCGCTGGCGCCACGGTGGTCTCCGGCTCTGGTGGTCAGCCCTTTTTGCCGATCCGGCTTTCGGTTCGGGCGAGTAGGCGCCTGATGTTCTCGCGATGCTTGTAGAACACCAGCGCGACGAGAACCAGATAGAGCCAGCCGAGATTTGTCTCACCGATGAAAAACAGTGCCGCCATCGTGACCACAACGCCGACAAGGGCGGCAAGCGAGGAGTAGCGGGTCACGATTGCGACCGCGATCCACGTGACCGCAAAGGGCGCCAGCACATGCCAGGAAAAGCCGAGCGAGATGCCGGCAAACGTGGCAACGCCCTTGCCGCCCTTGAACCCCAGCCAGACCGGAAACAGGTGGCCGAGAAACGCACCAAGCGCCGCCGCCATGGCGCCCGGCTGGCCGAAAAAGTGATTGGCGATGAGAACCGGTACCAATCCCTTGACCGCATCGAGCAGCAAAGTGAGCGCCGCCAGACCTTTGTTGCCGGTGCGCAGCACATTGGTCGCGCCGATATTGCCGGACCCGATGCTGCGAATGTCGCCAAGGCCTGCCATGCGCGTGAGGATCAGTCCGAACGGAATGGATCCGGAAAGATATCCGGCCGCCATGGCTATGGCGACGGCCATCCATGTAGGCATGGCGATCACGAGGTGGGTCACCGGCTCCATTTCACTTGGCCCCCAACATCAAACCGTCAATATGGATCGTACGCCCGCCGACGATGGTCTGTTTCACCCGTCCTGTGAAGCGCGCTTCGTCAAATGCCGTGTTCTTCGAAAGCGATCTGAGACGGGCAGGGTCAAGCACCCAGGGCTCTTCGATATCCACCAGTGTGATGTCCGCAAGCCTGCCCGGAGCGAGCGATCCTGCATCCAGCCCGATGATGCGCGCCGGACCGGTCGACATCAGTTCGACCAGCCGCATCAGCGGCAGATCGCCATTGTGGACGAGCCGAAGGCCGGCCGGAAGCATCGTTTCCAGACCGATGGCGCCATCCTCGGCCTCCGCAAATGGCAGCCGTTTGGTATCGACATCCTGTGGGTCGTGGTCCGAAACGATCGCATCGATGGTGCCGTCGGCGAGAGCGGCGATGATGGCCTGGCGATCATCCTCATGGCGCAGCGGCGGCGTCAGTTTGAAGAAGGTACGGTATTCGCCGATGTCGTTTTCGTTCAGCGCGACATTGTTGATCGAGACCCCGGCGGTGACGCTCAAACCTTCGCCCTTGGCGCGGGCGATGGCGTCGGCCGACATGGCGGTCGAAATCTTGGCGGCGTGATACTTGGCGCCGGTCAGCCGCGCGAGGCGCAAATCCCGCTCGAGCGGCAGGAGTTCGGCTTCGCGCGGGATGCCGGAAAGGCCCAGAAGGCTGGCAAAAAGGCCCTCGTTCATCACGCCATGGCCGGCAAGATCGGCGTCCGTCGTGCAATGGGCGATCAGCGCACCGAAATCACGCCCATAAGTCATGGCCCGCCGCATCACGGCGGCGTTGGCGATGGTTCCGCGCCCTTCGGTGAACATCACGGCGCCGGCAGCCAGAAGGTTGCCGACCTCGGTCATTTCGCTGCCCTTGAGGCCGAGCGTGATCGCTGCGGCGGGCAGGATGCGTACGAGGTCGATTTCCCGCGCCGTGCGCAGCACGAACTCTACCAGCGCCACATCGTCGATGACCGGATCGGTATCCGGCATCATCACGAAGGATGTGACACCGCCCGCTGCCGCGGCGAGCGCCGCCGAACGAATGGTTTCGCGGTGTTCCGAACCCGGTTCGCCGACATGAGTGCGCAGATCGACAAGGCCCGGTATGGCGACCAGCCCCGCCCCGTCGATGACCTCGGCGCCGTCCGGAATGCCCTGGTTCATCTCTGATGCACCGCAGGCAGCGATCCTGCCATCGGTGATGATGATCGTGCCGATTTCATCCAAGGCGCGCGACGGATCAACGATGCGCGCATGGGTGATGACGGTGGTGCCCGAAGCTATGGTCATGGCGCTGTCGCTCCCGCCGGTTCCATCAGCGCTTCCATGATCGCCATGCGCACCGCAACGCCCATCTCGACCTGTTCCTCGATCACTGACTGCGAGCCGTCGGCAATGTCGGAGGCAATTTCGACGCCGCGGTTCATCGGGCCCGGATGCATCACAAGGCAGTCCGGCTTTGCGAGCGCCAGCTTGGCTGCATCGAGCCCGAAATGCCGGAAATATTCGCGCACCGACGGCACATAGGCTCCGGCCATGCGCTCGCGCTGCAACCGCAGCATCATGACGACATCGGCACCTGCGAGGCCTTCCTCCATGCGGGTATGGACGGTCACGCCCATCTTCGCGATCCCGGTCGGCATGAGTGTTGAAGGCCCGACGGCGCGCACCTGCGCCCCCATCGTGTTCAGAAGGATGATGTTGGAGCGGGCAACGCGCGAATGCAGGATGTCGCCGCAAATCGCCACGCTGAGGCCGTCCAGCCGTCCCTTGTGCCGGCGAATGGTCAGCGCATCGAGCAGCGCCTGGGTCGGGTGTTCGTGCGCGCCGTCACCGGCATTGATCACCGAACAGGCGACCTTGCGCGCCAGGAGCGCCGCAGCACCCGCAGCCTGATGGCGGATGATCAGGAGATCGGGGCGCATTGCGTTCAGCGTCATCGCCGTATCGATCAGCGTCTCGCCTTTTTTCACCGACGAAGACGCAACGCTCATGTTCATGACGTCGGCACCAAGGCGTTTGCCGGCCAGTTCGAAGGACGCCTGCGTACGTGTGGAGGCTTCGAAGAACAGGTTGATCTGGGTCAGCCCGCGCAGCACCGAGCGCTTTTTCTCGCGTTGGCGGGACAGGTCAATGGCCGTTTCCGCGCGATCCAGAAGGTTTGCAATATCGGGATAGGTCAACCCCGCAATGCCAAGCAGGTGGCGATGCGGATAGGGCGGGAAGGGCCCCGCAACGGGGTTCTCAGCGCTTGTCATGACGCGCCGAGCCTTAGGGACAACCCCTTGGTCCTGCAAGCGGCGTGGCGAGATGCCGACAGGTTTTTGTCCCTTGTCCGGTGTCGTCGCAATCAACCCGGCAATGGATGTCCGCAATGATTGACGCTCGCCGGGCTGCCCAATAGGGATGGCGTCACATTTTTGGGCGGGAATGGCCATGCAAAAGCAAATCGGCGCGGGAACCACGGTGGCTGTGGTCATCACATCCCACAACTATCGTGCCTTCATTCTTGATACCGTCCGTTCCGCGCTGGAGCAGACACGCCCGGCCGATGAAATCCTCATCATTGATGATGGCTCGACGGACGGCTCGCCCGATCTGGTTCGTCAGACATTTCCCGATGCACCGAACCTTCGGATCATCGAAACGCCGAACCGGGGCCATGCAAGTGCATTGAAATTTGCGCTCGAGAACGTGACGAGCAAGATCGTTTTCTTCCTCGACAGCGATGATATCTGGGAACCCGATCATATCGAGGTCATGCTTCCCGGCTTTGATCGGCGGGACATCGATTTCGTGTTCTGCGACCTGAAGGTTTTCGGCCAGCGGGAGCATCATGTGAAGTATCATGATGGTCCGCTCGACCTTGGCATAACGGCTGTCTCCACGTGGCTGCAGCCCAATTGGTACGGGGCCCCGACCTCGGCCATTGCCATGCGTACCGCGCTTGCCCGCATGTGCCTCGATCTCCCGCAACACTTCGTCGACATGTTCCGATCCGGCGGAGACAACCCGCTGGTCTATGGCGCGAGCGTGCTGGGTGCTGCAAAGGTCTACAGGCAGACCGGTACGGTCCGCTATCGTCTGCATGGCAACAATGATTGGGGCCTTGACCAGACCCCCTCGGAGCTTTTTCGCAGTACGCTGCGTATCCGCGCACTGGTCGATTTTTACGGTACGCGGATGGCATTCGGACCTGAAACCTGGCGCTGGCTGAAGCTGGAATTCAAGACCAAGCCGGTGCCTACCGCCGCCGATGTCGAATCCTATGCGAACCTTGCTCTGAAGACCCCGCAGTCCTGGTACAAGCGGCGCGAACTGTCTTCCAGCATCCGGAAGTGGGGGAGTGTCCTCAACCAGGACAACGGCAAGCCGAGGTCCTGACCGGCGCCATGCATTGGTTAAGACCAATCTGCGCCTTTCGCCGGTTAAGGTTAACAAATGGTTTCCGTTGCCGCCTCCGGCTGGCTCGCCCATGGTAGGGGCGAGGCGAGCAAGTGCGCATTGGAGGCGCAGGACATGCGATATCTTTTCTGGTTCTGGCTTGTCCCGATGTCGATCCTGTGGGGCTGGATCGGTCTCGCCTACAACGACATTTCGTTTGGCACGTTCTTCCTGTCGCGTGACAACTTCGATCTCGTTTTCGGCATCTACGGCAGCATCCTCAATATGGAGTCGGCCGCCATCCTGCCGCTTCTTGCAAGAGCCTGTGTCGTCGACAGCCTCCTGATCTTCGGCATTTTCGCGTTTCGCAAACGTCGCGAGATCCGCGCCTGGTGGGCCGCGCGTCAGCAGACTGCCGCACTCAAGCGGGCGGCTTCTGCCGATCAGCCTTCGGCCCCGGCAATTCCCGCGGAATAAAGCCGGTCCAGCGCGCCTTGAAGAATGTAGGCGGCTGCCGCCGAATCGATCCGCTCTGCGCGTTTGGCCCGGCTCATGTCCTGTTCGAGAAGGCCGCGTTCGGCAGCAACGGTTGACAGGCGTTCATCCCAATAGGCCATGGGCAGGGATGTGAGCTGCGAAAGGTTCCTCTGGAAAGCGCGTGTCGCCTGTACGCGCGGCCCTTCCGACCCGTCCATGTTGAGCGGCAGGCCGATGACGATGCCGCCGCAGCCTTCCTTTGCCAGAAGCGCCAGCAATGCCTCGGCGTCCTTGGTGAACTTGATGCGGCGGATCACCGGACGCGGATGGGCAAACGCAAAGCCCGGATCGCTGATGGCAACGCCGATGGTCTTGGTGCCAAGATCCAGCCCGGCAATGCGAGCGCCCGGCGTCATCAGGCGCCCGAGGGTCTCGACCGACACCGGTTCGCCCGGCCGTTGCGCGGTTTTGTCCGTCACCCGAAATTCTCCAGGACCGCTCGCCGGCCCCTTGTTGCGCCGCCTGTCACCGGCGACTATAGCGGGCCAGCCGCCCAGAAGCATTTTTCGGAGATAGCCGATGTCTGTCGACCTTGCCACCGTCAAGCGCGTTGCCCGGCTTGCCCGCATCGCTGTCAGCGAAGACGAGGCAAGACACCTGGAAGGTGAGCTCAATGCCATGCTCGGCTTTGTGGCGCAGCTTTCGGAGGTGGACGTGGACGGCATCGAGCCGATGACGGCCGTCGTCGCCGTCGACATGAAGAAGCGCGCCGATATCATCACCGATGGCGAAAAGGCTGCAGATGTCACCGCCAACGCGCCGGCGACGGAAGATCACTTCTTCGTGGTACCCAAGGTGGTGGAATGACACGAACCCTGAGCATTGCCGCCCTGGCCGCCGGACTTCTTGCAGTCCCTGCGATGGCACAAGAGCAGCCGGAACCGCTGGTGCCGCCGTTTCTGGAAGGCACGGCGGTCTATGCGCGCGACCTGGCCTATTGTCCCGGCAAGGCCGATCCGGGCGAAGGAGCAATTGAGGACACGATTTCGGTCAGCCGGTCCGGCCTCTATGGCTACGAACTCGGTTGCACCTTCCTCGAGTTTCTCGCCGAGCGCGATCCGGAGACAAAGGAAGTTCATTCGTGGCAGGTGCTGGCGCAATGCGGCGATGACAGCGGCATAACGCGACCCGATGCCTTTACCCTGATCCCCGATGCCGACGGCGCCGAGTTGCGCGTCCAGTCGCAAAACGAATATGTCGCCGGCACCATCGCCGCCCTGATGAACGGGGGCGACATCGACCGCTTCATGCAATCCCAGTTCCTTTCAAGCAGTTACAAGCGCTGCCCGTGACCTCACCGGACCAACCATGACCGACCTGACCAGCCTGACCATCGCCGAAGCCCGCAAACGACTGGTGGCGCGCGATTTTTCCGCCGTCGAACTGACCGAGGCCTATCTCGCGGCGATCGATGCGGCCAACCCGGTCTTCAACGCCTATGTCGCGATCACACACGACCGCGCGCGCGCCATGGCCAAGGCCTCCGATGCCCGCATCGACAGTGGCGAGGCCGGTGCGCTGGAAGGCATTCCGCTCGGGATCAAGGATCTCTATGCGACCGAAGGCGTCCACACCCAGGCCTGTTCGCACATCCTCGACGGCTTCGAGCCACGGTACGAGTCGACCGTCACGGCAAACCTTTGGGCCGATGGCGCCGTCATGCTCGGCAAGCTGAACATGGACGAATTTGCCATGGGCTCGTCCAACGAGACATCGTTCTACGGTCCGGTCGTCAATCCATGGCGCGCCGCCGGATCAAATACCGACCTTGTGCCGGGCGGCTCGTCTGGTGGTTCGGCGACCGCTGTTGCGGCCCATTTGTGCGCCGGAGCAACGGCATCCGACACCGGTGGGTCGATCCGCCAGCCGGCAGCCTTTACCGGCACGGTCGGGATCAAGCCGACCTATGGCCGCTGTTCGCGCTGGGGCATGGTGGCATTCGCCTCGTCGCTCGACCAGGCCGGGCCGATCGCCCGCGATGTGCGCGATGCGGCGATCCTGCTCAAATCGATGGCCTCGGTCGATCCCAAGGATACGACATCCGTCGACCGTCCGGTGCCGGATTACGAGGCCTCCCTTGGGGCATCGGTCAAGGGCATGACGATCGGCATCCCCGCCGAGTACCGCATGGATGGCATGCCGGATGACATCGAGGCACTCTGGCAGCAAGGGATCGCCTATTTGCGCGAAGCGGGCGCGACGATTGTCGAGATAAGCCTGCCGCACACGAAATATGCGCTTCCCGCCTATTACATCGTGGCCCCTGCAGAGGCCTCGTCGAACCTTGCCCGCTATGACGGGGTCAAATACGGCCTGCGCGTTCCCGGCAAGGACATCGTCGACATGTACGAGCAGACCCGCGCCAAGGGCTTTGGTGCCGAGGTGAAGCGCCGCATCATGATCGGCACCTATGTGCTGTCAGCGGGCTATTACGATGCCTACTACCTGCGCGCCCAGAAGGTGCGCACGCTGATCAAACGCGATTTCGATCTGGCATTCGAGGCAGGGGTCGATGCGATCCTGACGCCGGCAACGCCGTCGGCCGCCTTTGCCATCGGCGACACGGAAATGAATGCCGACCCGGTGAAGATGTATCTGAACGACGTCTTCACGGTGACCGTCAACATGGCGGGCCTGCCCGGAATTGCCGTGCCCGCGGGGCTCGACGGCAAGGGCCTGCCGCTCGGACTGCAGCTGATCGGTCGGCCATTCGGCGAGGAGACACTGTTCTCGCTCGCGCACGTTATCGAAGAGGCCGCCGGTACCTTCACGCCGCAAAAGTGGTGGTGAGCGTTCGGTTCAGCTTGGCCAAGGCTTGAAGCATCAAGATCGCAAACAAAAACCGCAGCCCTTGCAGGCTGCGGTTTCATTTTGCCTGCAAGAGGCCTGACGCTGGGATCAGCGCCGAACGAGTTTCAGGACAAACAGCAGGATGACCGCGCCGATCGTGGCGTGGATGATCGAGGCGACGATACCGCTGCCGATGCTGACGCCGATCTGCGGAAGGATGAAGCCTGCGATGAAGGCGCCGACAATGCCGACGACGATATTGCCGAGAAGCCCGAAGCCGTAGCCCTTGACCAGCTGGCCTGCGAGCCAGCCTGCAACAGCGCCGACGATGAGGAAGACGATGAGTGATTCAACGGCCATGGTTTTCTGTTCCCGTGTTTGAGCAGTGGATGCGCCGACAAGCGCAGTCGCGTGGAAGCGCCATTCTTGGCGCCGACCAGACATGATGTGCTATTTCACACAACCGGCAAAACCAGTGTAACATAGGTTAGGCAGACTGCAGCATCCCAATGAACAGGGGCTACCTGATGTCGACATTTCACCTGACTCGCCTGCGCCGCATCTTCGGCGCGTCCGTCCTCGCCGCCTGCACTGCAACTGCGGCCTCTGCCGCCGATCGGGCCATCATCGTGATGGATGCGTCCGGCTCGATGTGGGGCCAGATCGACGGGAAAACCAAGATCGAGATTGCCCGCGAAACCATGGGCGGCGTCCTCGGCAGCCTGCCCGCCGAGCTTGAGCTCGGCCTGATCGCCTATGGCCACCGCGACAAGGGCCTGTGTTCGGACATCGAAGAGATCGTCGCGCCCGCCGCCGGAAACCGTCAGGCCATAGCCGATGCGGTCAACAAGCTGAACCCGAAGGGCAAGACACCGCTCACTGACGCTGTGCGCCAGGCTGCCCAGTCATTGCGCTATACCGAAGACAAGGCGACCGTCATCCTCGTGACCGACGGGATCGAAACCTGCGAGGCAGACCCGTGCGCCGTTGCAACCGAACTGGAAGCAGCGGGCGTCGATTTCACCGCCCATGTGGTCGGCTTCGGCCTGACCGAGGAAGAAGGGCAGAAGGTTGCGTGCCTTGCGGAAAACACCGGCGGCAAGTTCATCCAGGCCAAGGACGCCTCCGAACTCGGCGCCGCGCTGACGGAAGTCGCCGCTGCGCCTGCGCCTGCGCCAGAACCTGCACCGGAACCGGTTGCCGTCACGGAAAATGTGAAGGTCGCGGTTTTTCTCGCGCCCGGCGTGCCGATTGCCCGCGATGCCTTTATTGAATTCAAGGCTGTCGATGCATCGGGCAATCTCGCCGAGCGGTCCGCCTGGTATGGCTATGAGACCAAGCCGGTCGTGCGTTTTGTCGAGCCGGGCAAATACCGCCTGACCGTCAGGCAAGACCGCGTCGAAGTGAATGAAGACATCGAACTGACGGCCGACGCCGTCACCGAGCGCGAAATCGTGCTCAATGCGGGCGAAATCACGCTGTTTGTTGCACCGGACGAAGGTGCCAAGCCAGACGATCGCGCCTACGTGGAAGTCGCCAACGGCGATGTGCGCGACTATGGCTATGGCAGCGTTCGCGCAGTCATGCCCGCTGGCGAGCTCACATTGACCGGCAAGATCGGCGAGGCAGAGGTCAAGGAGACCTTTGCGCTGGCGGCCGGACAGCAGGTCGAGCATACGCTGGTCGCGGCTGCAGGCCGGGTCACCATGACTGCCGTCTATGCTGATGGCGGGCCGAAGGTTGAAGACGGCAGCCTCTACATGGAGATCCTGTCCGGCAAGAAGAAGCTTGACGGATCCCGCGACAACTTCGGTTACGGCTACGGCGCAACCGGTGATCACATGGTTCCGCCCGGCGACTATGTTGTCGTTGCCAAGCTCGGCGCAGCTAAAGCCGAAGTTCCGGTCACAGTCGAGGCCAACGCCCTTTCGGAAGTCGTCATCAACATCAACGCCGGTGTTCTGGCGGTGAAAGTTCCCGGTGCGAACTCGATCGAGATCGTCGATGCGAAGCCGGATCTGGCCGGTAACCGCAAGTCCTATTTCTTCTCCTACACCGACGACATGCAGGAAACCCTTCCGCCCGGCGACTACATGGTCGTCGCGAAGTTCGAAGGTGATCGGGCGCCTGTCGAAAAGACAGTCACGGTCAAGCTCGCAGAGCGGACCGAAGAGACAATCGAGTAAGCAACTTTCGCTCGGAATGTCCGACGACAAAAAAAGACCGGGTCCATCGCAAGATGGAACCCGGCCAGTCGGTTGGGAGGGCTAGGGAAGTGGCTGTCAGCCGGCCACTTCGATTTCGTTTTTCAGCCGCGCGAACATGTCGTGGTTGCGGCAATAATTCGGGGCTTCTGCGGCTGTCTCAAGGGTGTCGAGCCAATGGCTGCACGCTTTTCCATCCGTGCAACCCATGCAGCGCGAAACCGCGCGGCGCATCAGATTGCCCTGGTCGCCCCGTTCGGCCATTGCGCCGCGAACACCGAGTTTATCGACCATCGCGTCAAACAATTCGGTCCGCTTGAACATGCGATTGAAGAAATCGAACAGCGCCATGGTGCATCCTTTCGGACTTGCAGTTTCGTTGCATGATGGAATGCCGCGATTTGCCGGGTGCTTCCTTGACTTCGATCAACCGGAATGGCGGCATCCGACTTGCGGCCACAAGGCCCTTGGACTAACGACGACATGCCTCCAATTTGTCGGCAATGCCGCAAGCGCGCACGGAAAACACCATGACCCTCGTTGATACCCGCACCCCCGATCCCAAACGCTTTGTCGCCGGCGCCACCGGGGACTGGGAAATCGTTGTGGGCATGGAAGTCCACGCGCAAGTGACCTCCAATTCCAAGCTGTTCTCGGGGGCCTCGACCGCCTTTGGCGGCGCACCCAACAACCATGTCAGCCTTGTCGATGCGGCCATGCCCGGCATGCTGCCGGTGATCAACGAAGAATGCGTGCGCCAGGCCGTGCGAACCGGGCTCGGCCTGAGGGCGCAGATCAACAAGCGCTCAGTCTTTGACCGCAAGAACTATTTCTATCCGGACCTGCCGCAGGGCTACCAGATCTCCCAGTTCAAGCAGCCGATCGTCGGCGAAGGGCAGGTGCAGATCGCTGTCGGCCCGGATCGGGAAGGCCAGTATGAAGAGGTCGAGATCGGCGTCGAGCGCCTGCACCTCGAACAGGACGCCGGAAAGTCGATACATGACCAGCATCCGACGATGTCGTTTGTTGATCTCAACCGCTCCGGCGTTGCGCTGATGGAAATCGTCTCCAAGCCTGACATCCGTTCGGCGGACGAGGCCAAGGCCTATCTGACCAAGCTGCGCCAGATCCTGCGCTATCTCGGCACCTGCGACGGCAACATGGACGAAGGCTCGATGCGCGCCGACGTCAACGTGTCGGTGCGCAAACCGGGTGGCGCATTCGGCACCCGCTGCGAGATCAAGAACGTCAACTCGATCCGGTTCGTTGGTCAGGCGATCGAATACGAAGCGCGGCGCCAGATCGACATCATCGAATCAGGCGGCTCGATCGATCAGGAAACCCGCCTTTTTGATCCGGTGAAGGGCGAAACCCGGTCGATGCGCTCCAAGGAAGAAGCACACGACTACCGCTATTTCCCCGATCCCGATCTGTTGCCGCTCGAATTTGACGATGCATTCGTTGCTGCAATTGCCGCCGATCTGCCGGAACTGCCCGATGACAAGCGCACGCGCCTGATGGCGGCGGGGCTCACCGCTTACGACGCTTCGGTTCTGGTTTCCGAAAAGGCGATTGCCGATTACTTCGAGCAGGTTGCCGAGGGCCGGGATGCCAAGACGGCTGCCAACTGGGTCATCAACGACCTGCTCGGCGCTCTCAACAAGGCCGGCCAAACCATTGACGAGACACCGGTTTCCCCGGCGCAGATCGGCGCGATCATCGACCTGATCAAGGATGAGACGATCTCCGGCAAGATCGCCAAGGACCTGTTCGAGATCATCTGGAACGAGGGTGGCGACGCGGCAGAGATCGTTGAAAAGCGCGGCATGAAACAGGTCACTGACACCGGCGCCATCGAAGCGGCGGTTGACGAGATCATCGCTGCCAATCCGGACAAGGCAGCCCAGGCAAAGGAAAAACCGACGCTGGCCGGCTGGTTCGTCGGGCAGGTGATGAAGTCAACCGGCGGGAAAGCCAACCCGCAGGCCGTTCAAGCGCTTGTCAAGGCCAAGCTAGGTGTGGAAGAGTAGGTGAGACAAAAGATAGCAGGGAACATCATACCCGGCGATGTGGGTTCGCACCGCTTCACACGATGACCTTCCGGTCATATCCGCCATGCTCACCGAGACGTGGCACGACACCTATGATGAGATCTACGGTCGCGACAAGGTCGCCGAACTGACCCGTGCCTGGCACTCGGTTGCAGCGCTCAAGAGCCGCCTGAACAAACCGCGCTCGGAGTTCATCGTGATCGATGACGGCGCCGAGATCGGCGGCATGGCCTATGTCAGCCAGATCGACACCGAGACGTCGATGCTCCACCAGCTCTATGTGCGGCCGTCGCTGCAGGGGCAGGGGCTTGGCGAAAAGCTTCTGGTGGAGGCCGAGGCCTGCTTTCCCGACATGCGGAAAGTGCGCCTCGAGGTCGAGGAAGCCAACACCCGCGCCATCAAGTTCTACGAGCGCCAGGGCTTCAAGCAGGTCGGCACGACGCCCGACTGCGGCGTCAAGGGTTCCGGCATCCCGGCCGTGATCATGGAAAAGGTGATCTGGTAGGCAGCTGTCAGAGGTTAGTTTTCCATCAGCTTGTTGCCATCGGGATCATAGACCTGCACGAGCGAACATTCGATCAGTTCCGGCCGTTCGGCGCGGTCGCAGATATGCGCGACCAGCGAGCGGGCAACTGATTCGGTTGCGACACCGCAGGTGACTTCGTGCCAGTGCGGCCCTTCGCGATGCTGCACGAAAACATCGATCGACCAGCGCGCGGGAAAACACCAGGCGATTCGCAGGCAGTCTTCCTTCAGGGCACCTGATTCCATGCATTGCGCCCGGGCGGCTGCAAAGGCCGTGTCCGGATTGTAACCGGTTGCCACGCCGCCGCCCTGTTCCGGCGCTTCTACGAAAGCGATGCCGAGGGGGCCTTCCTGTGAAACCGCCGGCGGAAGGCTGACGGCGGACATCAGGAATGCGACAAGAACTGTGTTGGTGATGCGCTGCATGATCGGTTCCCTCCAAGCGTGACAAACATCATGACGCAACTCTGTTGCAGGTCAAAGACGGATCTTGCCGACTTTTTGGACGGTCCAACTCGTTCGACGTGCCTCTTGCAAGCTGGTGTCCGCGGGGCCATAAACCGCCGGGAAACGACAGGTCCGAGCGATGAAAAACTTCCTGCTGCAATTCTTCACCTGGTGGAACGGCCAGACACTGGGCACCCGGCTGCACACGTGGCGCAATGGCACCCGGATTGGTGCCGATGCATTTGGCAACGTCTACTACGAGGGCGGCAAGGACGCGGAAGGCTTCACGCGCCGCTGGGTGATCTACAAGGACTATGCGGAAGCATCCGCCATTCCGGCCGGCTGGCACGGCTGGATGCATCACCGCACCGATACGCCGCCTTCGGATGAAAACTATGCGGCCCGCGAGTGGGAAAAGCCGCATCAGGCGAACCTGACCGGCAGCGCCGCCGCTTATCGACCCAAGGGTTCGCTGCTCAATCCGGCAACCCGTCCGACCGTCACCGGCGACTACGATGCCTGGACACCCGAAGGCTGAAGAGCGCCGCGCGCTTTGCCTTTGGTTAATGAAGTTTTGACCGTGGTTTGGCCATATGGAGTTTGTAGCTCTCTGGTCATGATGGTGACAGTGCCGATGCTCTCCAGGACGATCCGCCTTTCAGCCTGTGTCGCCATGCTCGGCGCGCTCGCATGGACTTTGCCTGCCGCAGCCGAAAAGGCCGAAAGTCCGGTTGCCGAGTTTTCCGGCATCGACAAGATTACCGGCCGCATCATCACCTTCGATGTTTACCTGAATGAGACCGTGCAGTTCGGCGCACTGCAGATCACGCCGCGCATCTGCTATTCGCGGGCCAATTTCGAAGCGCCGGGCGCCAATTCCTTCGTTGAAGTCGACGAAATCACGCTGGATCGCAAGATCAGGCGCATTTTCACCGGTTGGATGTTTGCCGACAGCCCGGGCCTGAATGCCATCGAGCATGCGGTTTATGACTTGTGGCTGAAGGGCTGCAAGGACGCATCCACCGTGCCGCCGCCGTCTGGCTGACGCAAACGCTCAGTCGAACGATGCTTCGCCGATCAGTGCTTCCGCCAGCATGTCTTCGTATTCATCGCGCGGCACGTCGATTGCACCGAATCGCTTCAAGTGACCCGTGGTGAACTGCGTGTCGAGCAGGACAAAGCCGCGCGCGCGAAGCCGTTCGACCAGATGCACGAGGCAGACCTTGGAGGCATCATCCTTGCGCGAGAACATGCTCTCGCCGAAGAACGCCCGTCCCAGCGACACGCCATAAAGGCCGCCGACAAGGTCGGCACCGTCCCAAGCCTCGACCGAATGGGCATGGCCCATCTGGTGCAACTGGCCATAGAGATCGAGGATGGTGCGGTTGATCCAAGTCTTTTCGCGCCCCTGGCCCGGTTCGGCGCAGGCCCGTATCACCGCATTGAACCCGACATTGAATGTCACGTCATAGCGGCCCTGGCGGATGATCTTGGCGAGACTTTTCGGCACATGAAAAGCGTCAAGCGGGATCACCCCGCGCGACTCAGGCTCCACCCAGAACACATTGGGATCGCTCGCATCCTCGGCCATCGGAAAAAGGCCGATCGAATAGGCCTTCAGCAGAATCTGCGGTGTGATGCGGCCATTGTTGTTGCGCGCCATATCCTGTCCGGCCATTGGTCGTCGTCAGCCTTCAACGATAACAACTGGCAGCGGTCACGCCGCACTTGTTTGCGATGCCAGGTGCTTTTCAAGCCAATGGATATCATAGTCGCCATTGGCGATGTCGGGATTGTCCACCAGATCCTGGAAAAGCGGAAGTGTCGACTTGATGCCGTCGACGACGAATTCGTCCAGCGCCCGGCGCAGCCGCATCATGCACTCGACCCGGTTGCGCCCGTGCACGATCAACTTGCCGATCAGGCTGTCGTAGTAGGGCGGGATCGTGTAGCCGGCATAAACCCCGGAGTCGACGCGAACGCCAAGTCCGCCCGGCGTATGATAGTGCGTGATCGTGCCCGGCGAGGGCATGAAGGTGCGCGGATCTTCAGCGTTGATCCGGCATTCGATGGCATGGCCGTTGAAGACGATCTCGTCCTGCGTGACCGAAAGACCGGCACCCGAGGCAACCCGCATCTGCTCATGCACAAGGTCGATGCCGGTGATCGCTTCGGTGACCGGATGCTCGACCTGCAGGCGCGTGTTCATTTCGATGAAATAGAACTCGCCATCCTCATAAAGGAATTCGATCGTGCCGGCGCCGCGATAGCCGAGATTGGCAACCGCCCGTGCGCAGATCATGCCGATCTCGCTGCGCTTTTCAGCGTTGAGGGCAGGGGAATTGGCCTCTTCCCAGACCTTCTGGTGGCGACGCTGCAGCGAGCAATCGCGTTCACCCAGATGGATCGCCTTGCCGGCACCATCGCCGACCACCTGCACTTCGATATGGCGCGGATGCGACAGGAACTTCTCGATATAGACTGCGTCATTGCCGAAGGCCGCGCCGGCTTCCGACCGGGCCGTATCGAAGGCGATCGCAAGGTCAGCTTCCGACCGCGCCACTTTCATGCCACGGCCACCGCCGCCGGCCGCAGCCTTGATGATCACCGGATAGCCGATGTCGGCAGCGATGCGCTTTGCCGCCGCAATTTCTGTGATCCCGCCATCGGACCCCGGAACGACAGGAATGCCAAGGCGTTGGGCGGTTTTCTTGGCTTCGATCTTGTCGCCCATGATCGAGATGTGGTGCGACGTCGGTCCGATGAACGTGATCTTGTGGGCTTCGAGAATCTCGGCAAACTTGGCGTTTTCCGACAGGAAACCGTAGCCGGGATGCACCGCATCGGCACCCGTGATCTCGCAGGCAGCAACGATCTGGTGGATGTTGAGATAGCTGTCCCGCGAAGGCGGCGGCCCGATGCAGACGCTCTCGTCGGCAAGCCGCACATGCATCGCCATTTCATCGGCGGTGGAATGCACGGCGACAGTAGCGATCCCGAGTTCCTTGCAAGCCCGGAGAATCCGAAGGGCAATTTCCCCGCGATTGGCGATCAGCACCTTGTTGAACATCGGAACCACCTTACTCGATAACGAGCATCGGCTGCCCGTACTCGACCGGTTCACCGTCGTTGATCAGGATCGCCGTGATCTTGCCGCTGCGCGGAGCAGCAATCGGATTCATCACCTTCATCGCCTCGATGATCAGCAGCGTCTCGCCTTCCTTGACCGATTGGCCGATGGCAACGAACGGATCTGAATCCGGCGATGGCGACAGATAGGCCGTGCCGACCATCGGCGCGTGCAGTTCCTTGCCGGAAAGCGCCGGTGCGCTGGTGGCTGCGGGCATATGGGCGGCGGCAGGCGATGCGGCAGGGGCAGGCGCTGCGGCGGCGGCAGCTCCGCCAGTCATGTAGACCGGAGCCGGTTCGCGCGAGACGCGCACCCGCATTTCGCCCTGTTCGACCTCGATTTCGGTCAGGTCGGTTTCATTGAGAATCCGGGCCAGTGTGCTGACCAGTTCAGTATCGAACGCTGCCTTTTTTTCGGCCATGGTAACCTCGTGAATTCCGTCTGGCGCAGCATGCGCCCAATTGTTCGTCAGTGGATGCCCGCTTACGCGCCGCCACCACCAGGCGCAAGGCCCATGCCGGCGATGGCCCGAAGCGCGAGGAAATAGCCGTCAACCCCAAGACCGACGATCACGCCGCGCGAAACCGGGGATACATGGGAATGATGACGGAACTGTTCTCGGGCATGGATATTCGAAAGATGAACCTCGATGACGACCGCTCCGCTTCCGGCAATGGCATCGCGCAACGCAATCGATGTGTGCGAATAGGCGCCCGGATTGATGATCACCGGAGTGCCTGACCGGCCGGCTTCCTGGATACGGTCCACCAGATCGCCTTCGTGATTGGACTGGAAGCACGTGACCTCGAGCCCCAGCGCAGCGCCGGTCTTGACGCAGTCGCCGTGCAGTTCTTCAAGCGTTTTCGATCCATAGATCTGCGGCTCGCGGGTGCCGAGCAGGTTGAGATTGGGACCGTTGAGAACGAGGACAGGTTTGCCTGTCATGGCCATGATGTCTGGCTCCGCGGTTCATTGCGCCGGAATACGACTAGTGCGGGGACTGAAACCCCGCAAGGCGAAGCGACGGCATCGCTGCCGCTGCTCCCGGTTCTCCCCGACTTTTCGCCGGTTCGGCTTGCCTTGGCCTAGATGGGCGCAATCAGCAAGTCTTGGTCGTAGCGCAGGCGCGCGCTTCGGCCAGCTTCTGGCGCAGGGTCTCGATGCCGAGGGCACCCGAGATCATCTCGTTGCCGATCACGTAGGATGGCGTACCGGTAATGCCGAGGCCGTCGGCCAGCGCGTAGGTTTCCTCGACCGACGTCACAACGGCCGGATTTGCCATTTCTGCGCGCAGCGCCTCTTCGGTGACGCCGAGTTCGACAGCGGCGGCGATGGCAGCGGCTTCGTCGATCCGGCCTTCGCCGGTCATCAAAGCGTTGTGGAAGGGACCATAGGCTTCCGGCTTCAGGCGATGGAACGCGATGGCGACCGTGTGGGCAGCCTGCGAATCCGGGCCGAGGATCGGGAATTCCTTCAGGACAAACCGCACATTGGGATCGGATTCGATCACGGCATTCATGTCGGCCAATGCGCGGCGGCAGAAGCCGCAGTTATAGTCATAGAACTCGACGATGGTGACATCGCCGGCCGGATTGCCCAGCACCGGGTCGGAAGGATTGCGCATCAGGGCATCGGCGGATGACGCGATCAGATCGCGGCGACGCTCGGTCTCCTCGGCCTGCTGCTTGGCTTCGAGTGCACGCTGGACGTCAAGCATCACCTCCGGGTTGGCGATCAGATAGTCGCGCACGATCGTCCCGATCTCGGCTTTTTCCGCGTCATCGAAAGCGTTCGCAGGCTGGACAACAAGGCCAAGGGCAAGGGTGCCGAAGATGGCGGCTCGGGCGGTCTGGGTCAGGCGTCTCATCTCGGTTCCTCGTTGCTTTGATTTCGGTCGGCGCATGGCCAAAGGACGCGTTTGTCGGCGGGGTCTTATATCAGCGGCGGCGCTGCCGCGGCACCTCAAATCGTGAAATGTCATCGGCCCGCAACCATTGTGGCTCGCTCTTGTCGAAGCGGCTCTTGGCGCGCGCTGCAAACTGCTTGGCCTCGCCAAAACGTCCGGTCTGGAAGTTGGCTTCGGCGGTTGCCAGTTCAGCATCGCCTGTCATCCCGAGGCGTCCATACGCCATGGCAAGGTGCTGGTAGGCGCGGGCATTGGCCGGATCAAGCGAAACCGCCACCTCCAGTTCACCGACCGCGCGGCGCAGATTGTCCTCGCCGCCGGCAAGAACGAGGGCATGGCCGAGCGCGGTCTGGATCGTCGGAGCATTGCCGTCCGCCAGTTGCACAGCCTTGCTGAGCGCCGCAACGGCGCCGGCCGCGTCCTGCGCGCCCATCAGGATTTCGCCCTTGATCTCGTGAAAATACGGGTTCTGCGGCTGCTCGCTGATCAACTTGTCGATCATCGGAACAGCGTCACGCGGATTGCCGTTCAGGAAGGTCGAGATCGCCTTGCCGTAGCGCGCCGCCATGCCGTTGGGATCGTCCTTGAAGGCCCGCGCCAACCCTTCCGGTCCGTAGCTGTAGGCAAGGATCTTGGCGCGTGCCAGATCGTGGCGGCGTTTCAGGGCAGGGCTGTCGGTCTTTTCAAAATGCGGGCTCGGTCGCGCCACCGATTCGAGAGCGGCAAGGCGCTCGCGCGGCAACGGATGGCTGATCCGGTAGGGATTGACCTCGCGTCCGGCAAAGTTGAGTTGTTTTTCAAACCGCTCGAATGTGGTCAGCATGCCGCGCGCCGATTGGCCGGTGGCATTCAGGTAGTCGACCGCCGAGCGGTCCGCCGCCAACTCCTCTGATCGCTGGTAGGCCAGAAGCGTGCGCTGCGCCGCCTCTGCGCCACCGGCGGCGATACCGCCACCTGCGCCTGCCAGAGCGCCGTTGCCCGCTTGCGCA
>JBGSWL010000062.1:0-15982 GCA_041752455.1 Roseitalea sp. | reverse complement strand
CTGGCGCATGCCTCGAACGATCCGGCCGCGTGGACGCTTGACCTTGCGCTCGCCGCGCTTGACACCGGGTTGTCGGCGGCAGCATCGGCGGTCACGCGCGCCGGACCGTGGTCTGCGGAAACGGCATAGGCGAACAACAGGGAATGAATGCAATGCACGGATTGGTTCACAGCGCGGAGATCACAGCGGCACTTGGCGACGGGCGCGCCGTCGTTGCGCTGGAATCGACGATCATCACCCATGGCATGCCCTACCCGGACAATCTGGCGATGCTGGACCGGGTCGAGGCGTCGGTGCGCGCATCGGGCGCTTTTCCGGCAACGATCGCCGTCATTGATGGCGTGATGCATTGCGGGCTGGAGCGCAAGGAGGCCGAGCGGCTTGCCGGAATTTCCGGCGCCATGAAACTGTCGCGGGCCGATCTCGCCTTTGCCGTTGCAACGGGCGCGACCGGCGGCACGACGGTTGCCGCCACGATGATGATCGCGCACGCGGCGGGCATCCGGGTTTTTGCCACCGGCGGCATCGGCGGCGTGCACAAGGGTGCCGAAACAAGCTTCGACATTTCCGCAGACCTTGATGAACTGGCGCGCACGCCGGTTTGCGTCGTCTGTGCGGGGGCCAAGGCGATCCTGGATCTGCCCAAGACGCTGGAAGCGTTGGAGACCCGCGGCGTGCCGGTCGTCGCGGTCGGTCAGGATGAGTTGCCGGCGTTCTGGTCGCGCCGCTCCGGCCTTCGGGCGCCACTTCGCCTTGATGATGCCGCGGCCATTGCACAGTTTCTGGCGATGCGCGACGGACTTGCGGGCTTTGACCATGGCGGCGTGCTGATCGCCAATCCGGTGCCTGCCGAATGCGAGATCGCCCTTGAGGACATGGCTGTGCATATCGAACAGGCGCAGCGCGAGGCCGATGCAAAGGGCATTGCCGGAAAGGCGGTCACGCCGTTTCTCCTGGCAAAAATCGTCGAACTGACGGGAGGCGCCAGCCTTGCAACGAACATTGCGCTGGTCGAGGCCAATGGCCGCCTCGCCGGTGCCATTGCCGTGGAGCGGGCGCGCCTTGCCAGCCTGTGACGGTGTGCACATCGGCCTGTGAACAAGCGGCCTAATGTCAGGTCAACAGCGGGGGACAACCTCCCGCCCAACCCGACAGGAGACCATCATGAACCTCTTCAAATCCACCCTCGTCACGGTTGCCGGTGCTGCAACCCTCGCCATCTCGACCTTCTCGGCCATCGCCCCGGCGCATGCGGAAACCTTGATCATCAACCCCGGCGTCATCAACATCTGCGATATCCAGCCGTGGAAGTGCCTTGCACCGCTGCCGGTCCCGCCGGCTCCTCCGGCCCCGGCACCCGGCTTGTCGAAGAATGAAAAGCTGGCCCTCGGTATTGCCGGTGGTGTCCTGGCCGGTGCCGTGCTGCTCAACGCGGCCAACAAGGCCAAGCAGAACGCCGCGATCCCGGTCAACGAAGGCAACTATCAGTCCCACGTCGCCTGGTGCTCGGGCAAGTACAAGTCCTACGACATCGGCACCAATTCCTGGCAGCCCAAGGGCGGTGGCGGCCGCAAGCTCTGCGCTTCGCCATACCTGTGAACGCAAACCATGCAACCTGCCGCCTTCGGGCGGCAGGTTTCGTCTTGTCATTGCCTGCGGGCCGTGGTGCATTCAAAGTGCTCCCGAACGACTGTTCCAAGGCACGGGTCCCATGCAACAACTCAACCAGTTCTCGCTTTTCGCCAAGCTCGATGCAGAGACCGCAAGGCGCCATGGCGCCTCGTGCGCAATCGCCGACTATGATGAAAACGAGATGATCCTCGACTTCGAGGACCGTTCCCACGACCTTTTCCTCATCGTCTCCGGCCGGGTCCGGGTGATCCTGCGGATCGCGACCGGCCGCGAAGTCATCCTGGGCGAATTCGGCGAAGGCGAATTCTTCGGAGAATTGGCGGCCATCGACGGGACCACGCGCTCGGCCAATGTCACCGCACTGGTCAAGACCCGCGCCGTGCGCTGCCCGCGTCCCGCTTTCCTGTCGATCCTGAAAGAGTCGCCCGATGTGGCGCTCGACCTGATGCAATCCATGTCAGCGCGCATCCGGGCGCTGAATACGCGCCTCGCCGAACATTCGTTCCTTGCCGCGCGATACCGGCTTTACGCCGAGATGATCCGGCTTTCCCGCCCGAGAAAAGGCACTGACGGAGCCGATGGCGAGCGCATCATCTCGCCGCCTCCGGTCCAGCAGGACCTTGCCGAGCGCATCGGTTGCCGTCGCGAGGTCGTCAGCCGCGAAATCGCCAAGCTGGAACGCGAAGGCGTCATCGCCCGGTCCCGCGGTGCCATCGTTCTTTCCAACATGCGCGAACTGAACAAGCGCCTGTCGGAGGGGTGGGAAAAGGGCGGGGATTGACGGGCGACGCTTCGGGCCTCTGCCCGCCTACTCCCGTTATCCGTGGCTTGCCCTGAAGATCGCGGGCGATGCTGGGACGTTGATTGTAGAATTGCAATGACAGCGACTGTGTTGAATTACCGTAACAGTCGATTACGGATCACCGTGACGAGCCAGATCGTCCGCCGAACCGCAACAGGGGCTACAGCACAATCCGCGAATGGACAGAGGCTCAATAGGCATCATGATAAAAGAGAAACTTTGGCGGCTTCGACCTGATGCGGAACACTATCGGTGCATTGAGAGTATTGGACGCATCTATTTATTTTGGGACGAACAGGCTATCGCCGAGCGCATGGCGGTGTCTGGCGTGAAAATCTCGTCGGACTTCGGGCAGCGTGTCCAATACATGGCCGGAACAAAACGCCTCCCCGTCCCTGATTTCTTCGACCACGAAACCGGGAATATGACTGTTTGGCCGCACGTCACCGACAAAATGGCCTCCGTGTTTGATGAAGCGACGGTCATTTGGACAGTCGATCTTGACGGAAAAACTCTCCACAGGCATTTCCCGGTGGTTTGGGAAACCGGCATTGATCTGAGCAAGTGCATTTTCGATGACAATTTGGGCACTGGATATCTGTCCAATTGGCGCAAAATTGGTGCAAAGGACGATTTTGCACCTAGCCACCACATCTTCAGATTCCGTGAACATGATACACTTGGTACGCAAGTCATAGTCACCGATACATTCAAGCTGGCTTATGAGCAGCACCGGTTTACGGGTTTAGGGTTCGTGGAAGTCGAGCGTTAGGCCTCAAATGGTGGAGCTACACCCATGGCGGCCTGCTCAAGGCGGTCCTCGGCTATGTGATGGACATCGTCTATGAGGCGGACGGCAATGCCACGGCAGATGGCCTGCGCCAGTTCGCCTGGGATGCCGCCAACCGATTGAGCGAGGTGCGCGACAGTGGCGGTACGCTGATGGCGTCATTCGAATACGGGCCGGATGGGTGAGCGGGCGGGCGCCCTGCTCCCGAAACAGAAAAACCCTGCGCGCCCGGTGGCGGCAGGGTTTTTCGTCGGGATCAGCGGCGGGCCGGAGCCCGCCGCGTGTTGCGATGTCACTCCGCCGGCATGGCGAACTGGTTCATCGTGTTGTGCGCGCCGCCGGCCTTGAGGGCGGCTTCACCGGCAAAGTATTCCTTGTGATCATCGCCGATGTCGGAGCCCGACATGTTTTGGTGCTTGACGCAGGCGATGCCCTGGCGGATTTCCTCGCGCTGGACGTTCTTGACGTAGCCGAGCATGGCCTCGTCGCCGAAGTAACGCTTGGCCAGATTGTCGGTCGAGAGCGCTGCGGTGTGATAGGTCGGCAGCGTGATCAGGTGATGGAAGATGCCGGCTTGGCGGGCCGAATCGGCCTGGAAGGTGCGGATCTTCTCGTCGGCTTCTGCGGCCAGATCGGTCTGGTCGTAGTCGGCACTCATCAGGCGCGCCCGGTCATAGGCCGAGACATCCTTGCCGGCAGCGGTCCACTCGTCGAGCACCTGCTCGCGGAACTTCAGCGTCCAGTTGAACGACGGCGAGTTGTTGTAGACGAGCTTGGCATTCGGGATGACGTCGCGGATGCGGCTCACCATGCCACCGATCTGGCCGATATGCGGCTTTTCGGTCTCAATCCAGAGCAGGTCGGCGCCGTTCTGCAGCGAGGTGATGCTGTCGAGGACGCAGCGGTCTTCCCCCGTGCCGGACCGGAACTGGTAAAGGTTCGACGGCAGGCGCTTGGGACGCATCATCTTGCCATCGCGCTTGATCACGACGTCGGACGACTGCAACTGGTCGGCGGTGACTTCCTCGCAATCGAGGAAGGCATTGTACTGGTCGCCAAGATCACCCGGCTCAGCCGAATAGGCGATCTGCTGGGTCAGGCCCGCGCCAAGAGAGTCGGTACGCGTAACGATGATGCCGTTCTCGACGCCCATTTCCATGAAGGCATAACGGCAGGCGCGGACCTTGGCGAGGAACACGTCATGCGGAACGGTGACCTTGCCGTCCTGATGCCCGCACTGCTTCTCGTCGGACACCTGGTTCTCGATCTGCAGGGCGCAGGCGCCAGCCTCGATCATCTTCTTGGCGAGCAGGTAAGTTGCTTCCGCATTGCCGAAGCCGGCATCGATGTCGGCGATGATCGGCACGACATGGGTTTCGAAATTGTCGATCTTCTTGATCGTCGACGCGGCCTTGACCTCGTCGCCAGCCTCGCGCGCCGCATCCAGATCGCGGAACAGCATGCCGAGTTCGCGTGCATCGGCCTGCTTGAGGAAGGTGTAGAGTTCCTCGATCAGCGCCGGGACCGAGGTCTTTTCATGCATCGACTGGTCGGGCAGCGGGCCGAAGTCGGAGCGCAGCGCGGCGACCATCCAGCCCGAAAGGTAGAGGTACTTGCGCTTGGTGGTGCCGAAATGCTTCTTGATGGAGATCATCTTCTGCTGGGCGATGAAACCGTGCCAGCAGCCCAGCGACTGGGTGTAGTTGGCCGGATCGGCATCATAGGCGGCCATGTCGGCGCGCATGATGTCGGCGGTGTAACGGGCGATGTCCACGCCGGTCTTGAAACGGTTCTGCAGGCGCATCCGGGCGACAGCCTCGGCGTCGATACCGCCCCAGCTCGGGCCGTTGGCAGCGATGAGATCGGCGGCTTTGGCGATTTCCTTGGTGTAGGTCATGGTCGGCAGTTCCCTTGTTCCGGTTGCTCCGGGTCGTCGGCACCCGCCTTGTCGCATCCTGTAAAGTCTGTCACAGGTCTTGTGTGTGCGAATGCGAACGTGCAGAAAAACCCGTTTCGATGGTGTGGCCTACCATCAACCGGCAAAAAGCCCGAACAAATGCCGCGGTTGCATTGTTAAAATCGTGTAAAAGCGACACATTGGTGCGACGCACAATGTGAACCTGAAAAGTTTTTTACAAAACGGGCCCTAAGGGGCGAGGCCGGGATAGCGCTGCAACAGGTTCAGACGCAGCGTCTGCCACCGCGCCGCAAACTGCCATCGCCACCGATCGGCCTCGGCGATGCGCCTTCGCACCGATAGCGGCGCCCGGTTCGACCGGGGCAATTGTGCCAGAAGGGATGGATCGGCCAGCGACAGCAGGGTGTTCGTCACCTGCGGTTCGATCCGCAGCATTTCCGCGAGGATCGAGAACCCGGAGAACTGCGCCCTGAAACCCGGCTTGTTCAACGGCGCAAAGATCAGCGCGCGCGCACGCGCCATGGCAATCAGGTCACTGAAAAGGCTGACAGCCTGCTCTGAGGGGTTGTCGATCAATCCCTCATGCAGCGGGGCACCGGCACGGTCCGGAACTGGCGAAAGGTGCATCACCCGTGCAGCGCGCGGCAGATGTGCCGCTGCGTTCCGTTGAACGTCGGCATTGTCCGTGCAGACCAGAACGTCGCGGCTTTCGAGCATCGGGCCACAGTTGGCAAACAGGCGCTCGGCATCCGTCCTGATATCGGTGTGGCGAACATGGATGGCGTCGTGGTCGCCCGGAAGCATGGCCAGACGGCTGACCACCGCATTGGCAAGATCCGGTGCCAACGCGACCCGGCGCAAGAGGCCGATGCTTGCAATGCCCCCACCGGCGCTTTGATGAACAAGCACGCCAGCGTGATGATCCCGCCGCAGGTCGAATGTCACCCGCCTGGATCCGGCGCTCGTGATTGCATCAACCAGCCGCTCTGCCCAGTTCTCGTCGAAAGTCTCAACCGGGCAGCCGAAGTTTTTCAGCGCAGCAAAGACCTGGTCAAACGGAAGGCGAACACCACACTGCGACAGATCGACGACGAGGGTGCGCCCGTACAGCGCTGCATGACGGCGGGTCCGCTCGAGTTGAACGAGTGTATCGTTCAATCCTCCCCTTGGGCGAACCAGCAGAAAGCGTTCCATCAGTCGACGTCATCGACAGACGTCAACTCGCCTGAAATCCGGTGCGCAAGCGCTGCTTCCATGAACCGGTCGAGGTCGCCGTCGAGCACGTCGTCGGGCGACGTCGATTCCGTCCCGGTGCGCAGGTCTTTGACCAGCTGATACGGCTGCAGGACGTAGGACCGGATCTGATGGCCCCAGCCGATTTCGGACTTGGATTCAAACTGCGACTGGGCCGCCTCCTCGCGTTTGCGAAGTTCCATGTCATAGAGCCGCGCGCGCAGTGCTTTCATGGCGTTGGCGCGGTTCTGGTGCTGGGACTTTTCCGAAGACGTGACGACGATGCCGGACGGCATGTGGGTGATGCGCACCGCCGAATCCGTGGTGTTGACGTGCTGCCCGCCGGCGCCGGACGAGCGATAGGTATCGATGCGGATGTCCTTGTCCTGGATCTCGATCTCGATGTTGTCATCGATGACCGGATAGACCCCGACCGAGGAGAACGATGTGTGGCGGCGCGCCGCCGAATCGTAGGGCGAGATGCGCACCAGCCGGTGCACGCCGGTTTCGGTCTTCAGCCAGCCATAGGCGTTGTGGCCCTTGACGAGGATGGTCGCCGACTTGATGCCCGCTTCTTCGCCGCTCGAATATTCCTGCAGTTCCACCTTGAAGCCGCGCCGATCGGCCCAGCGGGTGTACATGCGCAGCAGCATGTTGGCCCAGTCCTGGCTTTCGGTGCCGCCGGCACCGGAGTGCACTTCAACATAAGTGTCGCTGCCGTCCATCTCGCCGGACAAAAGCGACTCGATCTGGGCCTTTTCCACCTCGGCGCGCAAGGCGCGGATCGCCTGCTCGGCCTCGGTGACGGTCGCCTGATCGCCCTCGTCCTCGCCCATGGCGATCAGTTCGGCGTTGTCGGCAAGGCCCTGTTCGAAAGCACGGATCTTCGTGACCATGTCTTCAAGGCGCTGACGCTCCTGCATCAGTTTCTGGGCCTCGGAGGCGTTGTTCCAGAGGTCCGGCTCTTCGGACCGGGCGTTCAGATAGTCGAGGCGCTTGAGGGACTGATCCCAGTCAAAGATGCCTCCTCAGCAGGGCTATGTCCTGCTTGATGCTATCGGTCAGTGCCGCGATTTCTGCGCGCATGTCATCTACCTGTTCGGGTGATTGCAAATGGGTGGGCAGCAAATCCTGCCCGGTCCCGCTCTCTTAAAAAGGCTGCGACGTCCTGTAAAGCGCTGACGGTATCTTAGAAAAGTCCGCCAGCGCCCTGTTGGACCGCCTGCTGGGCAGCGGGCGAGATCTTGCGTTGCCGTTCCTGCGTCTGCTGCACCGCGACTTCATCGGCACCAATGACAAAGTAACTGTCAGCCGGGCCGGTGCCGGGCTTGAAGGCTTCGACGATGATGTCGCCACCTTCGGAGCTCATACCGGTCTTCCGGTCGATGTTGATCAGCGTCATGCCCTCCGGCACGGCAAACTCGACCGGCGGGCGATCAGCCATGACCGTTTCCATGAAGTCACGGAAAATCGGAACCGCCAGTTCGCCGCCTGTTGCGCCTCGACCCATCGATGTCGGTTGATCGAAACCGACGAATACACCGGTCACCAGGTTCGGCGTATAGCCGACAAACCAGGCATCCTTGTAGTCGTTGGTGGTGCCGGTCTTTCCGGCAATCGGACGGCCAAGGTCATTGAGTTTGGTTGCCGTGCCGCGCTTGACCACGCCTTCCATCATTGATGTGATCTGGTAGGCCGTCATCGGATCGAGCACGATTTCGCGGGTGTCCACCAGTTCCGGCTCGCCTTGATTGAGCCATTGGGTTGAATTGCATCCCTCGCAAAGACGGCTGTCCTGCTTGTAGATCGTGCGCCCGTAGCGGTCCTGGATGCGGTCGATCATCGACGGCTTGATCTGCCGGCCGCCATTGGCAAGCACTGCATAGGCGGACACCATGCGCAGTACCGTTGTTTCGCCGGAGCCGAGCGACATCGCAAGCACGGGTGACAGACGGTCGTAGATGCCGAACTGTTCGGCATATTCCGCAACCAGCTTCATGCCCATGTCCTTGGCGAGGCGGACGGTCATCAGGTTTCGCGACCGCTCGATACCAAGGCGCAGCGTCGAAGGCCCTGCCCCGTCGCCGCCGTCATAGTTCTTCGGTTCCCAGACTTCGTTGCCGGAGACCAACGAGATCGGCGCATCCATGATCACCGAAGCCGGCGTGTAGCCATTGTCCAGCGCTGCAGCGTAGACAAACGGCTTGAACGACGAACCGGGCTGGCGATAGGCTTGCGTCGCCCGATTGAACTGGCTGTCGTAGAACGAAAAGCCCCCGGTCATCGCGAGGACGCGCCCGGTATTTGGGTCCATGGCAACCAATGCCCCGGAAACTCCTGGAACCTGCCGAAGCCCGTATCCGCCGCCTTCGGCATTGGCTTCGACCAGCACCACGTCGCCGGGCTTGATCACTTCATCAAGGGTCGCAGCTTTGGCGGTCTTTTCCGCATCGATCCGCAGGCGCATCGCCCACTGCATGTCCTCGGCTGCAATGCGCCCGGTCACACGTTCGGCCGAAACAACGCCAGCAAGGTTCTTTGCCGGGCGAAGGCCGATATCGGCCCCCTCTTCGCCCACCGCCAGAACAACGGCGAGCTTCCATTCCGGCACATCCTTGAATGGTTCGAAGGCCGCCAAGGCCGGGCCCCAGTCGCCGGACACATCCACCGTGCCGAGCGCGCCGCGCCATCCCCAATTGCGGTCGAAATTGACAAGGCCGCGCTGAAGCGACAGCCGCGCTTCGTCCTGCATTGCCGGATCAAGCGTCGTGCGCACCGAAAGACCGCCCTCGTAAAGCGCATCGTTGCCGTAGCGCTCGATGATCTGCTTGCGCACTTCCTCGGTGAAATACTCGGACGCAAAGACGAATTCGCCCGACCGGCGGAAGTTGACGCCAAGGTCACGGCCCTGCGCATCCTCGGCCTCGGCAGCGGTCACGTAGCCGTTCTCGACCATGCGGTCGATGATCCAGTTGCGGCGCTCGAGCGCGTCCTCGGTGTCGTCGAACGGGTGGTAGTTGGACGGCGCCTTGGGCAGTACGGCAAGATAGGCCGCTTCATGCAGATCCAGTTCGTTCACCGCCTTGCCGAAATAGGTCAGCGCCGCGCCGGCGATGCCGTAGGCACCCGCGCCGAAGAAAATCTCGTTGAGATAGAGTTCGAGAATGCGGTCCTTGGAATAGGCCTGCTCGATGCGGAAGGCGAGAATCGCTTCCTTGATCTTGCGGTCGATAGTCCGGTCGTTGGTCAGAAGGAAGTTCTTGGCCACCTGCTGGGTGATCGTGGACGCGCCGATCAGGCGGCGATCATTGCGTACGTTTTCGATGTTGGCGACCATGGCGCGGGCGAGCGCCAGGAAGTCGACACCCTTGTGGCGATAGAAATTCTTGTCTTCCGCCGAAAGGAATGCCGCCTTGACGCGGTCAGGTACGGCCTGGATCGGCAGGAACAACCGTCGCTGGCGGGCAAACTCACCCATCAACTGTCCATCGACCGAATGGAACCGGGTCGTCACCGGCGGCTCGTAGCTGGCGAGCACTTCGTAGTCGGGCAATTCGTCGGCCAGGTCGCCAATATAAATGACAACACCGGCGGCCACGAGCAGAAAGCCCACGACGCCGATACCGAAGAAGTAACCTATCAATCGAAGCATCAATTCTGCCTTGTCAAAACGCGCCTGCGTGCTGCGTTCAAGCGATATGGCGGCACCCTATGGTGCGCTGGAACCTGAATGCGTCATGAACATGACGAAGGCCATGTCAGCCTCCAGCCATGCAACGCAAACTTCGTCCAACGCAACTCCGGGTATGCACATTTGCGGCCAAGCATGCATTTTTGCAACCAAACAGGTTCAAATCCCGCGAATCGGCGGTCAATTTCCATCACTTTGCGCAACGACATGACCGGACAGTTCGGCAAAATCGGCGATCGATTGCGCCAGCTCAACAGCCACATCGTGACGCCACTTCGGGTCGGTCAGGAGCTTTTCGTCGTCAGCATTTGACAAATAGCCGAGTTCGACGAGAACCGAGGGCACATCCGGTGCCTTGAGGACGCGGAAACCGGCGTGGCGGTGCGGGTTCTTGATCATGCGGGCGGCGCTCGCGATGCGCGAGACCGCAAGGCGCGCGAACTGGACCGAAAAGCCCAGCGTTTCCTGGCGCGCAAGATCGACGAGGATGTCGGCGACGGCTGGCTCGGTGTCTTCATAGGTGATGCCGGCGATGGCGTCGGACGAATTTTCCGACGTCGCGATTTCGGCTGCGACGGCGTCCGAGGCCTTTTCCGAGATCGTGTAGACGGTCGCGCCGCGCACAAAATTCTGGCGCACCGAATCAGCATGGATCGAGACGAACAGGGACGCGTTGGCCTGGCGCCCTGTGCAGACACGATCATCCAGTGGAATGAAGGTGTCCTTGTCCCTTGTCATCACAACCTTGACACCCGGGTGTGCGGCGAGCGCTGCGCGGAGTTCCTTGGAAAAAGCCAGCGTCACGTCCTTTTCCCGCGTGCCGGCCTTGCCGATGGCACCGGAATCGATTCCGCCATGGCCTGCGTCCAGCACGACGACAAATTGCGACCGCGCGTCCGTGACATTGGCGCCGAGGCGATCACGTTTTGCCTCTTGGCGTACGACCGAAGCGGTCTGGACCTGATCGGTGATTGCGCGGCGGAACGCGGTGTCGTCGGCGCGTGCAATATCGATGACCAGTTGATGCAGGCCGGCATCGCTGGTGGCATTGATCTCACGCACCACGAATGGCGAGCCGATTTCGAAGATCATGCGTGACGCGGTGTCGCTCATGTCGCCAAACCGGAATGCGCGCACAAGTTCGCCCTCGCCCAGACTGGCCGGATCAAACCCGTAGCCGATGCGTTCAAAGTCGAGGACGAGCCGCTGCGGGTGGTCCAGCAACTGATGATTGGCCGAAACCGGCCGGTCGAAGGAAACAATGACGCGCGCGTTGTCGGCATCACCGGCGCTGCGAATATCGACAGCGACGGGGCCGTCGAACGCGGCGGCGGCCGGTCCGGCGAGCAAGGAAAGACAACAAAGGCCGACCAGCAGGCACGCGGCAGCCCGTTTGGCCGCAACGCGCACGCCGGCAGGAAAACCCGCAGCCTTGATGTTTGCGATCATGACCTGACCTGCGATTGGTACGACATAGCGATAGACCCTAGCGGGCTCATGGTTAAGAGCTTCTTTAGAATTGCTGCGAAATGGCTCGCATGAGGCCAGCACAACCTTGAGATGTCCGGCCCCATATCCCGGAATAAAACTGCTTGCGCGGCAAAAGGCAAAACCCTAAGTTTGACAAGGCAGCAGCCAACGGTTCGCAGACCGATGCTGCCCGTACTCGATTTGCCGAAGCGCTCGCCTCGTCCAGCGCCAAGGTTTTTAGGGCGCCGGTTTTCTCAGGCGCCAGCTTCTTCGTGAAGCAACATTCCACGGCTCGATCCTCGAGCCCAAATTGAAACCGATTGCCGTATGACCGAAGTTTCTGGACAAGCGAGAACAGCAGGCAGGCCCGGGCCATCGTTGCGTTGCGACGTGACCTACCGGACCACACTGCCTCGGTCCATGCGGCACATCACCACAAATTCGGGCGTTTCACGCCGCTTGGGTCGATCGATCCTCGCCGGCGTCGGGCGCGATTGCAGCCAGCCATCCTCCTTTGGAGTTCGCTCAGCTCTTTCAGCGCCGCCCGGCGAAAGAAAGAACCATGTCCAGCAAAATGATCATCGATACCTCCCATCCGGAGGAAACCCGCGTTGTCGTCACCAAAGGTAGCCGATTAGAAGAATTCGACTTCGAATCACAGCACAAGCGCCAGATCCGCGGGAACATCTATCTCGCAAAAGTGACGCGCGTGGAGCCCTCGCTTCAGGCGGCCTTTGTCGACTACGGCGGCAACCGGCACGGCTTCCTCGCCTTCTCCGAAATCCACCCCGACTATTACCAGATCCCCTTGGCCGACCGGCAGGCGCTGGTCGAAGAAGAGGCAAGGCTTGCCGAATCAGAGTTCGCCGATGAGGCCGAACCTGCGGGCAACGGACATGCCAATGGCAATGGCAATGGCAACGGCGGTCGCGCACGCAAGGGTCGGCGTCGGCGTTCCGGCGGCAATGACCGTCGCGACGGTCGCGACCAGAACGCCTCGAAGGATGCGGCAGCCTCAGCCAATGTGCCGGATGCCGAGCCGGTCGCGATGGATGCCTATATCGCCGCTTGGGAAGCAGCCCAGGCGTCAGCGAAAGCCGAGGATGGCGAGCCCGCAACCATCGCAGCGGCGCATGATGCCGGCGACAAGGTCTCGGAAGCTGCCACTCACGCATTTGCAGCGTCTGATGACGATGATGATGATGCCGATGACAGCGATCATGATGGCAATGAAGAAGAAGAGGTGATCGACGACGTCGGCGAAGATGATGCGATCGAGGAAAGCCGTCCGCGCAAACGTCTTGCGCGCCGCCAGTACAAGATTCAGGAAGTCATCAAGCGCCGTCAGGTGATCCTCGTCCAGGTCGTCAAGGAAGAACGCGGCAACAAGGGTGCGGCGCTGACCACCTATCTGTCGCTCGCCGGACGTTACTCCGTGCTGATGCCGAACACCGCCCGTGGCGGCGGCATTTCGCGCAAGATCACCAGCGCCGGCGACCGCAAGCGTCTCAAGGATCTCGTCAAGGATCTCGACGTGCCGCAGGGCATGGGCGTCATCCTGCGCACTGCAGGCGCCAGCCGCACACCGCAGGAAATCGAGCGCGACTACGAATATCTGATGCGGCTGTGGGACAGCGTGCGTGATCTGACGCTCGCTTCGACGGCCCCTGCCCTCGTCTATGAAGAAGGCAGCCTGATCAAGCGTTCGATCCGCGATCTCTACAACAAGGACATCGGCGAGATCGTCGTGGCCGGCGAAGAGGGCTACCGCGAAGCGCGCGACTTCATGAAGATGCTGATGCCTGATCAGGTCAAGATGGTGAAGCGCTGGGATGATACCGCGCCGATCCTCGCCCGGACCGGCATCGAAGCGCAGCTCGACAAGCTGATCCAGCCGCAAGTGACCCTGAAATCAGGCGGCTACATCATCATCAACCAGACCGAGGCGCTGGTTGCGATCGACGTCAACTCGGGCAAGTCGACGCGTGAGCATTCCATCGAAGAAACGGCACTCGCCACCAATTTGGAAGCGGCCGAGGAAGTGGCCCGCCAACTTCGCCTGCGCGATCTGGCCGGTCTGATCGTCATCGATTTCATCGACATGGAAGAAGGCCGTAACAACCGTTCGGTCGAGAAGAAGCTCAAGGACTGCCTGAAGAACGACCGGGCGCGGATCCAGCTGGGCCGGATCTCGCATTTCGGCCTGATGGAAATGAGCCGCCAGCGCATGCGCGCCAGCGTTCTCGAGAGCACGATGCAGATCTGTTCGCATTGCGGCGGCACAGGCCATGTCCGCTCGCCGCAGTCGGTCGCGCTGCATCTGATCCGCTCGCTTGAAGATTGGCTGCTGCGCAATCCGCGCACCCACGTGACGGTACGCACCAGCGGCGACACCGCGATGTATGTGCTCAACAACAAGCGCGACACGCTGGCCGACATGGAAGAGCGCTTTGGTGTTCGCATCACGGTCTCGATCGACAACACCACCGGCGCGGAAATGTTTGCCATCGATCGCGGCGCGGTTGCCGAAGTCGTGGAACGGCGTCCTGCGACAGGTGCCGTCGGGATCGGTCGCGCGTCCGATGATGATGATGACGACGACGGCGATGATGCCGGTGTGCAGACAACGCTGGCGGTCGCGGAGACCGGTTCGGTTGCGGACGCCGTCGATGATGACGAAGACGACAGTGACGGCATTGCCGCGCCGGCTGAAGCCGAGGAAGCCGGTGACGACCGTTCGCGCCGTCGCCGCCGCCGTCGCCGTGGTGGTCGCGACCGTGACCGTGAGGGTGATCGCGCCGCGCCGCCCGTCCATGCGGCCATGACCAATGCGAACGCTGCCGAAGACGATGACAGCGATGAAATCGAAGGCAGTGATGACGACGAGGATGAGGCCGATGGCGTTGCTGCCGAAGGCAACGGCGATGCGAAAGACGGGCGCAAGCGTCGCCGCCGTTCGCGCGGTCGTCGGGGCGGCAAGAACCGCCGCGAGCGCGTATCGCTGACGCCTGATGCGGAACCGGTTGGCCCGTTGGCTGACCTCGTTGCATCCGGTGCGTTCGATACGCCAGCGTCCGAGGCTTTGGCCGAAGACGACACCATTGCTGAACCGGAAGTCTTGGACGTCGATACGGCAGTTGCGGTGGTTGAAGCCGCGGTGGAACCTGCGCCCGAGGCTGCAGCGGAAATACCGGAGCCAGTCGCTGCCGTTGTCATCGAGGCGCCTGAGGTTGAACCCACAGCCGCGCCGAAGCGGGCGCGGGCGACGGCGTCAACGATCAAGCTAGATGTCGAGCCGGTCGTGGTCAGCACGGCTGCCGATGCCGACAAACCCAAGCGCGGCGGCTGGTGGGCCAAAGGAAAAGGTTTTTTCGGCTGATCGCCGGGCTGGTGCGCAAACCGTGAATCATCAAACCGCGTCAGATCTTTGATCTGGCGCGGTTTTTTGTTTCAAGCGAGCCAGCGCGCCAGACGGTCGGTGGCTTCGTCCATCGCGGCAAAATCGCCTGCGTAGGAAAAACGCATGAATTTGTGGCCGCCAAACGGATCGAAATCGATGCCGGGCGCCGCCGCAACATGGATTTCCTCCAGCATGGCCTTGGCGAACTGCATGGAGTCCGTGCAATGGCGGCTCACATCGCACCAAGCATAGAACGCGCCATCGGGTGCGGCTGCAAACGGAATGCCGAGCCTTGGCAGGCGGTCCAGCAACAGTGCCCGGTTGGCACGGTAGCCATCCTTGATCGCCTCGTATTCTGCCGTGCAGGCGAACGCGGTCGGCGCGGCGATCTGTGACAGGTCGGGCGCAGAGATGTAGAGGCTTTGCGCCAGCCGCTCGACCGGGCGCACCAGATCCACCGGCAGCACCATCCATCCGATCCGCCAGCCCGTCATGCAGTAGAACTTGGAAAACGAATTGACGATGATCATGTCATCGCCGAACGCCAGCGCCGAAGTGTCCGCGCCGTCATAGCGCAGCCGGTGATAGATCTCGTCGGAGATGAATGCGATGCCGAGGTCGCGGCAGGTTTCAATGACCGCCTGAAGTTCGCCCGACGTCAGCCCGGCGCCGGTCGGGTTGGCCGGGCTGGCGAGCAGCAGCACGTCGATCGGCTTGCGGCGATGTTCTGCGACAAGTGCATCAAGATCGAACGCCCGGCCCGAGACCGGTAGCTCCACCACCTCCAGCGACAGGGCGCCGATGATGTTGCGATAGGCCGGGTAACCCGGCGCGGTTATCGCAACACGAGCACCGGGTTCGGTCAGCGCCAGAAAGGCCAGCGAAAATCCCGCGGACGAACCGGTCGTGACCGCGATGCGGGCCGGGTCCACGTGCAAACCATAGTGATCGAGATAATGCGCGGCGATGGCCGCCCGCGTTTCGCTGCGCCCGAGGGCTGCGGTATAGCCGAGCCGCCCCGCCTGCGCGGCTTTGGCTGCCACGTC
>JBGSWL010000061.1:0-5078 GCA_041752455.1 Roseitalea sp. | reverse complement strand
AGGCGCAAGCCATTGTTGCTACCGATCGCGGACGCTTGGCCGAGGTCCGCGCCGAGCATCAGGGTCTGGCCCGTGAGCGGCAGGCGCGCAGCCAGCGGCTTGAAGCGATTGCCCGCGAGACGGCCAACTGGACAGCACGCGGCGACAGCGGCAGGGCGCAGATTGCAACGCTCGGCGAACGGCGCGACCAGACCGCCGCAGCGCTGGCGGATATCGCAGACGGACCGAGCGAAATCGACGAGAAGCGCCGCGCGCTCATGCGCGAGATCGAGGCGGCAGAAAAGGCCCGCTCGGAAACAGCTGACCGGCTGGCGAGCGCCGAAAGCGAAGCGGCAGCGGCTGACAAGGCGGCAAACCTCGCGCTGACGGCGCTTGGCGAAACCCGCGAAGCGCGCGCGCGGGCCGAAGAGCGCCTGACGGCGATGCAGGAGCGCCGCGCCGATATCGAAACGCGAATCCGTGAGGCGCTGAACTGCGCACCGCACGAAGCCTTTGCCGCGACCGGCCTTGCCGCCAATGACCAGATGCCGGACATCGAGCAACTTGAGCGCAAGGTCGACCGGTTGCGGATCGAGCGCGAGCGCCTCGGTGCCGTCAACCTGCGGGCCGAGGAAGAACAGCAGGAACTGGTCGAGCGGCTCGACACGCTGGTGAAGGAACGCGACGACGTGGTTGCGGCGATTGCCGAGCTGCGCTCTGCCATTTCATCGCTCAACCGCGAAGGGCGTGAACGTCTGCTGTCGGCCTTCGATGCGGTGCAGGGCCATTTCACCCGCCTGTTCACTCATCTCTTCGGCGGCGGGACCGCCGAACTGCAGCTGATCGAAAGCGATGACCCGCTTGAAGCAGGCCTCGAAATCGTCGCCCGTCCGCCCGGCAAGAAGCCGCAGACGATGACGCTTCTGTCCGGCGGCGAGCAGGCGCTCACCGCCATGGCGCTGATCTTTGCCGTGTTCCTGACCAATCCGGCGCCGATTTGCGTGCTCGACGAAGTCGATGCGCCGCTCGACGACCACAATGTCGAACGCTTCTGCGACCTGATGGACCAGATGGCGCGTGAAACCTCGACGCGTTTTGTCATCATCACACACAATCCGATCACCATGGCCCGGATGGACCGGCTTTTCGGCGTGACCATGGCCGAGCAGGGCGTCTCGCAACTGGTCTCGGTCGATCTCAGCCAGGCCGAGGAACTGCGCGAGGCAAGCTGATCCTCCAAAGGCACAACGGTCTGTCGGAAAAAGACAATTGGCGCGCCTTGCTGCAATGCGGTATCGGTAGGTCCGACCGGGAGGACGATCTTGACCACAGACGCCATGACCTCATGGGTCTACCCCTTTGCACCGGGCATGCAGCCGCATGCCGGTGTCGATGAGGCGTTGCTTGGCGGCAAGGGTGCAAACCTTGCCGAGATGAGCCGGATCGGCCTGCCGGTACCGCCCGGCTTCACGATCACCACAGCGGCCTGCCGCGCTTATCTGGATGGCCATCGGCGCATGCCCGCCGGCCTTCGCGAGCAGGTCACCGCCGCCATGGAACTGCCGCAAAAGGTTGCCGGCAAGACATTCGGGGAGGGCCCGGAGCCGTTTCTCGTGTCGGTGCGCTCGGGCGCCCGGGTTTCCATGCCCGGCATGATGGACACGATCCTCAACCTCGGCCTGAATGATGCGACTGCCGAAGCACTGGCGACAACATCCGGCGACCGGCGTTTTGCCTTCGATACTTATCGCCGCTTTATCCAGATGTATGCGACCGTGGTGATGGGCGCCGGTCACACGCTGTTCGAGGATATTCTCGAGGACGCCCGCGATGCCGCCGGCGTTGCGCGCGACGATGAACTTGATGCCGCCGCGATGGAAACGATCGTCGCGCGCTACAAGCAGGCCATCCTCGACGACATGGACGAGCCGTTTCCGCAGGATGCCCATGAACAGCTTTGGGCGGCCATCGCGGCGGTTTTCCAGAGCTGGAACAATCCGCGCGCCATCACCTATCGCGCGCTGCATGCGATCCCGGAAGCCTGGGCGACGGCAGTCACCATCCAGGCAATGGTGTTCGGCAATTCCGGCTCGGCATCGGCGACCGGTGTCGCGTTCACCCGGAACCCTTCGACCGGCGAAAATGTCCTGTTCGGCGAATACCTCGTCAATGCCCAGGGCGAAGACGTTGTCGCCGGTATCCGGACACCCGATCCCCTCAGCCCGAACGGGCAGCAGGGCGGCACCGCCATGAGCGTGCGCCTGCCGGAAGCCTATGCCGAGTTGAAGAAACTGTCGGCGCAGCTGGAAACCCATTTCGGCGACATGCAGGACATCGAGTTCACCATCGATGGCGGCCGCCTGTGGTTGTTGCAGACCCGGGCGGGCAAGCGCTCGATCGATGCGGCGATCCGCATTGCGGTCGAGATGGCCAAAGATGGCACGATCGATCGCCGCCGTGCGGTGACGCTTGTCGACCCGTCGGCGCTTGACCAGTTGCTGCACCCTAACGTCGATCCGTCCGCCAAGCGCACGGTGCTGACAACCGGCCTTCCGGCGTCGCCGGGGGCTGCGTCCGGCATGGTGGTGTTCACCACCGTTGCCGCCGAGGCCGCCAAGGCGGAAGGGCGCAAGACCATTCTGGTGCGGCCGGAAACCAGCCCCGATGACATCCATGGCATGGCGATATCCAACGCTATCCTGACGTCACGCGGCGGCATGACCTCGCACGCGGCGGTGGTCGCGCGCGGCATGGGCAAGCCGGCAATCACCGGCGCCTCCACGCTCCGGCTCGATCTTGCGGCCAGGACCATGACCGCCAATGGCATCACCGTGCGCGAGGGCGAGATCATCACGGTCGATGGCAGCGCAGGCGAAGTGCTGCTTGGCGAAATGCCGATGGTGCAGCGCGAAATGACCGGCGATTTCGGCACGCTGATGTCCTGGGCCGATGATCTTCGCCGCATGAAGGTACGCGCCAACGTCGATGTCGCCAAGGACGCCGAAGTGGCGGTGCGTTTTGGCGCAGAAGGCATCGGCCTTGTGCGCACGGAAAACCTGTTCCTGGAAGGCTCGGGCCTTGAGGTGATGCGCGAAATGATCATGGCGCGCGATGAACGCACCCGCCGTGATGTGCTCTCGCGCCTGTTGCCGTTGCAGCGCGATGCCTTTGTCGAATTGTTCGAACTGATGCCCGGCAAGCCGGTCTGCATCCGCCTGCTCGACCCGCCTTTGCAGGATTTCCTGCCGCAGGACCCGGTCGATCAGGCGCTGGTTGCGCAAGGCCTCGGCATTCTGCCGGTCGATGTCGGTCGCCGGGTGGAAGAACTGCGCGAGATCAACCCGATGCTCGGCAATCGCGGCGTGCGCGTGGCGATCTGCTACCCGGAAATCGCCGAAATGCAGACGCGCGCGATCATCGAGGCGGCCATCATCGCCGGCAATCGCAGCGGGGCGCCAGTGGTCCCGGAAATCGTCGTGCCGCTCGTTGCCTACTATGCGGAGCTGCGCCATGTGCGCGAGCGGATCGATGCCATCGCCGCCGAGGTCAAGGCGGCGCACAACTCGGATCTGAGACATCTCGTCGGATGCATCATCGAAGTGCCACGCGCTGCGATCCGCGCCGACCTGATCGCCGGTGCGGCGGACTTCCTGTCGTTCGGAACCAACGATTTGACGCAGACGACGCTCGGCATTTCGCGCGATGATGCTTCGCTGTTCCTCAACCGCTATCTGCGCGACGGCATCATCGAGCGCGACCCGTTCATCAATCTTGACCGGGAAGGTGTCGGCGAGGTCATGCGGCTGGCATCCGGCAAGAGCCGGTCGGTGCATCCGGATCTGATCATCGGCATTACGGGCGAACATGGCGGCGACCCCGATTCCATCGCATTCTGCGAGGAAATCGGGCTCGACTATGTGTCCTGCTCGCCATACCGCGTTCCGGTCGCACGGCTTGCGGCTGCGCAAGCCGCCATCCGCATGGCGGACAAGGGCTGACGGCGGTTCAGGCGAGCATCAGATCCAGCCACGCGCGTGCGACGGCCGGGGCTTGTGGCAGGGCATCGCATTGGTCCGACACGGTCACGGATGTGCCTGAACCGTGCAGCGTGATAAATGCGAATGTCGGCTCGACATCGCTTCCCGATGCAGGAAATGCGCCCGCGGCGACCCGTTGCACATCGCCCGGTTCCGGCACCGGAAGATTGAAGAGAAAAGCAAAACCGCATTCGGCAAAGGCTTTGCGCACCGAAGGCTCGAACCCGTCTTCCTCGATGGCAAGGCTTGCCAGGGCCAGATCGAGTTCAGCCAGTTTGAGGGCAGCGTCGGCAGCCTCCGGGCGGATTTCCAAAGGCGGGTTTTGCGCAAAGCGTTCGTTGGTGTCGATGGTGTCATAAGGGATGATGTCCATGCGATCCTTCTCCAGGTGAAAGCCCGACCCCGCCGATGAAGGGTGTCGGGCCAGTTCGGCCAGATTGTGGATTGCACCTGGGCAGGCCTACAATTTTGGCGGCGCATCAGTAACGCTTCGTGTAGCGATAGCGTTCCGCACCATGGGAACCGAAAACGGCGATGAGCCTTCTGTTTGATCTGCCACGGCGAAAACCGTCCATTTCGGCACGCTGGAGCCTGAACGTGGCGCTGTTCACGCCGCTTCTGGCGTTGCTGTCGCTGGCGGCGCACTGGCTTGGCTATCTGGAAACGCCCGTCTTTCTGGTGCTTGTCGTCCTCGTCTTTTTTCTCTGCATGCTGGCGCTGCTGTTTGCCGTCATCGGCCTGCGGAGCCTTTGGGTACGCGGCACGCGTGGCGGGCGGCGCATCTCCTGGACGCTGTTCATCATCGTGTTCGTGCTGGCCCCGTATGCGGCCGGCGCCACGCTTTATATGACACGCCCGCTTCAATACGACGTCTCGACCGATCTCATCGACCCGCCGCTGTTTCAGAGCGAATTGCGGCCGGGCGCAGGCAACGTATCGGCGCTCGTTGCCGGACAACTGCGTGACGGCTATCCGGAAGTGGTCGGCATCAGCTTCAACGCACCGCCCGATGCGGTGCTCGACGTGGCGCTGCAGCTGGCCGGCGAACGCGGCTGGCGGACC
>JBGSWL010000060.1:0-28357 GCA_041752455.1 Roseitalea sp. | reverse complement strand
GAAGACGGTCGCAACCAGCGCGGCGGCCCGCGCCGCGACGGCAACAAGGGCCGCCCGGATCGCCGCGACAGCGAAAAGCCGCAGGTTCAGGCCCAACAGCAACGGCCAAAGCCAGAGCCCAAGCCTGAAAAACCGATCGATCCCGATTCGCCCTTTGCCAAGCTGCAGGCCTTGAAGGACATGATGAAGCGTTGAGCGACGCGCCAGCAACCGGAACCGACAGACAGCGCCTCGACAAGTGGCTGTTTTTCGCCCGCCTTGCCAAATCGCGCACGCTCGCTGCCCAACTCGTCACAGACGGATGTGTCCGCATCAACGGCCAGAAGATCGACACACCGGCAAAACCCTTGCGTTCCGGCGACGTCCTGACGCTGTCGCTGCCGACGGTGGTGCGCGTCATCAAGGTGCTAGCGCCGGGCGACAGACGCGGCCCGGCAAGCGAAGCGGCGCTGCTGCTCGAAGACGTCGTGCCGCCGGTCGTCATCGGCAAATCGTCGCCACTGGATAAGCTGGCATCACGCGCCGGCGGCACCGGGCGCCCTACCAAACGCGAGCGCCGGGCAACCGACCGTTTGCTCGGCCGCAATTGAATGTGCGAGGCGATTTGCACCACAACTGGCCTTGCAGCGGTCTTGCGCGGCATCGGCTTTGCCCTTAATCGCCACCTGTAGAGCCCTGAGCCGGAGAGAACCGTGACCTATCTCGTCACCGACAACTGCATTCGCTGCAAATACACCGACTGCGTGGAGGTCTGCCCGGTCGATTGCTTCTATGAAGGCGAGAACATGCTCGTCATTCATCCCGACGAGTGCATCGACTGCGGCGTGTGCGAACCCGAATGCCCGGCAGGCGCGATCAAGCCGGACACCGAGCCGGGGCTGGAGCATTGGCTCAAGGTCAACACACAATATGCCTCTGTCTGGCCGAACATCACGATCAAGAAAGATCCGCCCGCCGACGCCAAGGAAATGGACGGCAAGACCGGCAAATTCGAGGCCTATTTCTCGGCTGAACCCGGCGAAGGCGACTGAAAACCCGGGTTTTCCTGTCCGGAAAGCACTTGGCGAGCGCGGTTCGCGCTGCAACAACGCAAATGCGGCAATTTGTTGAAAACAGCAACTTTTTGTGGTAGGTTGCTGAAATGTCGTTTTTCGCCACGATGCTTCTTGCATCCAACAGCCTTTCCTAGAGGTTTGAGCTCGCCTGAACGTCTGCCCGGACAGTCTCTCATATGTTCCGGACAGGTCTTTCACGCGGGACTTCGTGCGCGTCGCGACACAGTGAAACCGGTCCTTGCGGCCGCAACCAGTCACCAGGCCACACGGCCTGGCCGGGGAGTATCGAGAGAATGGCAACCACGCCGAAAAAACCGTCTCAGCGCCAGGGTTTCAAGACGAGCGAGTTCATCGTCTATCCAGCCCACGGTGTCGGGCAAATCACGGCAATCGAAGAACAGGAAGTGGCGGGCATGACGCTCGAACTGTTCGTGATCGAATTCCAGAAGGACAAGATGCGCCTGAAGGTTCCGGTCGCCAAAGCCTTGACGATCGGCATGCGCAAGCTCGCCGAAGGCAATTTCGTTGATCGCGCTCTCAAGGTTCTGCAGGGCCGCGCCCGCGTCAAGCGGACGATGTGGTCACGCCGTGCGCAGGAATATGATGCCAAGATCAATTCCGGCGACCTGATCTCGATTGCTGAAGTTGTCCGCGATCTGTATCGCGCCGAAAACCAGCCTGAGCAGTCCTATTCGGAACGCCAGCTCTATGAAGCTGCCCTTGATCGCATGGCGCGCGAAATCGCTGCGGTGAAGAAGCTCTCGGAAACCGAAGCTGTCCGCCTCATCGAGACCAACCTCAACATGGGTCCCAAACGCGGCGCCAAGGCAGAAAACGACGAAATCGACGGTCAGGAACAGGCCGCCTGATTTCAGGTCAACGCAATTGACGATTGATCGGCCCGGCTGCAATGCCGGGCCTTTTTCGTGGCGCTTTGCCCGTGTTTTTGGCACGGCAAGCCCGATCACGAAAAAGTTGATGGGCCATGTAAACCGCCCGTGCGTTCTTCTCGTAAGCGCTATCAGAAAACAGAGCGCACAAGGGAGAGCGACATGACTGCCGAGCCAGCCCGACGTGACATGATCCGCATGGCGATGAAAGCGCCGTATCTCGAGCGCGACGAAGAGCACCGGCTTGCCGTGCGCTGGAAGGAGTTGCGCGATCAGGATGCCCTCCACCAGATCACGACCGCGCATATGCGGCTCGTCATTTCGATGGCGTCCAAGTTCCGCAACTTCGGTCTGCCGATGAGCGACCTGATCCAGGAAGGTTATGTCGGCCTTCTGGAGGCGGCAGCACGGTTCGAGCCGGAACGAGAGGTCCGCTTCTCGACCTATGCCACCTGGTGGATCCGCGCCTCGATGCAGGACTACATCCTGCGCAACTGGTCGATCGTCCGTGGCGGCACGAGTTCTGCGCAAAAGGCGTTGTTCTTCAATCTGCGCCGGCTGCGCGCACGGCTGAGCCGGACCGGCGAAGACATCTCGAAGGCTGTCATGTACAGCCAGATTTCCGAAGCGATCGGCGTCGCGATCAAGGACGTTGAACTGATGGATTCGCGCCTGTCCGGCCCGGACACATCGCTCAGCGCCTCAGTCTCGGACGAGGATGCCAATGGAGCCTCGAAGATGGATTTTCTCGTCGATGACCGTCCGCTGCAGGACGAACTCGTCGAGGAGTTCATCGACACCCAGCGCCGTTCAAGCTGGCTCAAGCAGGCGCTCGGGGTGCTCAATCCCCGCGAGATGCGGATCATCCAGGAGCGGCGCCTTGCCGAAGAAGGCGCTACACTGGAATCGCTCGGCAGCGAACTCGGCATTTCCAAGGAGCGCGTGCGCCAGATCGAAAACCGTGCGCTTGAAAAGCTCCGTGCAGCACTGCTGCGCGATCATCCGGCAGCCGCAGCAGAGTATGCATGATTATTGGGTGACGGTCTTGTAGACGATGCCGGGCTGAACTTCGGCATCGCCTGATAGGCCATTGAGGACCCGGAAAAAGCCTGCCTTGTCCGTCGCGCCGTCCATGCCTGCTGAAAGGCTCGCCACGGTGTCGCCCGGCTTTGCCGTGACGATGCGTATCCGCAGCGGCTTGATGCCTGCCTTTTCAGCCTCCGTGAGAACACGGAATGTTTGCCGCGGCCCCTCGGCAATGGTTGCCAGATCGCTGGCCCCGGCCGGTACTGCTGTCAGGATGCGGTAGACGGCACCATTGGCGCGAATGACCGCGATGTCGAAATCCCAGCGACCGACTGAAGCGCGGCCAACCGCGCCGTCGAGCCCGTTGATCTTGACGTCGCGGATGCTCGTCGGGTCGAGCCCTTCGACCCATCCGCTGGCCAGATAGGCCGAAAGCGCTTGTCCTGCGGGAACGTCGACACCGTCGAAACGAATCGCCGCGCCGTCGCTGGCGCGGGCTCCAAGCACCGCTTCCGGACGGTTCTCGATCTCGAACCCGCCGGGAAACTCAAAGCTTATGCCGAGCTGGACATGGGCATAGGACTGGCCACGCACAAAGCCTTCGGTCGCGCTGTCTCCAAACAGCAGGCCGTCGATCCCGGCGAGATAGGATTGCCGGTCGCGGTCGCCGAAAGAACCGCGCGCGCCCAGCTTGCGGGCATGACCAAGTGCCAGTGCCACGCGCTGCGGTGTCGATGGGTGCGTCGACAGGAAATCAAGGCTGTTTTCCCGCGCCTCCGATCCGCTGCGGAAGCTGTTGAAGGCCGACATCGCCTCCTGGAAATCTGCGCCCGCATAAGGATCGAACCCGGCAGCACCCAAAGACGCGATACCGATGGCGTCGGCTTCCAGCTCCTGATTGCGCGAAAACTGCGCCAGAGCGACCTTGCCGCGTGCCAGCGCCCTTTGGCCGGCCGCCTTGTCGGTCAAGACTTCGGAGACGACCCGCGTGGCGAGCACCGCCTCCTGCTCCTTCTGCTGGCGCGCAACGCCGTGGTTGGCGGTCACATGCGCCATTTCATGGGCGATCACCGCTGCCAATTCGGCCGAATCATTGGCCACTGCCAGAAGGCCGCGCGACACGTAAAGATAACCGCCGGGCAGCGCGAACGCATTGACCACAGGCGAATCGAGGATCGAGACTTGGTAAACCTGGCTCGGATTGTCCGACACGGTCACCAGTCGGCCGACGATGCCTGCCACCATGCGTTCCAGCCGGATGTCCGCATATTCGCCGCCATAGGAGGCCAGAATGCGCGGATGCTGTGCTGCGCCGATGCGCGCCAGCCGGCCCGAGCGGACATTGTCGGCGATGATCGGCTTGTCGGAAGGCACCAGATTGCTCTCGAGCCCGATCTCGCCCAACGTACTGGTGCAACCGGCCAAGGCCAGCGCCGCGCAGCCGAGCAAAAGCTGCCGACGCATGGACCTTGTGCCCGCAAAACTCAAAGTAGTCGGCGCATTCGCCATCAACGCCATGTCCTTGCAGCCCCCCGCATCCCACATCCAATGCCAGACTGGCTAAATCGTGGTTAACGGAGTGAAAATCATTCATCGTATTTGTGCTTTGCAATTCGGGCAAAAGCACGTCACGCGCTTCCGAGATAAGCACGAACCGACGGATTGTCACTGGCCAGCACCGAATTCACCGTTCCTGATGCCGCAATGCTTCGATCCGCAAGAAAAACCATCCGGGCGGCGATCCGGCGGGCATCCGCCGGTTCATGTGTTGCCATGATCACCGTCAGGTTCCGCGCTTGTTGCAGCGCCGCCACCTGATCCAGCATGTCGGCGCGCTGCGCCGGACCAAGACCGTCGAATGCTTCGTCAAGCACCAGCACCGGCCGGTCGCGCACCAGCGCTCGGGCCAGCGCCACGCGTTGACGTTCGCCGCCTGACAGGGCGCCGGGAAGCCGGTGCTCCTTGCCCGACAGTCCGACATCGTCAAACGCGCCAATCACGGCATCGCGCTGCGCGGCATCAATCCGCGCTGTCGGCGAAACGCCGAGCGCCACATTGGTGAAAGCGTCGAGGTGGGCAAACAGATTGTGCTCCTGAAACAGCATGCTCACCGGACGGCTTGCCGGAGCGGTTCCGGTGAAATCCGTATTGCCGATCAGCACGCGACCACTGTCGGGAATTTCGAACCCGGCGATCAGTGCCGCAAGCGTCGACTTGCCGGACCCGCTGGCCCCCATCACCGCCGTAATGGTGCCCGGCTCGAACCGGCAGTCGAAAGTGAACGGGGCCGCACCGCCCCCAAAGGCGAAGGAAACCGCTTCGAGGACAACGGCGGGCGCAGCGGTCACGATGCAGCCCCGTCGCGGTCATGCCGCGCAAGCCGGATTGCCAGAAAGCTCAATGCCATGGTCAGGAGCGCCAGCAGAAACGACAGCGCAGCCGCGTCGCTGCTGCGATAGCTGCCCATCGACCGCAGGATCAACAATGGCAGGGTGACGAGATCTGTCGAACCGAACAGCGCAACCACGCCAAGATCACCGAGCGAGAGGGCCATGGCGAAGGCGAACGCCGCAAGCGCCGAAGGCCGCAACGCCGGCCAGGTCACCAGACGCCACCGGTCCCAGCCTGAAACGCCCAACGAGCGCACAAGCCTGTCGGTCCGCTCCGCGGAAGCGCGCAACGTCGGCGCAACGAGCCTTGCGGCAAACGGCATCGCCATGGCCGCATTCACCGCAACGATGATGAAAGGCGCCGCGCTCGCTTGCATCTCGAAAGCGCGAAGGCCGATGAACCATCCGGCAGCGATCACCATCGCCGGCACAACCAAAATCAGCGATGGCACGAGCAGCGCCATCTGCTCGGCAAAACCGGGCTTGCCGCGAAACTGGCGCCCTGCGGCCTGTTCCGCCGCCGCCATGGCCAGCACCGTTGCGGCAACGACGGCGAGCGACGCGCTGGCAAAGGCGATGGCAAGGCTGGTTGCAAGGGCATCGCGCACGTCGGCGCGGACCACGAGATCGGCCGAAACACTGCCGATCCCCTTGAGGACAATCGCGGCAATCGGCGCCGCGACATACAGCGTCGCCAGCACCAGCACGAGCGAACCGAAAGACAGGCGACTTGTGTGGCTGCGCCTTGCGCGCACCGGCCGGAACAGACCGGTGGTATCGCCCGCCGCCGCATCCCCACCCGAAAGGCCGATCGCTGCGACCACCATCAGCGTCAGTCCGAGTTGAACGAAGGTCAACAAAACGGCGCGGGCCAGATCAAAATCGAACGCCAGCGCCTGATACAGCGCCACCTCCAGCGTCGTCGCCCGTGGGCCGCCGCCGAGGGTCAGCACCACGGCAAACGATGTGACACACAGCATGAACACCAGCGCCAGCGCCTCACCGGCCGAGCGCCGGATCACCGGCAGCGTCACGATCCGGAACCGCGAAAACCCGGAAAGCCCCAACTGGTCAGCCAGCCGGTGATATTCGCCCGGCACGGTGTCGAGCGCGCCAAGGATGAGCCGCGCCGCCAACGGCATGTTGAAGAACACATGCGCCATCAGTATGCCGGTGAGACCGTAGATCGAGGGAAGATCGACGCCGATTGCACTGGCCGTCTGCGTGATAGCGCCCTGTTCGCCCCAGACCGCCGTGATGCCGATCACGGTGACGATCTGCGGCAGCGCCAGCGGCACGGCAAACAGCACCAGCAACCAGCGCCGTGTGACACCGTCGGCAAGAAGCCCGGAAAGCGCCAGCGCGACCGGCACGGCGAGCGCGACGCTGATGATTGCCGACAGTCCCGCCTGAAGCACGGTAAAGCGGGCCACCCGCCACAGGTAAGCGTCGGACGACAAGGCACCGAGCGCTTCGGTGAGGCTTCCGCCCGGCGCCTGCACCAACAGTCCCGCAATGGCAAAAACCGCCAGCAGCAATGGCAAACCGGCTGCCACCGTGCCGGCGATCACCAAGGCATGCGGTCTGCGCATGCCCTGGTGCCGCTGCGGCCAAGTTGTCAGCGGCTGAACGCTGCGATCCATTCATCGATCCATTCGCGGCGGTTTGCGGCAATCTCGGCAGGTGCCAGCGCGATTGCCTTTTTCGGCTGAACAAGTTCACCAAATACCGGGTTCAGCGGCTTGGATGTTGCAGCCGAAGGCAGCATCCAGTTCGTCTCGGGAATGATGTCCTGAAACGCCGGCGAGACGACAAAGTCGAGGAATTGCCGCGCCAGCGGATTTTCCGCACCCTTGGTCGTCATCCCCGCAACTTCGACCTGCATGTAGTGGCCTTCCGAAAACTCCGCCGCCTTGTAGCGGTCGCTTCCCTCGGCGATGCGATGATAGGCGGGCGAGGTGGTGTAGGACAAAACCATCGGCACTTCGCCATTGGTGAAGAGCCCGTAGGCTTCGGACCAGCCGGGCGTCACGGTCAACACGCGCTGTGCCAGCTTTTCATAGGCCGCCGGTGCTTCGTCGCCATAAAGTGCTTTCAGCCAGAGCATCAGCCCGAGGCCCGGCGTCGATGTGCGAGGATCCTGGATGGCAATCTTTACCGAGGGATCCCCCGCCAGAAAGGCTTCCATGCTGGACGGCACATCCGTCACAACCTCGCTGTCATAGACCACGGCGAAAAAGCCGAAGTCGAACGGCACGAACGTCGGGTCATCCCAGCCACCGGGTATGGCAAGCGCGGAGAGTTCGGTTTCATGCGGCGCGAAATAGCCCGTTGCCGCCGCTTCCGTCGTGAGATTCGTATCGAGCCCGAGGACGATGTCGGCATCTGTGCGTCCGGCTTCCAACCGCAAGCGGTTCAGCAGCGCCACGCCATCGGCAACCGCAATGAATTTGAGGTCACAGGCGCATTGCGTTTCGAAGGCTTTTTCCACCTGTGGGCCAGGCCCCCATTCGGCGGCAAAGCTTTCATAGGTGTAGACCGTCAGCGTCGGGGTTTGCCCGAAAGCCAAGGTCACGTGGACCAGCCCCAGAATGGTGGATGTGGCGAATAAAGTGGTCGGGCGGAACATGTGCGAGCCTCCTTGTTCCCGTTGATGAAAAGGAAAAGAAGGGCCGGTTGCACCGTGCCTCCTCTAATCCCTACGCCGGTGCTAACCGGATCAGGTTCATCGGGTTGACGTTGCCGTCTCTCAGCCCCTTGTGAGGGCACCCCGTTAGAGAACCGGCAAATTAACACGGCGGCACCGCGCGTCAAGAACGCTTCGGTCGTGCGAACCGGTGACAGCCTGTCGCGCTTGGCGTAAGGGCGCCCTTGCAATGCGAGCGCGCGAGACAGCCATGACGACCTTTGCAATTCTTCTCGACGGCGATCTTGTCGTGACGGACCGGCTCCGCAGCCAGATCGCCGGTGCACGTTGCATCGCGGCCGATGGCGGCATGCGCCACGCCGCGCATTTGGGCGTCACGCCGGAACTCTGGGTCGGTGACTTTGACTCAGCCGACGCTCAGACCATCGCTGCCGATGCCAATACACCGCGGGAGGTCCACAATCCCGACAAAGCCGCCTCGGACGGCGAATTGGCAATCGAGCGGGCAATCGAACGTGGCGCAACGCGCCTTGTCCTTGTCGGGGCGCTCGGTGGCAATCGCACCGACCACACCATGATGACGTTGCTTCTCTGCCACCGCCTCGCTGCCGAACGCCAACTCGACGTGATCGCCACAAGCGGCCGCGAAGAGGCAATCCCGCTATTGCCCGGCAAACTGCTCATGCCCGACCTGCCGGTTGGAACGATCTTCTCGGTCATCGCGTTGACGCAACTGGGAGGACTGACGATCACGCGCGCCAAGTGGCCGTTGTCCTCTGTAAACGTCGCGCGAGGAAACTCGTTGACTCTGTCGAATATCGCCTGTGAGAATTGCGCGCTCACGCTCGGACACGGTGAGGCCTTGGTTTTGGCAAACTTTCAGCGTGAATCGTAGTATTGTGATATGTGACACACACGCTTGCTTTACGGCTGCTAAGATGGCGACCGGCAACACAGGAGACTGAGCCATGAAGATCGGATATACCCTTACTGCGCTGGCCATTGCCGGCACGCTTGCGACCGGCTGCACGACAGCTGAACAGACAGCCGTTGGCGGCGCAGCCGCCGGTGCCCTGATTGGCGGCGCCGTGACCGGCAACACCAGCGGCGCAGTTGCTGGCGCCCTGATCGGCGGCACCGCCGGCTACCTTCTCGGCAAGACCGCTGACGGCCGCTGCCGTTATCGTGACAACTCGGGCAACGTCTACATCGCTCGCTGCCCGTAACAGTACCGCATCAAGATCGGGAGGGCTTACCAGCAGGTTGGCCTTCCCGTCACTTGATGTGTCGGCATGCCTTGATTTGTTGCGGCGCAAGGCCCTATTGGCTCGGGTAACCGGACCGAGTTAAGATGGCCATTGCCGCTCCCCTTCTCAGACTTGAAAACATCGCGCTGACCTTTGGCGGCAAACCGTTGCTTGAAGGCGTGTTCGGTTCTGTCCATCAGGGCGACCGGATCGCGCTTGTCGGCCGCAATGGTTCCGGCAAATCGACACTGATGAAGATTGCCGCCGGGCTTGTCGATGCGACGACCGGTGACGTGATCACCGAGCGCAACGTCACCACCCGCTACTTGCCGCAGAGCCCTGATCTTTCGGGCCACGCCAGCCTGCACGACTACGCCGTGAGCGGCCTTGGACCGCTTGACGATCCCTATCGCGCTGACCGGCTTCTGGACGATCTCGGACTTGATCCGGCCAGGTCGACGACCGGTCTTTCGGGCGGCGAAGCGCGCCGCGCCGCGCTGGCACGAACCCTGGCACCGTCGCCCGACATCCTGTTCCTCGACGAACCGACCAACCATCTTGATCTTCCGGCCATCGAATGGCTCGAAAGCGAACTGGCGCGAGTGTCCTCCGCCGTCGTCCTTATTTCGCACGACCGGCGGTTCCTCGATACGCTGACCCGTCGCACCTGGTGGGTTGATCGCGGCGAGTTGCGCGAGCGCAACGCCGGCTTTGCCGGGTTCGAGGAATGGCGTGACACAACGCTGGAAGAAGAGGAACGCGACCTCCACAAACTCAAGCGCAAGATCGTGCGCGAAGAGCATTGGGTGACCTTCGGCGTTTCCGGGCGTCGCAAGCGCAACATGCGCCGCCTTGGCGAACTCTCCGATCTGCGCAAGCAGTTCCGCGACCACGAACGTGCACCGGGCAGCGCAAAGCTTGAAGCCTCGGACAGCCGGACATCTGGCAAACTTGTGATCGAGGCGACCGACATTGCCCGGTCGATCGGCGAGCGCACCCTGATCGAAGGCTTTTCCTTGCGCATCCATCGCGGCGACCGGATCGGGATCATCGGGCCCAACGGTGCCGGCAAGACGACGCTCATTCGCATGTTGACCGGCGAGACCGCGCCGGACGCCGGAACTGTCCGTCTCGGCACGGCACTCGAGATTGCGCTTCTCGACCAGGGCCGTGCCGCCCTCGATCCTGCCGAAACGCTGGAGCACTTCCTCACCGACGGGCGCGGCCAATCCCTCGTCATCAATGGCGAACAACGCCATGTGATGTCCTACATGAAGGACTTTCTCTTTGCGCCCGAACAGGCGCGCACACCGGTCGGCAACTTGTCCGGTGGCGAAAAGGCCCGGCTCATGCTCGCCAAGCTGTTGTCGAAACCGGCCAACCTTCTGATCCTCGACGAACCGACCAACGATCTCGACATGGAGACGCTCGATCTTTTGCAGGAACTGGTCGGCAGTTTTGATGGTACGGTGCTGCTCGTCAGCCACGACCGCGACTTCCTCGATCGCACCGTCAACGCCGTGATTGCGCCGGATCCCGAAAAACCAGGCCGCTGGATCACCTATGCCGGCGGCTATTCCGACATGGTGGCGCAGCGCCGCGCCGCGCAGCCGGCTCAGGAAAAGCGCCGTGACGGCAAGCCGGCAGAAACGAGCGTCGGTGTCGTAGCGTCAGCAAAAAACACCGCCAAACTGTCCTTCAAGTTCAAGCATGCGCTCGAAACCCTGCCGCGGGAAATCGATGCCTTGCAGAGCGAAATTGCGACGATCGAAAGCAAACTTGCCGATCCGGCGCTCTACGCCAGCGATCCGGCAAGCTTCGAGCGGCTTTCCCAGTCCCTGACCAAGAAGCAGGAATTGCTTGCCGCAAAGGAAGACCTCTGGCTCGAAGCGGAAATGGCGCGGGAAGAGGCGTCGGCCTGAGTGAACGCGAACTTGTAAGCGCAAGCGGGCGTGTAATAGTTCCCGGTTGTGACGATTCGCAGCAACACGCGGGGGGCGCTGAACATGACGAAAAAACTGATCGCCGAGTTCATCGGCACATTCTGGCTGGTCTTTGGCGGCTGCGGCAGCGCCATTCTTGCCGCAGCTTTCCCGGAAGTCGGGATCGGCCTTCTCGGCGTTTCACTGGCCTTCGGCCTGACTGTTCTCACCATGGCTTATGCCGTCGGCGGAATTTCCGGTGGCCACTTCAATCCCGCCGTGTCGATCGGGCTCATGGCCAGCGGGCGGTTCAGCGCCGGCGATCTTCCGGGCTATATCGCGGCACAGGTGGCCGGTGGCCTGTTTGCCGGCCTGCTGCTCTACGCAATCGCCAGCGGCACGGCAGGCTTTGCCGCCGGCGGCTTTGCCTCCAACGGCTATGGCACCAATTCGCCGGGCGGCTATTCGCTGACATCGGCGCTGATCATGGAGGTCGTGATGACCTTCATGTTCCTGTTCATCATCCTGCGGGTGACATCCAAGTCGGCACCAGCCGGGTTTGCCCCGATTGCCATCGGTCTGACCCTGACGCTGATCCATCTCGTATCGATCCCGGTGACCAACACTTCGGTCAATCCGGCGCGCTCGACAGGGGTAGCCTTCTTCGCCGATGGCGGCTGGGCGATCGGACAACTCTGGTTGTTCTGGGCAGCGCCCATTGCCGGCGCCATGTTTGCCGGCATCGTGCACAAGGCGCTCTACGACAAGGACTGAGCAAAATGAAAAAGCGGCGCTCCCTCGAGCGCCGCTTGATCTGGCTCTGGCCGTCAATCAGGCGAAGTATTGCGCCCCGTTGGCCGAAATCGTCGAGCCGTTGATGAACCCGGATTCGTCCGAGGCGAGGAACACGACGCAACGGGCAATCTCTTCCGGCTCGCCGAGGCGCCCTGCCGGGATCTGCGGGATGATGCGCTCGTTCAGCACCTTTTCGGGAATCGCACGGACCATTTCCGTGCCGATATAGCCCGGGCAGATGGCGTTGGCCGTGATGCCCTTGGCCGCGCCTTCCTGGGCAAGGCTCTTGATGATGCCGAGGTCACCGGCCTTGGTGGCCGCATAGTTGACCTGACCAGCCTGGCCTTTCTGGCCGTTGATCGACGAGATCACGATCACGCGCCCGAAGCCGCGGTCGCGCATGCCACCCCACACCGGGTGCACCGTGTTGAAAACGCCGGTCAGGTTGGTGTCGATGACCTCTTTCCACTGTTCGGGCGTCATTTTGTGGAAGAACGCGTCGCGGGTGATGCCCGCATTGGCGACCACTATGTCAACCGGGCCGAGATCGGCCTCGACCTTCTCGATGCCAGCTTTTGATTCGGCGTAGTCCGCGACATTCCACTTGTATGTCTTGATGCCGGTTTCTGCAGTGAAGGCTGCGGCCTTCTCGTCATTGCCAGCGTAAGTGGCGGCGACGGTGTAGCCCGCCGCCTTCAATGCCTTCGAAATGGCTTCGCCGATACCGCGCGATCCGCCGGTAACCAATGCTACTCGTCCCATGGGTTCTCCTCCCTCTTGTTTGCAGCAAATGGTGGGTAGCGAACGGGAACAAGACAAGCGAGTTGTCACTCACTGTCCGATAGCCCCTTCGCTACCTCCTCCCACCATTCACCATTCACTATTCACCATTCGCTTCGACTGTCAGCGCTCGACGCACAGGGCAACGCCCATGCCGCCACCGATGCACAGTGTCGCCAGACCCTTCTTGGCATCACGGCGCTGCATTTCAAACAGCAGCGTGTTCAGGATGCGGGCGCCCGACGCGCCGACCGGGTGACCGATGGCAATCGCGCCGCCGTTCACGTTGACGATCGCCGGATCCCAGCCCATGTCCTTGTTGACGGCGCAGGCCTGTGCGGCAAACGCCTCGTTGGCTTCCACCAGATCGAGATCGGTGGCTTTCCAGCCAGCCTTTTCCAACGCCTTGCGCGACGACGGGATCGGGCCGGTGCCCATGATCTGCGGGTCGACGCCGGCGGTTGCCCAGGATGCGATGCGCGCGAGCGGCGTGATGCCACGGCGGACCGCTTCGGCCTCGGTCATCAGGACTAGGGCTGCCGCGCCATCGTTGATGCCCGATGCGTTGGCCGCAGTCACGGTGCCGTCCTTGTCGAAGGCCGGGCGCAGCTTGGCGATCCCTTCAACGGTCACGCCATGCTTGATGTACTCGTCGTCGGAAACGATCACGTCTTCCTTGCGACCCTTGACGGTCACCGGGCAGATCTCGTCCTTGAACTTGCCGGCTTTCTGCGCAGCTTCCGCCTTGTTCTGCGAAGCGGTGGCGAATTCGTCCTGCTCCTGACGGGTCAGCTGCCATTGTTTGGCGACGTTTTCTGCCGTCACGCCCATCAGGTAGCCGTAGAATGCGTCGGTCAGGGCATCATACAGCATGGTGTCGACCATGTTGAAATTGCCCATCTTCACGCCGCCGCGCAGATGCGCGCAATGCGGTGCAAGCGACATGCTCTCCTGACCACCGGCAACGATGATATCGGCATCGCCGGTCGCGATCTGCTGCATGCCGAGCGCCACGGCGCGAAGGCCGGAACCGCAAAGCTGGTTGAGGCCCCAAGCCGTTGCTTCATCCGGAATACCGGCATTGCGGGCAGCCTGACGGGCCGGGTTCTGGCCCTGTCCGGCCGCAAGGATCTGGCCGAGGATGACTTCGTTGACTTCGGCAGGGGCGACACCGGCGCGCTCCAGCGCAGCCTTGATGGCGGTGGCGCCGAGGTCGTGGGCGGTGACGTTGGCAAACACGCCGTTGAAAGAGCCGACCGGCGTGCGGGCCGCGCTGGCGATGACGATGGCAGACATGGGTTTTCTCCCGTGAGGCTCAGGTAAGGGTGGCCGGAACCGCAAAGTCCCGCAAATCGTGTGCCACAGGAAACACGCGTTTTCTATCGTGCATTGGGCTATGGCGCGCCGATTCCCCCTCATCATGATGGTGCATTGCGACAAACGCTTTGATTATGATCAGATGTGCGTCTAATGTTTCAACAGACAGCAATATTTTTCGTCAGGGGCGCTGGCGTTTTTCCTCATTCCGGAGGTCTTTCATGGCCAAGAACGAAGGCCCGACCATCATCAAGAAATACGCCAACCGGCGGCTCTACAACACCGGCACGAGCACCTATGTGACGCTCGAAGACCTGGCCACCATGGTGAAGAATGACGAGGATTTCACGGTCCAGGACGCCAAGAGCGGCGATGACATCACCCATACCGTCCTGACCCAGATCATTTTCGAACAGGAAGGCAAGTCCGGGCAGAACATGCTTCCGGTTTCCGTCCTGCGCCAATTGATCTCGTTTTACGGCGACCAGATGCAGATGGTCGTGCCCAGCTATCTCGAGCATTCGATGAACGCCTTCGCCAAGGAACAGGAGCGCATGCGCGACCACCTGTCCTCGATGGTCGGCAAGTCGCCGATCGATGTCATCGACACGACGCGGCAGTTGGTGAACGAGCAGACGCAGCGCAACATGGCGCTGTTCCAGGATGCCATGAAGCTGTTCAATCCGTTTGCAGCCATGATGGAGACGCAGGCGCGGGCCGAACAGGGCGCCGGCAATGGCGAGGATACCAGCGAGATCCAGACCATGCGCGACCAGATTGCCGACATGCAGCGCCGTCTCGACCGCATGAAATGAGCGGCCCTTCGCCCGCCGACCATCTCTGACTTGAAGGAACCGTCGATGACGACCTCGACCCTGACGCTCGCCCTCGCCAACCAGATGATCACTGTCGCTTTCGCCAAGGCAGCGTCCCTTGGCCTCAAGCCGCTGACGGTGGCGGTTCTGGATGCTGGCGGCCATCTGGTTGCGCTGCAACGTGCCGATGGAACATCGATCCTGCGCCCGCAGATCGCCATGGGCAAAGCCTATGGTGCGCTGGCGGTCGGCATGGGGTCGCGCTGGCTGAACAGCCAGGCCGAAACCCGTCCGCATTTTCTCGAGGGGCTGAACGCGGTTTCCGGCGGCCGCATCGTGGCGGTGCCCGGTGGCGTCCTCATCAAGAACGCCGAAGGTCACATCCTCGGCGCAGTCGGCATCACTGGCGATACGTCAGACAATGACGAAGCCTGCGCCATAGCCGGCATCGAGGCCGCCGGCTTTGCCGCCGACGGCGGCTAGGGGAAAAGTCCCGGCCTAGTTCCAGGAAACGTCCCTGCCGGCCGAGCGTATCGACACCGAAAATCCGGCCATCAGATCGACCGCCGCCATAGCCGTCATCAGGAAGAACACCGACGTCGCTGCTTGCGGCACGACCAGAAACTCGACCAGAAACGCCACGAACACCAATGTCGACAGCAGGTGATCGACGACGGATGCGTTTGATGTGCGGGTCGATTTCAGGATTTCGATGAACAGGCAGGCGAGTGCCACCAGCAGCAGCAGGTCGCCCGTGGTCATCGTCCATCGGCCGCCCGACAGCATGGTGAACGTCGCCAACTGCCCTGCCCACGGGTTACCCGCGGTCGTCAGCGCAATCGCGTTGTAGGCGATGAACGGAATGATCATCAGGGGAACGAGTGCGAACATGTTGGCTCTCCGCCGCCGTGGATTTCAGAACTCTGCGCAACTGTCGGATAAGGTCTCCGACACGAGCGCGGTGACTTTGGAGCCGAGCGCAAATGTCTCGCGGCTCAGCAATTCGTTCCCGTCGAACCGGAAGCAGACGGTGGCCACCACAGTGGTCGCAGTGGCACCGGCTTCGATCCGGTGGGCAATCCGCCCGCCGACGATCGCATCGGACCATTCCGGCAGGCTCTCGACAAACTCGGTTCCGGTCTGGGTCACGCCGAGATCGGTCAGTTCGATCCGTGCATCCGGTTCAACCAAAGCCGATATTGTTGCAATCCGCTCTGTCTCGGCGACATCGGGACCGAGCGCGCCATACCAGGCGTTGACCAGCGCAACGGCATCCACCGTATCGGCTTTGGCGGGCGCAACGACGATCATCAGCACCCCGGCAAAGACCACACGTCGCACAAAAATCATCATTGCCCCGTCCCCTTTGCTTCGGCAAATCGCCCCGCCAGCGGCCGCAATCAATCGTGATCAGGTCCGTTTGTCGAGGGGCGTTGTCACCAGCCGCCGCAAGGAAATGCTCGAAGCCGGCCGCGTCAGCGCATCGGCATCGGCGCTGAGCGTCAATTCGTCGGCGCCGCGCCGCGCCGTCCGCATCAGCAGGTCATGCACCGAAGCTGTCGTGCGCTGCAGCGCGTCGGCAGGTGTGGCTCCCCCGGCCAGATGCCCGAGAAACAGCGCAGCCGTCAGATCGCCGGTTCCGTGCGGCACCTTGGCGAGACGGCGGTGTTCGGCGAGAACAGCCTGATCCGCCGTGACAAGCATGTTGGCGATGCCGTCGCGCATCATCGCCGGAGCCGAGGTCACCAGCACATGGCCAGTGCCGAGGCTGCGTGCGGCGGCAACAAGCGCCGTGGTGTCGGCAACCGGCATGCCGCTCAACCATGACAATTCGAAACGGTTCGGCGTGATGATATCGGCGAGCGGCACCAGAAGCGTCGAGATGGCCCGCGCCACCGGCTCCGGAACATAGAGGCCGCTGTCATCGCCGATCACCGGATCGCACAGATAGACAAGATCGGGACGGCGCTGCTTGAGCGCCGAAACGGCGGACGCGACCGCCGCGACCTGACCTTCCGAGGCAAAATATCCGCTGAGCACGGCGGTTATTTCGCCGGCAAATGGTCCGGCCGAAAGGTCGTCCATCAGTTGCGCAAAGCCCGCATCGGGCAGCGCCATCCGGCGCGTCGGATGGCCGTGGCCCGGATGCCAAGGCAGCACCACGGTCGGCACGGCAACAACCGAAAGGCCAAGCGCCTCCAGCGCAAACACCGCCGCGCGGTTGCCGACGGAGCCGCGCGCCACGTGGCTGGAAATCACACAGATCGAGCCCCGTTGCATGACCCGCTACCGCGCCAGAAAATTGATCAGCCAGAGCGCCAGCCCGATGAATGCAATCACCGATGCCGCCCGCGCTGTCCGCCGCGCCCATACCTCGACCTTGTCGTTCGGGTCGGCATCGGCCGCCGTCATGTGTCCGCGCACCTTGTCGGCGGTGCGCACAAACGATGACGTGCCGATGACTTCGGCGTCGCGCGTGACCCGCTCCAATGCGGCGCGCGCTTCCCGCGCCTCGTCGGTTTCGTGATTGTCCTTGCGGTCTGCCATCCATTCACCGAAGCGTGCTACCCGGCGCGCATTCCGCCGCTGACTGATACGTGTTTGTTATGCTAACCGTCTAACCAGTGGCAACGCGTCACAGATACGCGTGTCTCGTTCGGGGGGAAGAGAGCATGGCACGGACAATGAACGCAACAGCCAAGCGGCTGCTGACACGACTTTCGGGTACACTCGACGTCCGCCTTGAGCCCCTGGCCGCCGCCATGGCGACCGATGCCGTGGCGGAAGACGTGGCATCAATGGGCGAGGACACGTTTGCCCAGGCGGTGCACTTGGCGGATGCAGCGCTGGGCGATCGCCTGCCGGGCCAGCCGCTGGTGCGAACCGAGGCCACCGGCGAGAATGGCCATGTCATCGTCATCGTCAATGACGACATGCCCTTCCTGTTTGATTCCGTTCTGGGCGAGATCAACGCCCACTGCCCGCATATCGGGTTTCTGGTTCACCCGATCATCGATGTTGCCAATAGCGGGCCAAACTACGAGATCCTTGACAAATCACGTCCCGGTCTTGCGCGGGAGGAAACGGTCCGCACCAGCGTGATCTGCGCCATCGTCAGCGGTCTTGAGGCTGGCGCTGTGCAAAAGCTCGAAAGCGCAATCCTTTCAACACTGACGCAAGTCGCCGCCGCGGTGCATGGCTGGCAGCCGATGCGCGAGCGCATTGCCGCGTGTCTCGACGAATTGGAGACCGGTGTCCTCCCGGCGCGCAAGTCGGATGTCGAAGAAGCGCTGGCCTTCCTGCGCTGGCTCAGCGAAGACAACTTCACGTTTCTCGGCATGCGCGACTACGATTATGTCGGCGGCGAAAAGCGCGGCAAACTGCAACGGGCCGAAGGGCCGGCGCTCGGCATCCTGCGTGATCCCGATATCCGCGTGATGCGCCGCGGCGACGAACCGGTGACGACCACCGAGGAAATCCGCGCCTTCCTCAACAGCCGCGACCTGCTGATCGTTTCCAAGGCCAACCTGAAGTCGGTGGTTCACCGCCGCGCCTACATGGATTACATCGGCGTCAAGCGCTACGACGCCAAGGGACAGCTCGCGGGCGAACTGCGCATCGTCGGTCTGTTCACGTCCAGCGCCTATACCCGCTCCGTCCTGCAAATTCCGTATCTGCGCGCCAAGATCGAAACCGTCATCAAGCGTTCGGATTTCGAGCCCGGCAGCCATTCGGCAAAGACCCTGCTCAACGTGCTGGAATCCTATCCGCGCGACGAGGCATTCCAGACCGATGCGGGCACGCTGGCGCGCCATGCGGAGGCGATTTCCGCCCTTGTCGACCGGCCCCGCGTGCGCGTCCTGAGCCGCATCGACGCATTCGACCGGTTCGTTTCGATCATCGTGTTCGTGCCGCGCGACCGCTATTCGTCGCAGGTCCGCGAGCGCATCTGCGCATATTTCGCCACCGCCTATGAGGGCCACGTCTCGGCCTGGTATCCGGCGTTTCCGGAAGGCGGCCTCGTGCGCGTCCACGTCATCATCGGCCGTCGCAGCGGCAAGACGCCAATCCCGACACAGGCCTCGCTCGAGCGCGGTGTCCAGTCGATCATCCGCACCTGGGATGACGAACTGGCCGATGCGGTCAACCGGAGTGCCGCTGCTGTCAACACTACGGAATGGAACTTTCCCGAGACCTATCGCGACACGGTGGCGCCGGACCAGGCTCTGCTCGATATCGGCTATCTGGCGCGCATCACGCCGCAAACGCCGATCGACGTGGACTTCCATCGCCGTGACACCCTGCCGGCCCATGGCGCGGCGCTGCGCATGTATCACGCCAGTGCGCCGGTACCGTTGTCAGAGCGCGTGCCCGTCTTGGAAAACATGGGCTTCCGGGTGATTTCCGAGCAGACCTATCGCATCGGACATGTCGGCGCGCTGCCTGAAGGTCATGCAGACTGCATCTGGCTGCATGACATGCTGATCGAGAGCGCCGACGGAAAACCGGTGCCGATGCAGGACGAGGGCGTCGTCTTTGAAGATGGCTTCCTCGGTGTTTGGGCCGGTCGCGCCAACAATGACGGCTACAACGCGCTGATCCTCGCCGCCGGCATGCCCGCCCGCAACGTCAAGGTGCTGCGCGCCTATGGGCGCTATCTGCGCCAGACCGGCCTTGCCTACAGCCACGACTATATGGCCCAAACCCTGGTGCGCCATGCCACCCTCGCGCGCCAACTGTTCGAACTGTTCGATATCCGGCTGAATCCGGCACGCCACGCCAATCCTGAAGAGGACATGGCGGTCAGCGAAAAGCACCTCTTGGCGGCGCTGCGCGACAGCCTCGCGGAGGTGGCATCGATCGACGAAGACCGCATCCTGCGCCGGTTCGTCAATGTCATCACCGCAACCCTGCGCACCAATTTCTACCAGCGGGAAAGCGACGGCAGCGAGCGCGTGACGCTGGCATTCAAGCTCAACTCGGCGGCGATCGACGATCTGCCCGCACCGCGCCCGTGGCGCGAGATTTTCGTCTTCGGCACCGAGGTTGAAGGCGTCCATCTGCGCTTCGGCCCGATTGCCCGTGGCGGCTTGCGCTGGTCGGATCGCGCCGAGGACTACCGCACCGAAGTGCTCGGCCTTGTCAAAGCGCAGCAGGTCAAGAACGCCGTCATCGTGCCCGTCGGCGCCAAGGGCGGCTTCTTTCCCAAGCGCCTGCCGACGGATGGCGGACGCGACGCGGTCCTTGCCGCCGGCAAAGCCGCCTACGTCACGTTTGTCACGGCGCTGCTTTCGGTCACCGACAATCTCGACGGCGAAACCGTCGTCCCGCCTTTGCAGACTGTCCGCCACGATGGCGACGACCCCTACCTGGTCGTTGCTGCCGACAAGGGCACCGCAACATTTTCCGATACCGCCAACGGCCTTGCCCAGGACCACGGCTTCTGGCTTGACGATGCCTTCGCCTCGGGCGGATCGGCAGGGTATGACCACAAGAAGATGGGAATCACCGCGCGCGGTGCATGGGAGGCGGTCAAGCGCCACTTCCGTGAGATCGACAAGGACATCCAGGCCGAACCGTTCACCGTCGCCGGTGTCGGCGACATGTCCGGTGATGTCTTCGGCAACGGCATGCTGCTGTCGCCGAAGATCCGGTTGATTGCCGCATTCGACCATCGCGACATCTTCATCGACCCTGATCCGGACACCGAAGTCTCGTTTGCAGAGCGCAAGCGCCTGTTCGATCTCGGGCGCTCGTCCTGGGCCGACTACGACGCGAGCAAGCTGTCGCCCGGCGGCGGTGTTTTCTCGCGGTCGCAAAAGCAGATTTCGCTGCCCAAGGCAGCGGCAGACGCCATCGGCCTCGACAAGGTCAAGGCGTCTCCGACCGAGATCATGCGCGCCATCCTCAAGGCCGATGTGGAACTGATGTGGTTCGGCGGCATCGGCACCTATGTGCGCGCTTCCACCGAAACGGATGCCGAAGTCGGCGACCGTGCCAACGATGCCGTGCGCATCACCGCCCGTGATCTGCGCGCCAAGGTGATCGGCGAGGGCGCCAATCTTGGCGTAACGCAGCGCGCCCGCATCGAATACGGCCTTGCCGGCGGGCGCTGCAATTCCGACGCGATCGACAACTCCGCCGGCGTCAATTCCTCCGACATCGAGGTCAACATCAAGATCGCGCTGGCGCCGTCGATGATGGATGGCACGCTGCCGCGGCCAAAGCGCGACAAGCTGCTCGCCGACATGACCGACAATGTCGCCGCGCTGGTGCTTCGCAACAACTACGAACAGCCGCTGACCATCACCCGGACGCATCGCAAAAAAGACGCCAATTTCGCGCTGCAAGCGCGCCTGATGGAATCGCTCGAAGATCGCGGCGTGCTCGACCGCAAGGTCGAAATGCTGCCCGATGACGAGATGCTCGCCGAGCGCAAGATGAGCGGCGCGGGCCTTGCGCGCGCCGAGATCGGCGTGCTCCTGTCCTATGCCAAGATCGTCCTGTTTGATGATCTGGTCCGCTCGCAACTGTCCGATGACCCCTGGCTCGAGCGGGACCTGTTCAGCTATTTTCCGGTCCGGATGCACAAGGACTTTGCCGCAAACATCCGCGGCCATCGCCTACGCCGCGAGATCATTTCAACGGTTCTCGCCAACCAGACCGTCAATCGCGGCGGACCGTCGGTGATCAGCCGGTTCGAGGATGCAACCGGCATGCTGCCTTCGGGCATCGTGCGCGCCCACGTGATTGTCCGTGACGCGCTGGAAACCGAGGCGATCCACGCCGCCATCGACGCGCTCGACAACAAGGTCTCCGGCGGCCGGCAGATGGACCTCTATGACGACCTTGCCGCCGCAACCCGCACCGCGATCGGCCAGTATCTGAAGTTCGGCGATATGACCGCCCCGCTCGGACAGGCGGTCGGCGCCTTGACCGAAGCGCGGATACGGCTGGAGCCGAAGCTCGCTGCGCTGCTCCCCGACTACCTTGCCGAATGGGTCCGCGCCCGCCGCGAAGCCTACAAGGCTGACGGCATGGCCGACGCGGTGGCGCGGCGGATGTCCATGTTGCCGTTGACCGCCATGACGCCCGACATTCTGGCCGTGTCGCGCGCGACCGGTCACGACATCATCGTCGCCGGCCAAGCCTGGTTCGACGTGACAAGGGCGTTCTCGATCGGCCGGCTCGAACATCTGGCGCAGAACCTGTCGGCGCACGATTATTTCGATGGCCTGGCGCAAACCCGCGCGCTCGACATGATCCACGCGGCGCGTTTGCAGATCACGCGAACGGCCCTTGTTGCCGGCGGAGACGATGCGGCCGATGCCGTGGATCGCTGGATCAAGGCCAATGTGACGCGCATCACCCGCGTGCAGGAGCGCATCGCCGAAATGACCGGGCATGGTGACCTCACCGTCTCGCGCTTGACGGTGGCGGCCGGCCTTCTTGCCGACTTGTCGAGCCAGGCCTAGAACGAAGCACACTGCAGGAGAAACAGATGGCAAACGGCGCGACACGAACGATGACAGACCTGCCCGCCCAAGGCAGCGGCCACCCCGTGACGCGAAGCGGAATCTGGAGCTGGATGCTGTTTGACTGGGCCCAGCAACCGTTTCACACGCTGATCATCACCTTTGTCTTTGCGCCATATTTTGCCGCCCATGTGGCGCCCAATGCCGTCACCGGCCAGGAATACTGGGGCTATGCCGCCGGCATTGGCGGCCTGTTGATCGCAGTCCTCTCGCCGGTTCTCGGCGCGATCTCCGATGCGACCGGTCCGCGCAAGCCCTGGATCGCCGGCTTTTCAGCACTCGGCATCATCGGCGTGGCGCTGCTCTGGTTTGCCATGCCCGGCGCCAGCCCTTCCACGTTGCTGCTGGTCCTGGCTGCCTTTGTCTTCGCCCTGGTCGGCTTCGAATTTGCTGCCGTCTTCAACAATGCGATGATGCCGGGCCTTGTCTCGCGCGAGCGGCTTGGCGCGCTTTCCGGCAACGCTTGGGCGCTCGGCTATGCCGGCGGGTTGATCACGCTGATTGCCATGCTCGCGCTGATGGTCGCGAGCCCGGAAACCGGACGCACGCTGGTGGGGCTGTCGCCGATCCTCGGCCTTGATCCGGCGCAGCTGGAAGGCGACCGGGCGTCAGGGCCGCTGACCGCGATCTGGTATCTGGTCTTCATCATCCCGCTGTTCCTTTTCACGCCGGATGTCATGCGCCGGCAAAAGGTCACTGGAGCAGTGGCAGCCGGTCTTGCCGATTTGCGCGCGACGATCCTTCACCTGCCAAAGGACCGACCGCTGTTCTCGTTCCTGATCTCCTCGATGTTCTACCGCGACGCACTGAACGGCCTTTACACCTTCGGCGGCATCTACGCGGTCGGCGTGCTCGGCTGGTCGACGATCCAGCTTGGCGTCTTCGGCATTCTCGCCAGCATCACCGGCATCCTCGGCTGTGTCCTCGGCGGCTGGCTGGACAACCGTATCGGCACCAAGCGGGTGGTCGCGGTCTCCATCATGGCGCTGATCATCGCGTCCGCGATCGTCATCGGCACGACACCGCAGAGCGTGCTGTTCTTCCTGCCGGTGGCTGAAGGGTCGGGTCTGCCGACCATCGTCTTCTATCTGGCCGGTGCCCTGATCGGCGCCGCCGGCGGCGCACTGCAGGCTGCGTCCCGTCCCCTGCTGGTCGATCAGGTCGCCGACGAAACCAAGATGGGCGAAGCATTCGGGCTCTATGCCCTGTCAGGCCGGGCGACGGCGTTTCTCGCGCCGCTGTCGATTGCGGTGGTGACCGGCCTGTTCGACGACCAGAGGATCGGCATCACGCCGATCCTCGTCCTGTTCGTCATCGGTTTGTTGCTGCTCGGCCCGGTGCGCTCGAGGACATGAGCAATTCCAGCGAAAATGGGCACCGGTTTCGCGTCCGGAATTGCGACGGAAAGTGACCTGGTACTGCCGCTGTCTCAGCGGCAAGGACCCCGCTCAGTGGCGGAAATGCCGGACACCGGTGAACACCATGGCCAGCCCGTGCACATCGGCGGCGGCAATGACCTCCTTGTCGCGCATCGAGCCACCCGGCTGGATGACGGCGGTCGCACCCGCTTCGACCGCGGCCAGAAGGCCGTCGGCGAACGGAAAGAACGCGTCCGAAGCAACGACCGAGCCGATGGTCATCGGTGCGGACAGTCCAAGTACCTCAGCCGCATCCACTGCCTTGCGCGCGGCGATCCGGCTGGAATCCACCCGGCTCATCTGCCCGGCTCCGATGCCGACCGTCGCGCCATCGCGCACATAGACGATCGCATTGGATTTGACATGCTTGGCGACCTGGAAGGCAAAGCGCATGTCAGCCATCTCCCGCGCATCGGGCGCGCGCGCCGTCACAACCGACAGATCCATGTCCGCAACCACCGCATTGTCACGGTCCTGCTTGAGGTAACCGCCCGCCACCGGCCGCACCACGGTGCCCGGCGCGCGCGGATCGGCAAGGCCGCCGGTTACGAGCAGCCGGACATTGGGCTTGGCGGCAAACAGCGCTTGTGCCTCGGCGCTCACCGATGGCGCAATGACCACCTCGGTGAAGATCTCGAGGATGGCCGCAGCAGTCGCCGCATCCAGTTCCCGGTTGCAGGCGATGATGCCGCCAAACGCCGATGTGCGGTCACAGTCGAAGGCGCGCCGGTAGGCCGCTTCCAGCGTATCGCCGGTCGCCACACCGCACGGATTGGCATGCTTGATGATGGCGACCGCCGGGCGGCCGGCATCGAACTCGGACACCAGTTCGAACGCCGCATCGGTGTCGTTGATGTTGTTGTAGGACAGCGCCTTGCCCTGCAACACGGTGGCGGTCGCAGCGCCCGGGCGCGCCTCGCCGCTCATGTAGAGCGCCGCGTTCTGGTGCGGGTTTTCGCCATAGCGCATGGTTGCGCCAAGCGTTCCGCCCAGTGCATCCGTGCGGCCGAAACCGGCGTCGCCATTTTGCCGCGCCATCCAGCGGGCGACCGCCGCATCATAACTTGCCGTACGCCGGAACCCCGAAAGCGCCATCGCTTGGCGGAAGGCCAGCCCGGTCGCGCCGTCCCGCGCATCGATTTCGGCGATGAGCGCCGCATAGTCCGCCGGATCGGTGATGACAGTGACATGGCCATGGTTCTTGGCCGAAGCCCGCACCATGGCCGGCCCGCCGATGTCGATATTCTCGATCACCGTCAAAGGGTCGGCGCCCGATGCGGCGGTTGCCTCGAACGGATAGAGATTGATGATCGCCAGATCGATGCCGATGATCCCGTGCGCCTCCATCGCCGCCACATGATCCGGATCGTTGCGCACCGCGAGCAACCCGCCATGCACCATCGGATGCAGGGTCTTGACGCGCCCGTCCATGATTACAGGAAACCCGGTGATGGCGCTGACATCGGTCACCGGAATGCCGGCCTCGCGCAGCGCCTTGTGCGTGCCGCCGGTCGAGATCAGGTCGACGCCGCGCGCTGCGAGCACCCGCGCCAGATCGATCAGCCCGGTCTTGTCGGAAACCGACAGGAGTGCCCGGCGGATCATCACCCGGTCCGGCGGCGCAATCAGTTTGGAGGCAACAGCCATGGCAAATCTCGCAAAGTCGGGAAAATATTGATGTCTGCGCGCGCGCATAACACGGTGTTTGCGCTGCTGCCCATAGGGGTGCTGCCATCTGCCGGTGATCTGCCCGCTCATCCACAGTCGGGTGCCGGAACTGTCAGTCGCCCCGGACCGTGACCCGGGTGAAGCGCCAGCGCACTTCGGTGACTTGCGGATAGGACAGTGCCAGACTGATCACGTGTGACGGCACGTAGCCTGCAACGCCGGCAAGAAAAATGCCGCTTTCGATTTGAGCCTCTGCGCCGATCGCACGAAAACCCCAGACTTCGCCATCATCGAGCGTGATGATGAGCGTGGTTCCTTCGCGCCTGACCGCAGCCGTCGGATGCAGGTGGAAACGGACCACCGCGTCGATCTCCGACACGGCATTTTTGCGGATCTGATCAAGTCGATCAAACCCGTTGACGGTCGATCCGTCGGGCGCCAGCGCAAGCCCGCGCACATGGGTGAGGCCGAACTGGCGCCCATAGCCGTCATGGCTTGCAAGCACACTGGGTCCGGCTTGTCCTTCCCAATCGTCGAGCGTCACGGTCGACGGCCCGGCCGTGTAACGCATCGCGTGGCCGACTGGCGCACCGGCAAACCGGCTGAACCGCGCCGATGACACCCCGCCAAGCTCGAGCGTCGAATGGGCAGCGGTGGAGCGGGCAATCGCTTCGAATTGCGGCCGCTTCATCCGGTCGGTCCCGAGGTTGACGACCACCGGATGGCGCCCGGACGAGAACTCGAACGAAAGCGTCGAAGCATGGCAATTGGAGCCATGGATGCCGGCCGGGACAAGGCCGGTGTCGGCAATCAAGAGGGTTCGCCCCGCTTCAAGCCGGCTGAACCCGCTTTGCGGCGCCTCACTGGTTGCCGTGCCGCCGGTCTGGTCGTGGCGCAACACTGCGGCGATCAGGTCGGTCTTGGTGAAACCGGCACCATGGAAATGCGCAAGGTTCCCGTCGCCGAGCCGCATGGCGCGAAGGCGCGGAAACATCCGGTCGACGGCTTTGGCAAGCCCTGCAGGAACCGGACGGGACGCCGACAGATAGCATTGGGCGAGCGGCAAAAGCTCGACCAGGATTTCCACGAGCACGGCAGGGTTGCGGCTTACATGGCCGCCATCGGCCAGGATCTGCCGTTCCAACTCGCGCTCGAGGTGCTGGCCGTCGCGCATCATCCGCCGTTCTGAAGAGGGCAGGACCAGCGACGCCGTGGCGAGCGCGATGGCCGCCTGCAAAGTGTCAACGCAGATCGGGTGACCACCCAATTCAAGCCGAACGGCGCGAACCTGACGCGCCAGTGCTGTCATGAAGCGGCGGTAGAAGGCGTGATCAGCGTTCGACAGCAAAAACCGTGAATGTTGCATCCAGGCCGTCAATCGGCTGGCCGAAACCGCAAGGCCGTGACTGTTGGCGCTGCTGGTGCGCCGGCCGGGTCCGCCAACCCAGTCTTCAAAAAGCGCCCGCGCCTGCTGCGCCGACAAGTCCGTGTCGGCAACACGCAAGTGCCGAAGCCACCGGAACCCGTGCAACTCGGCGGCAAAAGCCTGGCTCGGCGGATCGACATGGAATGGCGAGCGGCCACCGGTATCGATGGTACGTCCGGCAAAAGTGTAACGTCCTTCATAGAAATCGCGCGCGACAAGCGGGTCGCCGATCCGCAGACAGGAGGGCACCAGCAGAAAACGCTGTGGTACGGAACCCAGAGCCGTCGCACCCGGCATGGTTGCCGATTGCGCTGCATGCATCACACGGTCAAGCGCCACGCGAACCGACGTGCCACGATATGCCCAACGCCCGGCCGCCCGTACTGATGCCAAAGACCTGACCTGTGCTGATTCGCTCCAGACGGCACATTAGCGCCAGTTGGTCCGGTTGCAAAATGCTGCTGGAGAACTGCTAGGCGAGCCGCCTGAAGCGCGCCGCAAAGAAGCCGTCGATCCCGTCGAGTTCCTTTCGCCAGATGGCGTCTGACACCCTGCCGCCCAGCGAAAAGTCCGCCGGGGTCGTCCGCAGAAAGCCCGAACTGTCGATGGAGGTTTCAAGGCCCGGCACCTCGTCTGCGTGCACTTCAACGATGCCGAAACCCGGGTGCCCGGCGGCAAAAGCCTTGGCCACCGCCTCCCCTTCGCTCGGATCAAGCGAACAGTTGGAAAACACCAGCACACCGCCCGGCGCCACGAAGGTGGCGGCCTTTTCCAGCATGCGCGCTTGTAGATCGGCCAGCTTGGCGATCATCTCGGGCGATTTCGTCCAAGGGACATCCGGATGGCGGCGCACGGTTCCGGTCGACGAACACGGCGCGTCCAGCAGCACCGCGTCGAAGGGCTGGTCCGGGGCGAAGGCAAAGAGGTCGCAGCAGACCGGCGTCACCCGGTCCGCCAGGCCGAGGCGCGCCATGTTGGTCTCAAGGCGCGCAAGCCGGTTGGCCGACATTTCCAACGCTGTCACATGCGCGCCCTGCGCCGCAAGCTGCGCGGTCTTGCCACCCGGCGCAGCGCAAAGATCAAGAACGCGCATGCGCGCGCGCACGTCCATCAGCCGTGAAGGCAGGGCAGCAGCCGCATCCTGCACCCACCAGTCCCCTTCGGAAAAGCCGGGAAGAGTGGTGATGTCAGCGCCTGACAGCAGCCGAAGCGAACCTGTCGGCAATACGATCGCGTCCAGCGCAATCGCCAGCCGTTCCAGGCTTTCCGGCGATGTGTCGCGGGCCGTCAGATCGATCGGCGCCTGCCGGCGATGGGCAGCGAGGATCGCGTCGGTCCGCTCCTTGCCATAGGCGCGCTCCAGCATCGCGGCAAACCATGCGGGTGCCCGCAGCGCTTCAGGTGAGGCAACGGGAAGCAGCGCCCC
>JBGSWL010000059.1:0-3142 GCA_041752455.1 Roseitalea sp. | reverse complement strand
CATGATCGATGGCACGGGCCAGAACATCGGCGCGCAAAACCATGCCGGCCCCGCCGCCGGCCGGCGTATCGTCGACAGACCTGTGCTTGTCGGTCGCAAAGTCGCGGATCTGCGTCACGGCAAGCGACCAGTCGCCGCGCTCCAGCGCCTTGCCGGCAAGCGCATGGCCAAGCGTTCCGGGAAACATTTCCGGATAGAGGGTGAGCACATCGGCGCAAAATCCGGTCGTCACGGAGCTGCGTCCTGATCGGGCTCGGCGCCGGTATCATGCACTTCCATCTCATCTGGCACGACCAGAACGATGCGGCGGGCATCAAGGTCCACCTCCGGAAAGATCGCCAAGGTGAACGCATAGAGCCCGGATGCCGGTCCGGTGACCTCGACGATATCGCCGGCGCCGAAGTTGTATACCGCCTTGACAGTGCCGCAACTTGCGCCCGCCGGATCGACCACCGCCATGCCGACGAGGTCGGCGATGAAGAACTCGTCGTCATCCAGCGCATCATCCGGCAGCCGGTCCCGGTCGACAAAAAGGTCCGTACCGTTCAAGGCCTCGGCAGCGTTGCGGTCGGCGATGCCGGCAATCTTCGCGATCACCATGCCTTTTTGTACCCGGACAACCTTGACCGAAAAGCGCCGGCCATCTTCGCTCGAGAGCGGGCCGTAGTCTCCGATGGCGCCCGGATCAGCGGTAAAGGAACGGATCTTCACCTCGCCGCGCACGCCTTGGGGCGTGCCGATCGTTCCCATGAAGACCTTTCGCTGATCGGATGTGGTCACGAGCCGTGCAGTCCTTTCATTGATGCTGACAATGCCAACCCGCAAATTAACGGAAAAATCGTCGGAAACGGCCATGATGCGGGTTGGGCAGAGCAGACAAGGACTTATCGATGATGCGGTTCATGCGCAATGAGCGCGGCAATTTCGGTGTGATCGCCGCCGCCTTGAGCGTTCCGCTCATGGCTGCCGTCGGCTTGAGCGTCGATTATACCAATCTCACACGCGTTCGCACACAGTTGCAGAATGCAGCCGACGCTGCCGCCCTGATCGCAGCCAAAAGCAATGACAAGAAGGACAACGAGCGCCGCAAGCTGGCGCGCTCCATGTTTCTTGGCAATTACTGGTCGCAGGACATTCGCGAGATCGACATCGAACTTGGCGAAGTGACCGCGAAGGTTACCGTCAAGGCGCGGCCGGAAACCTTTTTCATGAAGCTTCTCGGTCAGGAATCGGTCGATCTCGTTGTCAGCTCTACGGCGGCCACGCGCGCAACCACGCTTGAAATCGCTTTTGTCCTGGATGTCTCCGGCTCCATGAACCACCCGCTGCAGTCGGGCGCCAAGCGGATCGAGGAATTGAAATCTGCCGTGTCCTCGCTGGTCGACGACCTGACGGCCCAGACCGAATACAAGGTGAAGGCGGCCTTCGTGCCGTTCAACATGAACGTCAATGTCGGACCGTCCAACAAATCCTTCGTTGCCGGAACCAACCACGCGCTCTTTGCTGGCACCGAATGGAAGGGTTGCGTCTTCGAGCGCGCCAGCCCCGATCACATCAAGGATTCGCCTCCCGGCAAATGGGATGCCTATGTCTACCCGCCGATGCCCAACTTGGTGGCCAAAGGCGACTGGACGACAAACACGTCGAACGGCACCAATTCCGGCTATGCGACATTGTCTGAAGCATCAGCCACCAACTACGCGGTCGGCTACAATGGACCGAACTACAACTGCGTCCGTCACCCGATCCAGCCGCTGACCGACAATCTTGCCGTTTTCAAGACCAAGGTGCAGAGCCTGACAGCCGAATGGAACATGGGAACATTGATTGCTCCCGGCGTCACCTGGGGCCTGCGCGTCCTGTCGCCCGACCAGCCGTTCAATGAAGGGCGCAAATACGGTCCGGAGACCTTGAAGGTGATGGTCGTCGTGACCGACGGCGAACAGGTGACGGAAGCCGAATTCTCCGGCGACGGTGTTGCCAACGCATCGAAAAACTCCGGCGCCGCCTGGGCCTTCAACCCGTCTGATTTCGGATTGGCCGGCTCGGCGATCAACACCGGTTTTGGCCCGAAGGACAACATGTCGGCCTACGGCTTCATCTTCGACTCGCGCCCGTTTGGCGGGACGGCACCCGACTGGCAGACCCACAAGGAACAGCTCGTCGAACTGTCGGATGCCGCCTGCGGCGAAGTCAAGAAAACCCGGAACGGAACCGACATCGTCGTCTTCTCGATCGGCGTCAGTGACGCGACCGGTCCGGGAACACTGGCCTACAAGGCACTCAACAACTGTGCGACCAGCCCGGCCGATCATTTCTACGCCAAGGACAAGGACACGCTCGACAAGGCGTTCGACGCGATCCTGACCAAGGTGAAGACACTGCGCCTCACCAGCTGACCCTCTGACGCTTACGCTTTGCTAACGCCGATCGCGCAAGGTCGGCGTCATGGAAGCGATCCTGCCTGCCGACGAAGACGTAGCTGCAGCCCGGAAGGGCTGGCTGGCGGCGCTTGCCGGCGAGCGGCGTCTTTCGGCTGAAACCGTGGAAGCCTACGAGCGCGACACCCGCCAGTTCCTCGCATTCCTGTCCGGCCACCGCGGTCACCTCGTGCGCCTCAAGGATCTTTCATCCCTGTCGACCGGCGACCTGCGCGCATTTTTGGCCCGCCGCCGGATGGACGGATCGGGTGCCCGGACCATCGCGCGCGGCCTTGCCGGCATCCGTTCGTTCCTGCGGGCGCTGGAGGAGGACGGCCACGCCAATGCTGCCGCCGTCAATGCCTTGCGCGCGCCGCGCCAACCCAAATCCCTGCCCAAACCGCTGACCGAAGCCGACGCCAGAAAAGTCGTCAGCCTTGACGAACAGTTGGCGCAGGAACCATGGATCGGCGCGCGCGATGGCGCGATCCTGACCCTGCTTTATGCCTGCGGGCTGCGCATCGGCGAGGCGTTGTCACTGACCGGCGCTGACCTGTCCGATCCGCGCCAGGATGTGCTCACCGTCACCGGCAAGGGGCGAAAGACCCGCATCGTTCCGATCCTGCCCGCCGTGCACGAAGCGGTCGCCACCTACCGGCGTCTTTGCCCGTTCCCGTTGGGGCCGACAAAGCCGCTGTTTCGCGGTGCGCGCGGCGGTCCGC
>JBGSWL010000058.1:0-13377 GCA_041752455.1 Roseitalea sp. | reverse complement strand
GTCGCGCGCTGGCGCGTTGCTGCGCTCTCCGAAGCCGCGCCCACAGGGCTTGCTGCCGGTGGCAGGGCTTCAGGCGAAGGCGCAGGAGAAGGCTCGTCGGCCACGGGCACCAGCCCGTCCCAGGCATCCCCGGTTTCAATGATCGCGATCGGCTGTCCGACATCGACGATGTCGCCGGGCCCCGCCAGGGTTTCGATCAGCGTTCCGGCGCCAAGCGCCGGATATTCGACAAGCGTCTTGTCGGTTTCCAGTTCCAAGAGCGGGTCGCCGCGCGCAAAGGCTTGCCCCGGCTTGACCAGCCAGTTGGAAATCGTGCCCTGATCCATCGTCTCGCCGAGACGGGGCATCGGCAGCGTGAGGCGGGCTGTCGTCATCGCATCATCATCCGGGCGGTTTCGACGATCAGTTCGGGCGTCGGCACCGAGTTCTTCTCAAGCAGCGGCGACACGGAAACCGGGATGTCCTCGCCCGCCACGCGAACGACCGGGTCCTGCAGGAAGTCGAAACACTCCTCGGTGATCCGCGCGGCAAGTTCGGCGGCAACCCCGCCGGTCATGACGCTTTCGGTGACGACCATGGCGCGTCCGGCCCGTTCGACAAGCGGGCGGATCGTCTCGAAATCGAGCGGATTGAGGGTGCGCAGGTCAATGACCGTCGCCTCGATACCGCTCGCCGCAAGTTCCTTGGCAGCCGCCAGCGCAAAATGCACCTGGCGCGAATACGTCACGATGACGAGATCATTCCCTTGCCGAAGGACATTGGCCTTGCCCCACGCGGCGGGCGGGTTGGCCGTGTCGAGTTCGCCCTTCATGGTGTAGAGCGCCTTGTGCTCGATGAAGACGACCGGGTCCGGCTGGCGCATCGCCTGACGCAGCAGATGGTATCCGTCCTCGACCGTCGCGGGCATGGCAAGGCGCAGCCCCGGCGTGTGCATGACGTAGCCTTCAAGGCTCTGGCTGTGCTGGGCGCCGGCCGATCGTCCGGTTCCGCCTTGGGTTCGCAGAACCATCGGAACGCCGATCTGGCCGCCGAACATGTAGCGGATCTTGGCCGCCTGGTTGCCAAGCTGATCCATCGTCATGCCGATGAAGTCGACATACATCAGTTCGGCAACAGGCCGCAGCCCGGTCATCGCGGCCCCGACGGCTGCGCCGACGATGGCGGCCTCCGAGATCGGCGTATCGAGCACGCGCGCCGCGCCGAACTCCTCGATCAATCCCTTGGTGACGCCATAGGCGCCACCATAGCGGCCGACCTCCTCGCCAAGCACGATGACGTCCGGGTTTTCCCGCATCTCGTCGATGAGTGCCTGGCGCAAGGCATCGCGGTAGGTGGTCTCGATCATGATCCTCTGGCGCCTTTCAGTTCGTCGCAAGCACGCGGGCAAGGCGCGTCCGCACCGGTTCCGGCTCCGGGCTTGCCGGGTCGTAGACATCGCGGAACATGGCGGGAAGCTGTGGCTCGTTACCGGCCACTGCAAAGTCCATCGTTGCGTCCATCTCGTCAGCGACGCGTTGGTCGGCGGCATCCAGTTCCGCTTCGCTCGCCAGCCCGGATGCAATGAGCTTTGTGCGGGCAGCGTGCACCGGATCCTTCTGGCGTCCTTCGGCCTCCTCGATCTCGTCCCGGTACGGCGACTTGTCCTTGCGGGCATGGCCGAAGAACCGGTAGCAATCGATCACGAGGAAGGCGGGCCGACCGGCGCGGGCCCCTGCCATCAAACGTGCCGCCGCGGCAGTGACGGTTTCGACGTCGAGGCCGTCTACCGTCTCTGCGGCAAGGCCAAAGGCCTCCGCCCGTTCATGCAGGCGCGGATTGGCGGTCGCCCGGTCGATCCGCGTGCCCATGCCATACTGGTTGTTGATGCACACGAACATCACCTGCAACTGCCAGAGCGCAGCCATGTTCATGCTCTCGTAGAGGATGCCCTGGCCGGTCGCGCCGTCGCCGAAGAAGGCGACGGAGACGGCGGTGCTGCCCTTGTGGCGTGCGGCAAGACCTGCGCCGACCACCGCGGGGATGCCGCCGCCGACAATCGCATTGGCGCCCAGATGCCCGAGGCCCATGTCGGCAATGTGCATCGAGCCACCCTTGCCGCCGCAATAGCCGGTTTCCTTGCCGGCGATCTCTGCCATCATCCGCGCCGGATCAGCCCCGCGCGCCAGAAAGATGCCATGGCCGCGATGATGGGTGGTGAAGGTGTCGCCATCGCGCATCTGCGAGCAGACGCCGACGGCCGCGCTTTCCTCGCCGATTGAAAGGTGCAGCATCGAGCCGGCCGACTGGCCGCGCACGAACAGTTCCCCGACCCGTTCCTCGAAGGTGCGCACCCGGCGCATCATGACATAGACATCGAGCAGTTCCGTATTGGAACGTGCAACTGTGTGGCCCTCGCTCATGCGATCAACCCGTATTGCCGGGCCTTGTTACGCAGGAACGGCAGGCCGTTGCCCATCACCTCGTCTTCGCCGGACGCAACCGGACGCCACACCGAAAGGCCGTTGGCGATTTCCGGCGGCATGTTGATGAAGCTTTCCATGGCAAGGCCGCCGGAAAAGCCGACCGCACGCAGGGCGGCAAACACTTCGTCCCAACCGACGGTTCCGGCGCCAGGCGTGCCGCGATCGGATTCCGACAGGTGGATGTAGCGCAGATGCTCGCGCGCATCGATGATCCCCTGGCCGATGCCCTTTTCCTCGATGTTCATGTGGTAGGTATCGAGATGCACGAAGATGTTGGCCGCACCGATCCGTTCGATCATCGCAACGGCCTGCCAACCGGTGTTGAGGAGATGGTTTTCGTAGCGGTTGACCGGCTCGATGCCGAGCAGGATGCCGTGGGCAGCGGCGTGGCGGGCGGCTGCTTCAAGCGTGCGCGCCACGTTGTCCAGTTCGGCCTCGGTCGGTGGCTTGCCGCTGCGCTCGCCGATCCCGCCATAGATCACGCCGGACAAGGCTTCGGCACCAATCGCAGCGCTGGTTTCGATGGCGAGTTTCAAAAACGAAATCGCCGCGTCAGGATCGCGCGAAGCCCAGCAGGTTTGCGGCAGGCCGAGCGAACAGACCGAGCGCATCGCGTGCGCTTCCAGCGTCCGTCGGCTGTGCACCGTGTCGACCGCTGGCGGATCGAGCAGCGCGATCTCCAGAAAATCCATGCCGTGAAAGACGGCACGCTCGACCGCGCGCTCGCAGCCGGCCCTGTCCCAACTCATCGTCCACATGCTCGTGTGGACACCAAAACCGCGCATCAGTTCGCCTCCTGCCTGTCAGGGTCCAGCCCTGAGAAGCTCCCTTGCCAAAGTCTCATCCACGAACAGCCGCTTGACGAAACCGGCACGCAGCACCGCCAGCGTCGCCGGCAGCTTGCCAACACCACTGGCAAGGATCACCGCATCCATCGCTGACATTTCCTGCGGCTTGATGCACGGGGTGCAGCGGTTCAATTCGATGTCGGCAATCGACCCGTCCTGACGGAAAAACACCCCGCAGCAATCGCCGACCACATCCGCGGAGCGCAACTGGTCGATCTGCTCTTCGCTGAAAATCCCCCCTTGGAACAGGATTGCTCCGTCGCGGCATTCGCCGACGCTCATGAAAGCGTGTGTCGCGCCACGCCCCACATCGAGCGCCTCGCGCACCAGCCGCTGGCGCATGATCGCCGCGCAATCCTCCGGCGTATCGGCAACGAACGGCGCCGGCATCAACATGGCGCGGGCGTCGAACTGTGCCGCAAGGCGGACGCAGACATCACCGGGCGCGGTGTATGAGGCATGCACGACCGAGCCCATCAGGGACACGAAGGTTGCATGAGGATTGCGCGCCTTGGTGATATGGTCCGTCATCGCCGAAAGGGTGCGCCCCCAACCGACCCCGACGGTGACAGGCGCATCGCCCGCGGCAACCCGCATCAGATAGTCGGCTGCAAGAATGCCCACGGCGGAACGGCCATAGGCGTCGTCGGCAGGCTCGAACGGGACCGGCGCGACCCGCGCCTCGACCAGGCCGTAGAGCGCGGCGAGGCGGTCGGCGAGAGCCAGCATGCGGGCCGTGCGGTGTTCGACGGATATGCGGACCATGCCGGTGTCGCGCGCATCCGCGAGCATGCGGAGCACCTTGAAGCGCGAAATGCCGAGCCGGTCGCTCACCTCCTGCTGGCTCAGATTGCCGACGTAATACATCCAGGCAACCTGCGCGATCTCGTCGTCATGCCGGTTGACCGTCAGCATGCAGAACCTTCTCCTCCCACCCCAGAAAGCCGCTTGACCACGACTTTCGTCCCTATATAGTCACATACGTGCAGTCAATGCACAAGTGTTGAAGCACACGACGGGAGGTTCCGCCAACGGGAGGTTGGTGGTCGTGTCGTGTTGAAGTTTACGGGCTCAAGAGCCGCATTTTTTGAAACTGCCCATGTCGGGCAAAGGGAGGAAGTCATGAAGAAGAGCGTTGCATTGCTTGCGGTTGCCCTGCTTGCGGGAACCGCAACAGTCGCATGGTCGGCCAGCCACTCCGGCGGCAAGAAGATTGCCACGGTCGTCAAGATCGCCGGCATCCAGTGGTTCAACCGCATGGAAGAAGGCGTCAAGAAATTCGCGGCCGAATCCGGAAACGATGCCTTCCAGGTCGGTCCGGCCCAGGCGGACCCGCAGCAGCAGGTTGCCCTGATCGAAGACATGATCGCACAGGGCGTGAACGCGCTTGCGGTCGTGCCGATGTCGCCGGAAGCGCTCGAGCCGGTTCTGAAGCGCGCCATGGATGCCGGCATCGCCGTCATCACCCATGAAGCCGCCGCCCAGCAGAACACCACCTACGACCTCGAAGCCTTCGTCAACGAAGACTTCGGCGCCAACCTGATGGAACAGATGGCCCAGTGCATGGGCGGCGAAGGCGAATATGCTGTTTTCGTCGGCTCGCTGACCTCGCAGACCCACAACCAGTGGGTCGATGGCGCCATTGCCTACCAGAAGGAAAAGTACCCGAACATGACGCTGGTCGGGGACAAGAACGAGACCTTCGACGATGCTGAGAAAGCCTATGCCAAAGCTCAGGAAGTGCTGCGCGCCTTCCCGAACGTCAAGGGTCTGCAGGGTTCTGCCTCGACGGACGTTGCCGGTATCGGCCGTGCCATCGAAGAACGCGGCATGGAAGAAGGCACCTGCGTCTTCGGCACCTCGCTGCCATCGATCGCCGGCCAGTACCTCGAAACCGCTGCTGTCGACGGCATCGGCTTCTGGGATCCGGCTGTTGCCGGCGAAGCGATGAACAAGCTCGCCGTGATGGTCATGAACGGTGAAACCGTCACCGACGGCATGGATCTCGGCCTGCCGGGCTACGAGAAGATCAAGCTCGACGGCAAGGTCATCTTCGGCCAGGCCTGGGTCAACGTGAACAAGGCCAACATGGCGGACTATCCGTTCTGAGCCAGACGTTCCCGAGGGAGGGCGGCCTGCGGGCCGTCCTCCACATCCTTCTTCCCAAGAATTGATCCGATCCGGCGGCCAGGCAATGACTGAGGCACAAGCGGGCGTATTCGTCGAGGTCGTCGGCGTGACCAAGCGTTACGCGGGGGTCGTCGCACTTGATGGCGTTGATCTGATCGTTCGGCCGGGCGAAGCCATTTGTCTTGCCGGCGAGAACGGCTCCGGCAAATCGACGCTGATCAAGCTGATCTCCGGCGTCGAACAGCCGACGACCGGCAGTATCCGCATCGATGGCGAAACGGTCCGACGCCTCACCCCGCGCCAGTCATCGGCGGCGGGCGTGATGGTGATCTACCAGGACTTCTCGCTGTTTCCCAATCTCACCGTTGCCGAAAACATCGCCCTGTCGACCCAGATCGCCTCGCACGACATCATGTCGAGCAGCCGCAAGTGCCGCGACATTGCCCGGCAGACCCTTGCCCGGATCGGCGTCGATATCGACCTCGAGGAACGGGTCGAACTCCTGTCAGTTGCCCACAAGCAACTTGTTGCCATCTGCCGGGCGCTTGCCTCTAAGGCCCGGCTCATCATCATGGATGAACCGACCACCGCGCTGACCGCCAAGGAAGTGCGGGTTCTGCTTTCGATCATCCGCAAACTCAAGGAGGATGGCGTTGCCATCCTGTTTGTCAGCCACAAGCTCGCCGAAGTGCTGGAGGTCAGCGAAAAGGTCGTTGTCCTGCGCAACGGGCGAAAGGTCGCCGAAGGCCCTGCGTCAGATTTCGATGCGATTTCCCTGACCCATCACATGACCGGGCGCGATGTGGCCGAAACGCCGCCGTCGCAGTTGCCGGTCGGCACACCGGTGCTGCTAGAGGTCAACGGGCTGACCCGTGCCGGTGCCTTCGAAGATGTCAATTTCACACTTCGAAAGGGCGAAGTGCTCGGTATCACCGGCCTGCTCGGCAGTGGGCGGACGTCGCTCGCCAAGGCGCTTTTCGGTCTTGTGGCGCCAGACACCGGCACCATCGTGCTGGAAGGCAGAGAGGTTCCGCTCGGCGATCCGATTGCGGCGGCCAACGCCCATATCGGCTATGTTCCCGAAGACCGCCTGACCGAGGGACTGTTTCTCAGCCAGTCGATCGTGCGCAACGTCGCCGTCGGGCGTCTGCACGCGCATCAGAACCTTGGTGTCCTGTCGCTCAATGCGCTGGTTGCGGAAGCCGCCGGCTGGCTGCAGCGTTTGAAGGTCAAGGCACCGGACATCGAGGCGCCGGTTCAATCACTGTCCGGTGGCAACCAGCAGCGCGTCGCCCTGGCGCGCTGGCTGTCGCGCGGTCCGCGTGTGCTGGTTCTCAACGGGCCAAGCGTCGGCGTCGATGTCGGCTCCAAGTCGGACATCCACGCCATCATCCGCGAGCTTGCCGGCGAGGGGATCGGCGTGATCGTCATCTCCGATGACCTGCCCGAATTGATCGCCACTTGCCATCGCATCCTGGTCATGCGCGCAGGGCGCATCGTCGATGAGATGGAAGGCGGCAGCGTCTCCGAAGAACAACTGTCCGTGCGGTTGGCATCATGACCGGGTTTCTCGGCAAGGATTTCTGGATGCGCAACGAGACGCTGGTGGCACTCGTCATCGTGCTGTTTTGTGTATTCGCAGCGATCTCCGATCCGAACTTCCTCTCGGTCACCACGCTGAGCGACCTGTCACGCGCATCGATCGTCATCGGCATCCTCGCCATCGCGGCGATGATCGTCCTCATCTCCGGCGGGATCGATGTATCGTTCACCGCTATTGCCGTGTTCGGCATGTATGCGTCGACGAAGCTGGCGCTTGCCATCTGGCCCGACATGCCATGGCCGCTGATCTTTGTCATGTCGGCAGGCATCGGCGCGCTGCTCGGGTCGGTCAACGGGGTCTTCATCGCGTTCTTCGGGCTGCCGACGCTGATCGTCACGCTCGGCACGCTGTCGATCTTTCGCGGGTTTCTTCTGACCTTCATCGGATCGCAGCGGATTTCCGATCTGCCGCCGGCCATGCGCGACTTCTCGCGCGGCGTGCTCGCGCGCGGCACCACGGAAGCGGGTTATTTCTATTCGATCCCCTGGGCGATCCTGGCGCTCGTCGGCGTTGTCGTCCTGACCTGGTTCATCCTCAGCAAGACGATGCTCGGGCGCGCGATCTTTGCCATCGGCGGTTCGGTCGAAAGCGCCCGCCGCGTCGGCATCAACGTCAAGTGGACACAGTTTTTCGTCTATGTCTATGTCGGCGCGCTGGCTGGCCTTGCCGGCGCGATCCACGGTTCGATGGGCCGCATGGCCGACCCGTTCTCGCTGGTGGGAACTGAATTGTCGGTGATCGCGGCCGTGGTGCTTGGTGGTGCCCGCCTGATCGGCGGATACGGAACGATCACAGGAACGCTGCTCGGCGTCGGGCTGATCGTGCTGGTTCAGAACAGCCTGATCGTCATCGGTGTACCGACCACGTGGCAATCCGTCGTCGTCGGCCTGTTGATCCTGCTCGGCACCGGCCTGCCGGCCTGGCGGGCCAAGCATGCCGCCAGCGGAAACGCGTGAGGAACCGATGAACCGCGCAAACCCCACCATCGCCGTCGTCCAGTCTCCCGAGTTCCGGCTTTTCGTCATCGCCGCGCTTGTGTTCGCGTTCATGTCGATCCTCTCGCCCGACCGCTTCCTGTCGGTGCAGAACCTGACATCCATGGCGTTCCAGTTTCCCGAGTTCGCGATCCTTGCACTGGCGGTGACCATCACCATGATGACCGGCGGCATCGACCTGTCGATTGTCGGCATCGCCAATCTGTCGGCCGTGATTGCGGCAATCATCCTGACGACATTTTCCGATCCGGCCATGCCAGTCGGCGAGTCTCTGGTCTGGCTGGCGCTGGCGATCGGCGCATCGCTGAGTGTTGGCGTGGTCGCCGGATTGCTGAACGGATCGCTGGTCGCCTTTTATGGACTGCCGCCGATCCTTGCGACCCTTGGCACCGGCCTCATCTTTACCGGCCTGGCGATTGCCCTGACCGGCGGCAGCGCCGTGATGGGTTTTCCGAGTTCGGTTGCATGGCTCGGCAACCAGCAAGTGCTCGGCATTCCGGTTCCGCTGATTGTCTTTGTAGTGCTGGCGGTGCTTCTGCATTTCATCCTGACGCGCACCGCCTTCGGCATCCGCGTCACCATGTTCGGCGCCAATCCGCTGGCGGCGCTCTATGCGGCCATCGACGTCGATCGCATGTTGCTGAAGGTCTATGTCATCTCCGGCCTGTTTGCCTCGACCGCCGGCCTGATCATCATGAGCCGGGCCAATTCGGCCAAGGCTGACTACGGTTCGAGCTACCTCTTGCTTGCGGTGCTGATTGCCGTGCTCGGCGGCATCAATCCCTATGGCGGGCGGGGTCGGGTGATCGGTATCGTCTTTGCAGTGCTGGCGATGCAGTTCCTGTCGAGCGGCCTCAACATGCTGCAATTTTCAAACTTCGCACGCGAACTGATCTGGGGCGTCCTGCTGATCTTCGTGATGATAATCAACACCAAAAACTGGGCAGGAATTTTCGTGCCGATGGCAAGAAAGCCCGGCAAGACAAGCTGAAAGGGAAAACCATGCGGAAGATACTCAACAAGCCCGAGGCCTATGTCGACGAGATGCTGGCGGGATTTGTCGCGGCCCACCCGGAATACTACCGGATGCACGGGGACACCGGCAAAGTCGTCGCCCGCGCCAAAGCGGCCAAGCCCGGCAAGGTCGGCATTGTCACCGGCGGCGGCTCCGGACATCTGCCGGTGTTCACCGGTTATGTTGGCGAGGGGCTGCTGGATGCCTGCGCGATCGGCGACGTTTTCGCTTCGCCATCGGCCGAACAGATGGCCGCGGCGATCCGCAGCGCCGATCAGGGCGCAGGCGTCCTGCGGCTCTATGGCAACTATGGCGGCGATGTCATGAACTTCGACATGGCCGGCGAACTGGTCGAGTTCGAGGACATCCGCTGCACGACAGTGCTTCTGGCCGATGATGTCGCCTCTGCGCCTCCCGCCGAGCACGAGAAGCGTCGCGGCGTCGCCGGAATGGTCTATGCGTTCAAGATTGCGGGCGCAGCCGCCGAAATGGGCCATGATCTCGATGCGGTGACTGCTGCCGCGCAAAAAGCCGCTGACGCCTGCCGTTCGATCGGCACGGCGCTCTCGCCCTGCACGGTGCCGCAGGCCGGCAAGCCGACCTTCGAGATCGGCGAGGACGAGATGGAAATGGGCATGGGCATTCATGGCGAACCGGGCGTCTGGCGCGGCAAGTTGCGCACCGCCGACGAGATCGCATCGGAAATGATGGACCGGCTTCTGGGCGACATGCCGCTTGCCGGTGGCGACCGCGTTTCGGTGATGGTCAACTCGCTCGGCGCAACGCCGCCGGAAGAACTCTACATCCTCTACCGCACCGTCAAGGCACGGATCGAGGCGGCAGGCGCTACCATCGTGATGCCGCTGGTCGGACGCTATGCGACGTCGATGGAGATGACCGGCGTTTCCTTCACCCTGTGCAAGCTGGACGATGAACTCGAAACGCTCCTGAAGGCACCGTGCGACTGCGCATTCTGGCGGGTCGGATGAGTATCGGGCGGGCGGAACTGCTGGCGGCGATCGACCGGGTTGCCGCTGCCATGGAGCGGGATTTCTCCCTGCTGAACGAAGCCGATGGCGCGCTCGGCGACGGGGATCTCGGGGTGACAATGACGCGCGGCATGCGCGCAATCGTCGAGGGCAGGGAGGCCTTGCCGACCGATATCGGCATGGCGCTTTTCCAATGCGCGCAAGCCTTCACCAAATCCTCCGGATCATCCTACGGTACCCTTCTCGCCACCGGGCTGATGTCGGCGGCCAAGGCGCTGAAGGGCCGCGAAACCCTGGACGGAGCGGACATCTCCGGCCTTGTCGCTGCGGCGCGTGATGCGATGCAGGCGCGCGGCAAGGCAGACCTCGGCGGCAAGACCGTGCTCGATTCGCTCGACGCGCTGGCCCGCGCGACCGCGGGCCTGTCAGACAGCACTGGGCTGGCAAATGCCGCCGCTACAGCCGTCGATGCGGCGCTTGATGACTTCCGCCAGAAACCGGCAACCATCGGCCGTGCCCGCATCTTTGCCGAAAAGAGCATCGGCATGGACGATCCCGGCATGCTGGCCATGAACCGCATCATCAAGGCGGCTGCCCATCGCGAGGCGTGACACCAAAGCCTGCAACAGGAGAGATTGAACGATGGAATACCGCACACTTGGCCGCACCGGCCTGAAGGTCTCCGCCATCACGATGGGAACATTCACCTTCGGCGGACAGGGACCGTTCGGCATGGTCGGCAACCAGGGGGTGGACGATGCCAGGCGCCTCGTCGATCTGTGCATCGACCACGGTGTCAACATCTTCGACACCGCCAACATGTATTCCACCGGTCTCTCCGAAGAGATCCTCGGCGAAGTGCTCGAAGGGCGCTACGACGACATCCTCGTGACCTCCAAGGCGCGCATGCGCATCGGCGCCGGTCCCAACGACGAGGGTGTTTCGCGCTGGCACCTGATCCGCGAGTGCGAGCGCTCGCTGAAGCGCCTGCGCACCGATCACATCGACATCTACTACATCCACGAATGGGACGGCCTGACGCCGGTCGAGGAAAAGATGGCGGCGCTCGACACGCTCGTCCAGCAGGGCAAGGTGCGTTACACTGGTTGCTCCAACTATTCCGGCTGGCATGTGATGAAGTCGCTGGCCGCTGCCGGCAGCAGCCCTGCGCGCTTCGTCACCCAGCAGATCCACTACACGCTCGAGGCACGCGAGGCCGAATACGAACTCCTGCCGATTTCGGTCGATCAGGGCCTCGGCGTTCTTGTCTGGAGCCCGCTGGCTGCCGGCCTGTTGACCGGAAAGCATCGCCGGAGCGGGGACGCGCCGGAAGGTTCACGCCAGGCCGCCGGCTGGAACGAACCGCCGATCCGCGATACCGACCGCCTCTGGGCGATTGTCGATGTCCTCGCCGATATCGCTGCCGCCCTCGGTGTCGAACCGGCACAAATCGCGCTCGCCTGGCTGTTGACGCGCCCGGCGGTTTCATCGCTGGTTGTCGGCGGGCGGAACGCGGATCAATTCAAGGCCAACTTCCGCGCGGTCGGGCTGCAGCTTGGCGAAACGGACCTGAAACGCCTGAACGATGTCAGCCGTCTTCCCCTGCTTTACCCCTATTGGCACCAGCATAATTTCGCGCGCCCGCGCTTCAGTGAGGCCGATCAGGCGCTGCATGCCGATTACCCGGATCGCCATTATGGCGGCGAGGACAAGCTGGTCTGAGGCGCTGTCCTGCTACACGGCTGTGCCGACCAATGCGCCGATCCCGGCGGTCAGCGCCATCGCGAGCGCGCCCCAGAACGTGACGCGCAGGGTGGCCCGCATCACCGGGGCGCCGCCTGCATAGGCACCGACGCCGCCCAGAAGCGCGAGAAACAACAGCGATGCGATCGTGACTGTCCAGACCAAGAGGCTGCCGGGCGAGACCAGCACCATGGTGAGGGGCATCGCCGCGCCGACCGCAAAGGTCAGCGCCGATGTCAGTGCCGCTTCGACGGGCCGGGCGGTCGTGACATCGGAAATGCCGAGTTCATCGCGAAGATGGGCGCCGAGCGCATCCTTTGCCATCATCTGCTCGGCGACCTGCCGGGCAAGCGTCGGTTCGACGCCCCGCCCGGCATAGATCGCCGTCAGTTCGTCCAGTTCCACATCCGGCTGACTGGCGAGTTCGGCCCGCTCCCGGTTCAAGTCTGCATTTTCCGTGTCGGACTGCGAACTGACCGAGACATATTCACCCGCTGCCATAGACATGGCGCCTGCGACCAGTCCTGCGATGCCGGCCACGAGAACCTCGGATGTCGGCGCAGACGTGGCCGCAACCCCGACGATCAGGCTGGCTGTCGAGACGATACCATCATTGGCGCCAAGCACCGCGGCTCGCAGCCAGCCGATGCGCGAGACCATGTGCAGTTCGGGATGCAGCGTTACGGCGCGCATGGAGGTTCTCCTTGATAGATTATTGCGAATGGTAGTTCGACATGGTCACGCTTTTCTGACGATGGTGCCCGAAAGCTCGGTTGCGCCAGCCAGCGTGTTGTAGATCGTGCCGAATTTCTGAAGGTTGCGATGCAACAGGTCGAGCCGCGCATCGGTCTCGTCCGTGTCGACGGTGATTTCATAGGCAATGCGGATCATCCTCGGCGGGCTGTCCTGACGAACACCGTGCAGCGACACGTCGATGCCGCGAAGTTCGAACCCGAGCATCGGGATCACGCGTTCGGTGCCCTTGAGGATGCAGGCCGCAAGGCTCGCCAGTAGCATCTCGGCCGGATTGAAGGCATCGGCCCGCCCGGCCATGTCCGTGTCCAGTGTCAGCGTCGCAGCCTTGGTGGTGGCCTCCGACCCGTGGCTGTCGATACGGCGCGCCTTGACGCGGTACTCCAACATGACGTCTGTTCCTACTGTTTGCCGGTACCTTGGCTTGTTGTGAGTTGCCGATGTCGTGCCACAGGCCACGGCAAATGACGTTGAGATGCATCAAGGTCGGCCCGGATCGTGCTCAGGCCTTGGCGAAGCCTCGCGCCTGTGCTTTGCCGTTGGGGCCATCGCATGGAGCACGCCGCAACCAACATGTCCGACATTCTGCTACTTCACCCTGACGACACCGTGCACGTGCTGTCCGCGCCGCGACGTGCGGCTGACGGCAAGTGGGTGATCGCAGCCGGTCACAAGATCGCCCGCGTCGCGATGGCGCCGGGCGATGCCGTGGTCAAGTATGGCCAGTTCATCGGGCAGGCGAGTGAAGCGATTGCACCCGGCGACCATGTGCACAGCCACAATTGCGCATTCGTCGCGGGCCATGCCGCCGTCGAACCGGGCAGCATGCTGGCCGCCGC
>JBGSWL010000057.1:0-9052 GCA_041752455.1 Roseitalea sp. | reverse complement strand
CGGAGGCAAGGCGCTCTTGGTCGGCGGCGGTCAGGTCGCCGCCGGAGCCGAGGCGCTGCGTCATGTCAGCCATGTCGGCGCGCCGGTCGATCAGCGCCGACAGCTTGTCAAAAAAGCCGCCGGTCGCATCGGCCGCCGCCTTGATCGCCGGCGTGAAGCTGTCGCCGATGCGGGCGGCAAAGTTCTCGATCGAGGTGCCCATGTCGTCGATCGACTTGGCGGTGGTCGCATCGAAGATCGCAAAGGTCTTGTCCAGCGACCCGGCCCGGTCGGCCCCGTCCGCAACGAGGTTCAGCGACTTGCCGACCTCGTCCACTGCGCCAGCCAGTTTTGCAATGTCGTCGGCATATTCGAGGCCGAAAAGGTCTGTCAGGACGCCGAGCTTGTCGCTGTCGGGCAGCGCATCGATCTTGCGCAGTACATCCTGCAGCGCGCCGGCGGCGTCCTCGTCAAGAGAGCGCTTGAGCTCCTTGGCTGTCAGGCCGAGCGCCTTCAGCCCCTCCTGAAAGTTTTTGCCTTGCTTGTCCGCGGTTGCCAGCTTGTTCAGGAAAGCGTTGAAGCCGGTGCCCGCCACCTCGGTCGGCACGCCGATCGACAGCATGGCGGCGCCGAAGGCGGCCGTCTGTTCGGCCGACAGTTTGAGGATTTTGCCGGTCGCCCCGACCCGGTTCATGAAGCCGAGAATATCGCGTTCTGACGATGCCGAATTGTCGGCCAGATGGTTGACGGCATCGGCGAAGTCTTCGGTCTCCGGCAGGGAGAGCCCGAGTGCGTTGGAAAGCTTCGAGAGCGCCTCGGATGTTTCAGTTGCACTCATGCCGAAGGCGATCGCGCCCTTGGATGCCAGCAGCGCAAAGCCCGCGAGCTCTTCCAAGGGCCGGCCGGATCGGGCCGCCTCGGCCACCAGCGCCGCCAGATCCTCCTTCGCCATCCCGGTTTCCGAGGACAGCTGCAGGATGGTGCGCTCCAGCCTCGCAAATTCATCGTCGGGGACGTCGATCGCCTTGCGCACTTCGCTCATGGCGGTCTCGTATGAGATAGCCTGGCCAGTCGCATATTGAATGGCCTTGCCGGTCGCCATGATCCCGGCCGTTATCGCCACAGCGCCGGCAGCCGCGGCCGCCGCAGAAAACCGCGACAGCGACCTGGTCTGCTTGTCGATGCCATCGGAATTGCCGACACCGTCGGCGGCACCGCGCAGCTTTTTCAGGTCCTCTTCGGCCTTCCTGAGCCCGGCAGACATCTGGTTGTTGAGCTTGAGCAGCAGCTCGACATTAAGGTCGCTCATCGCGCGCGCGCCGCTCCCCATGTCTCGTCATGGATTGCCTGCGCCTCACGCCAGAACAGGGCAAAGCTCGACAACTCCATCGCCATCACTTCAGACAGCGGAGTGGAGAGCGTCGCCGCGACCCGAGCCGCATAGGCGCGCCAGCGGGTCACGTCGATTTCGGCCCGGCCGCCCCCAGGAAGAGGCGGGGCAAAAAACCGTAGGCGGCCTCCACCACCGCTTCCCCATCGACGTCCACCAGGCCGCGCAGCACCTCTGCCGGCAAGCCGGTCATCACCGCATAGCAGTCATACCGGTTGGCGGCTGCGCCGCGCGCATCGATGACGGCGCCGACCTCGCCAAGGGTCAGGCGACGGATGGTGATGGTCTCGATCACCTTGCCGTCCAGCCGGAACGGATATTGCAGGTCGACCGTCGCAGCAATCGGCGGATCGACGAAGTCAAGGGTGGCATGAGCAGGCTGCGCCTTGGCGGCGGGCTCGGCGGCCGCAATTTCCTCACCAAAGCCTTCCGGCATCGGCAGCTCGCTGATTTCAATCTGCCTGGGCATGACTTTTTCCCTTTCGCTTGCCACAGCTCGCTCCGCCGGGAAGCCGGCGACGCGCGGTCGCGCTTTGTTTACTGCTCCACCCTAAAAGGCCGACCGCCCGTCGGGCCCTTTGGCCCGGAGCGCGGCCACGGCCGCGCGATACAAGCATCAAGCCGCGATGATGGCGTTGTGCTCTTCGGTGTAGTTGACGCCGTCGATGATCAGCTGGTTGTTGAAGATGTCCATCCGGTGCACTTCCCGGCCATCGATGATGTCTGTGTACTGGATGATCGAGCCGAACTTGTAGACGGTCGCCTCGCCCTTCTTGCCGGAAACGCGAGGCTGGGCGACCTCGGAGATCAGCCCCTTCATCATCACGATGCGGCCCTTGTTCTCGCCCTTCTGGATATCGCGCAGGCGCTCGTACCAGTAGAGCGTCGACCAGTCGCCCGGCTCGCGGCCAAAGTGCTTGCGCACATATTCATGGCCGCCGTTGAGCGAAAATGTCGCCTCGAGCTCTTCGATGGCGCCCGGGATAGCCAGCGAGAAGAACGACCCGCCCGCCTGCAAGGTCTCCTTGGCGCGCGCCAGCGATGGCAGCGTGCACTCGTTGAGCGCCAGGCGCATGTTGACGGTGTCGAGGTAGAGATTGCCGCCGTGAATGACGCGATCCATCTTTGTTTCCTTTCGCTCGCGCAGCTCGCTCCGCCGGAAAGCCGGCGACACGCGGTCGCGCTCTTTTCAGTCTGCGGCCACCGCCGCGCGATACACCCTCACAAGGCCGACTGGCCGTCCGCACCTTTGCGCGGGAGCGCGGCCACCGCCGCGCGATAAACCATCAAGAAGCCACGCGGATGTTGGGATTGCCGAGCGCCGCCAGCGCCTGGCCGATGCGGCCGGCAAGAATGTCGAAGGCTTCCGGCTGCGGCTCGGAATAGATCTGCAGATCGGTGAGGTCCGGGGTCTCTTCGAAGCGGAGCTTCACGCGAAGGCCGCCGTCACGCAGCAGCGCGTTGGTGTTGATCGACCGGTCCCAGATCAATTCATAATCGATCAGCGCGCTGAGACTGACCAGCTCGGCGCAGAAGTCCGCCACTGAACGGTAAACCAGGGTCACGGTGTGCGGCCCCAGATCGGCCGCGGCGAATTTGCGAACCGCGCGCAGCAACGCCTTTTCGACGGCGCGGCGGGTGCGGATCCGCTTGATCGATCGGTAGCCGATCGTCGTCGGGTCGGTTGCCGTAGTGTAGGGCCCCCAGAGAAGGTTGCGCTCGATGGCGGTAACGACGCCGCCCTGGTTCAGGACGTTGGCATCATGGGTGGTATCGCCATCGCGGTAGGTCACGTCCTGCGAAAGGCCGAGCACGCCCTTCATCGGGCGGTTCCAGGCGGCCTTGAACGGATTGCCGACCTCGGCATCGCGGCGTAGATGCGCGGCAAGCACATGCGGCGACATCGGCCGGGTCACATTGGCCGTACCGTTGTTCCAGATGACCGACGGGTAGCAGGCGATGATGTTGTAGCTGGCTGCAAAGTCGGCGGCGTATTCGATCGCCGCCGTGCGGCTGGTCTCGGGCGTATCGACAATGCCCATGCAGTCGATGATCTGGTCGCAGACCACATCGATCGCTGCCACGGCCGGGTTGGCCACGTCATCCGGGCGCAGCGCCGTAAAGCCAGGCGCAAGGATGAAGGAAGGCTCAAGGCCCACATGGGTTTTGGAAGATGCCAGCGCATGGACGCCGGTGTTGGCGCCGGCCGAACCGGCTACCAGCGAGATTTGCGCTTCCGGATCGGCGTTCGCCGCGACCTGGACAAAGATGATGTCGGTGACGATGCCCTCGGAGGCAATCTGGTTGAGCGCATCGCGCGCCAGGGTGCCGGCCGGGAAGCGGGCGATCTCCTCGGGCTTGGAGAGGTCGACCAGAAACGGCTCGTCGAGCGGCATGTCGAGCGGTGCCCCGGGGACCGGCATGCACAGCGCGCCGTAGCTCTGGCGGGCGGAAATGACGGCGGTTGTGGGCGAGAGGTCAGAAAAGACGCGCACGCCGACGTTTGGAGTAGTACCGGACATGACGCCCCCAGAGCTGATGGATCAAAGGATCAAATGCTGGGGCGAGATTGGCATCGGAGATGCGCCGGCAAGGGCTTGCATCTGCAAGCCGGGCTGCTTCAAGCGGCTCCTAATCCTGTCGTGAATGGGCTTTGAAGGCAAGTCCCGCCCGGCGACCGTCCGCATTGAACGATGTCGCAAGCAGCGTTGCGAAGTAGAGACCCCAGGCCCCGGCGCCGGGATAGCCGAGCGCGATCAGAGCGCGGCGAAACTCGCCGGATGCGAACGGCCGGTCAAAGCCTTGGCGCAGCAGTTCGTCGTGCACCGCCGCCGCCAGAAGAACGCGGCGATCATGCGGCGACACAATCCACTCAAGAAAGCGCGGCACGGATACATCAAAGGTCGTGCCAGCCGGGATATTCAGCCAGAAGCCCGAACCCCTCTTGCCGCACTCCCATGCGAGAGGCGCTTCAAGCCGGTAAAGCGTTCGCGTTCCAGCAACGAGGGAAAATGCGTCGAAATCGGTGAAGGCGCTCACGGCCACCACTTGTCATCGGCAAAGTCTGCCGGGATGGGATCGGCATCTTTGAGAGCCCGAGCGGCGAATATGTGGTCCTTTTCATGAGCGGCTGCCGCGCGCCCGAAAGCGATAGTCGTGTGCGCGTCCATCATGATCAGATTATTGTTGGAAGCGATCCAGCCAAATTCAGAAGTGTGGTCTGCCCAGCGCAGATCACCAGGCTGCGCTCCGGCAACAACAGCCATGAATGCCAACTGAGCCGCGCCGGAGATGTTGGCTTTCGCGCGGCTGTCAAAATCGAATAGCAGACCGTTAAAGCGAAACCCTGCCTCGATCCGACGTTCGCGTTCGTTGTTGACATCATCTCGCGATGGCGGGGGCGCGAGATACGGCTTGACCTCACCAAACTTTCCTGAAAGCACACGCGCATACAGAGGACTGCTTTCGGTGATGTAAAGCGGCGGGCCATCGATCTGGTCGATGAGAATGCCAAGGGCTTCGTTTGCAAAAACCGGGTTTTGATACATTGGTGGCTCCATCAAACCGACAACGCAATCAGCTTATTGGCGGCATCGGCATCATCGATTTTGAAAAACAAGTTCTGTGCCAGCACTTGGAAGCTAGAATTTCCCGCGCGGTGCTGCACTTGGATCAGACCATTGCGCGCCACGGCCAGATCAAGTGTTCGGTCGATGTAGCTTGTGCCGGTCGTCGTCCACGTGGTCACGACTGATCCGTTCAAGAGAACCCGCAAGTTGCCAACAAAAGTAGAACTTGTTCCGCGGTGCTGTGCCGTTATTCGTATGGTGCCTGCGACAAGCGACCTCACATTTCCAATCAGTTCTTGGTACGAAGTTGATGTCGTTCCTGTTGCGCCCGCGAGCCAGGAATACGCAGTGTCGTCACCGGCTGCTACGGTGACTGGGATTGGAGACGCGCCGCCGCCTCCGGCTTCTGAAAGCAGAGCGCCATCGCTGTAGGTGTTCACCGATGTGCCAACGGCCAAGCGAGCTTCGTCAGTGATGAAATACAATTCACCAACTGCCAGCGAATTTGCGGCCGCCAGCGCATCAAGGGCCGCCCTCGTACCACGGCGGACAAGCAACCCCATGGTCAGAACGTCCCGCAGTCGATGACCGTTGTCCCGTCGATCGTGCCGCCTGTTATCGCCACCGCGTTGGCGTTTTGCGTCGCCATGCTGCCCAAACCAAGGTTCGTGCGGGCCGTGCCGGCATTCGCCAGATCCGAAAGATTGGAAGCAGCCGACAACTTCGTGGCAATTGAGTTGGTGACGGTCGTAGCGAAGTTCGGGTCGTCGCCCAGAGCCGCCGCAAGCTCGTTCAGTGTATCAATCGCACCGGGTGCGCCGTCAATCAACGCGGTGAAAGCAGCCTGAACGAAAGCAGTGGTCGCGATCTGCGTGGTATTCGTTGTCGGGACGGCTGTAGGTGCGGTCGGCGTGCCGGTCAGCGCCGGAGAGGCCAGTGCAGCTTTTGTATCCAGTGCAGCCTGCAAACCAGTCGTATCGGCAATCGTGTGAGAGTGTGCGGTGGCCGGGAAGGTCGCGGGCTTGCCGGAAACACCAGTCCACGCCACGGCCTCTGCGACCTCTGCCAGATCCACCTTGCCGTTGTTGGTCGTATCGTAGATCGACTTCGCCATATCGCCCGCGCCAAATGACGTGATGGCGTTTTGAACATAGGCAGTCGTTGCGATCTTGGTCGTGTTGTCGGCCGGTGCCGGGGTAGGTGCGGTCGGCGTGCCGGTCAGCGCCGGAGAGGCCAACGGTGCCTTGAGATCGAGAGCCGCCTGCAGACCATCAACATTGGAGATGATATGGTTGTGGCTGTCATCCACGACCACTGCGGTGATCGTGACGTTTGCAGAGCCGTCAAAGGCAACGGTGCCGGTAACGTCGCCGGAAAGTGCGATATTGCGAGCCGTCACCAGCTTGGTCGCATTCGCCGCCGTACCGGCTGTTGCGAGTTTGCCATCAAGGGCGGTTTGGAGGCCAGTAACGTCGGCAATTGCATGCGAGTGGGTAGTCGCCGCTTTCGTGGCGAGACCAGCATCCATCTGGCCCTTGCGGACGAGATCGGTTGTGGCCGAGGCATCCTGAGATGAGCCAGGGACGACAGAGAACGTCTTCTTGCCGCCTACAGTCTGCGCTGCTGTCAGATTGACCATCGCGCCCGAGCCTGCAATCGGAGCAACCGATGTTGCATTACCGCCGCCGTCGTCGCCGACACCCAGATAGAGGATGTTGTCGGCTTCATTGTAGGCCGGCTCACCGGATTTCAGGGCAGCCGGTGCACCTGCCGCGCCTGCGCTGCTCCGGCGCTTGAGTTTAAGGGTAGTTGCCATTGTCCATTTCCTTAGAAAAACCCGCCATCGACGGTGTCAGTTGCGAAGAAGCTGTCAGAGCTGCGGTCGTAGCGCGCTAGCGCGCCGTCTGGAGGATCGGTGGCGTTTGCCATCCGAAAGCTGCCTTCAGGGCCAGGCGGGCCCTGATCCCCATTGCCACCGGGCGGACCCTGAAGGCCAACAGGACTGACAGTAATCTCAATCGCCCTCGTAGCTTGCACGTTGATCGCAGGTCCATTTTCTTGGACGAGGCGGACAGCGATTGGCCGGTGTTCAATCTGCACACTAAGGGCGGGGCGGACCGACATCATGAGACCTGCACGAATATGGGCGTTGTCGTGAATGCGTCACCGCCCGGCTCGGTCAAACGCAGTCGAAAAGACCCACGCCTCCCGGCGGGGATGGCGACTGCAGCTTCATCGCTCCAGTAGAGCGTGAAAGTTCCGGCGGGTGCATCGGTAACAGTGATCTGCGGCGCCGGTATCTGGTTCAGATCAACCGCGTCCAGCGTGTAGCCCGTCAGATTGACGCCTTCGATTGAAGCCGACAGCCGAATTGCCGAGCCCTTGTTTGTCAGGATTGTCGCAGCCATCAGCTTGCATATCCGATGAAGCGGGTGGCATCGCCAGCCACGGCCGTGTTGATGGTGATGTTCCGGACCTCGCTGTCGCCGTTGCTTGACCCGATGCTGTGCGTGAATGTGATCCGGTCATTGGTTGCGACGGTGATGTCGACAGACCGTGCCTGGAAACTTGAGTTGCTGGTTGTCCATTCCTGCACCTGACTGCCGTTCTTGAATACTCGCACTGCAACGCTGTTGATCGCGCCGTCCTTCCGACGGTGTTCCAACTTGACCCTGACTACGCCTGGCGCAACGGCGACGAACGCTACCGGAAAATTCCCGTTGGAAACATCCACGTGTGTTGAACTCGACGTAAGGAACACCTGCCGGCTAAGCGTCAGGGCAACATTGTCGCCCGCCGCCACAGACGCCGGAATGAGCGACGGTGCGTGCGCGATGATCGCAGCCTTGAGCAAAGCGGCGGTCAACAGCACGTCATCGGTCGCAGTGCCCGCCGCGAGGTCAGTTCCAAGGGCTCGAAGCAGATTGCCCTTGTGGTAAATGTCCTGACCTCCGACCTTCGGCACATCGCTGAAGTTCGGCCCGGCCAGATTGGCCTTGAGCGCAAGCGTATCGGCCAGACCCGTCACATCGGTCTGCGGGTGGGTGTGGCTGATCGGCGCGTAGCCATCTGCCAAGGTGCCCGCACTGATCGCGCCAATCGCCGTGCGCGCTGCCGCCTGCGATGTGACACCGATCAGGTTGGTGACGACCCAATCGCTAAAGGTTAGTGCAAACCTTTCGCGTGCCAGCGTGCCGGTGGCGTTCCCAAGGTCGAGATAATGTGCCGGAAGTTCGTTGCCGAGCCGCGCACTGTCGAGCGCAGTACCGCCGGTGATGATGCCCTCGATCGCCAGTTGCGCTTCGGCGATGTCCGCCTCAACCGCCGCCAATTGCGGGCCGACCGAATTGGTGATCAGGGCGCTGGCGGTTGCCGACAGATCCTCAATCAGCGTGTCGAGCGTGGTCTCCCACGTTTCGAGTGACTGAAGCCGGTCATGGATATCCGGCAGGGCGGTGTTCCACCGCTCCAGCGTCGCCATGTCAACGGTGACGGTGTAACCGGTGGCGCGCCAGATATCGAGGTCAATCGCCATTCTGGATGATCTCCACCACCGCATCGCCGTGGGCTTCGCGGATCTTGGCGATCAGCAGCCCTTTCATGCGGTACGGATTGAGCGGCTTGAAGACGATCCGGCCGATCTGGACGGAGGTCGTCAGGCGCACCTGATATTCAGCGGTCGGGTTCAATGCGGCCATGGTGTAAGCCTCCGTCAGAGGGCGTGGATGGAGAGGTCTTCGATGAACGGCGGCTGCTTCACATTGGAAGCCGTTATGGCGATCTTGACCCGCGCTGCCGTCACAGTCGCAGCTAGGTCAAAGACGCACCGGAACGTCCGCTTGGTGTCGTCATCAAAGTCGATGATCGTCTCGACGGCATCAGCGCTTTCGGTGCCGGCCGCCGTGATGATCTGCGGTGTGATTGCATGCTCGGCCGCAATCCACGCATCCACCTTGACCAGAACCTCGATCGCATCACTCGACAGTCCGAACGGGTGGTTGACAGACACGGCAGTCATGGTCCCCGCGCTGCGATAGGCCGTTGCCCGGAGCGCCGCATTGACCTGCACCATCGGCTGCAGATCCTGTGTGCCGACAAAGACCGCGCGGATCTG
>JBGSWL010000056.1:0-5482 GCA_041752455.1 Roseitalea sp. | reverse complement strand
GCCTGCCTGAAGGCCGGGGCGCAGCCGGCTATCCCGACCCGCGCCGAGGTCGGCGCATTCGTCAGCTGAGCGGCAGGCGGGCGATCCGTTCGGCAATCAGCGCAAAGAACCCATCGGCGTCGATCTCGCGCAGAACATGCGCATTGGCCGGTCGGCCGGTCACGCCCCACCAGTCGATGACCGTCATGCCCATGGTCAGCTCGGATGCGGTTTCCACGGCGACATGGCAATTGCGGCCGGAAAACAATGATGGCTGCAAGAGATATGCAATCACGCAAGGGTCATGCAGCGGCCCGCCATCGGTGCCGTACTTGTCCTCGTCGAAACGCTCGAAGAAATCGATAAGCGCCGCCGCCGCATCGCAGACCGGCGTTGCCTTGGCGCGAAGCGCATCGACGCGCGCCCGGGTCGTCAGCGCCTTGTGGGTGACATCGAGCGGCGCCAGGATGATCGGCACGCCGGAACGGAATACGATGTCCGCCGCCTCCGGATCGACATAAATGTTGAACTCTGCTGCCGGGGTGACATTGCCACCTTCGAAGAACCCGCCGCCCATCGCAACGATCTGCTTGATGCGCGGGGCAATATCGGGCGCAAGGCGCAGCGCCAGCGCCACATTGGTCAAAGGCCCGAGCGTGCACAGCGTCACGGTGCCTGAGGGCCGCGCACGCAGGGTTGTGATGATGAAACCGACCCCGTCGCGCGAGGCAAGGCTCATTTCCGGCTTGGGCAGGTCAGGGCCGTCGAGCCCGGTGCGGCCATGCACATATTCCGCCGTCACCAGATCGCGGACCAGTGGCCGTTCGGCGCCCGCATGGACGGGCATGTCGGGCCGCCCCGCCAGCTCGCAGATCTTGCGCGTATTGAGTTCGGTCAGCGCCAGCGGCACGTTGCCGGCAACGGCAGTGATGCCGAGCACGTCGAGTTCCGGGCTCGCCAGCGCCAGAAGCAGCGCAATGGCATCGTCCTGGCCTGGATCTGTGTCGATGATGATCGGTTCTGCCACCGGGTTCTCACTGATTCTTGAAAATGAACGTTGGCGCGACCATAACAAGGAAAGCGGTGGATGCCAGAGAGTGACTGAGATGAGGGTCCGCCGCCCCGTCGCTTTGCAATGAGGACGCCGAACCCATGACCCGCATGACCACCCTGTCAAGCCCGCTGCTCGTCGGTTTTGAAGCCATCGAAAAATCGCTGGAGCGGGTCGCCAAGTCTGGCGACAGCTATCCGCCTTACAACATCGAGCGGCTGCGCCGGGATGATCGCCTGTTGCTGCGCATCACGCTCGCCGTGGCCGGGTTCTCATCCGAGGATCTCGAGGTCACGACCGAGGACAACCAGTTGATTATCCGGGGCCGCCAGTCCGAGGCAGAGGACGACGCCGACCGGGAATTCCTGCATCGCGGCATCGCGGCCCGGCAGTTCCAGCGGGCGTTCGTGCTCGCCGACGGCATGCGCGTCATCGGTGCGGAACTGAAGACCGGGCTGTTGATGATCGACCTCGAACGCCCGGAACCGGAAAAGCTGGTCCGCCGCATCGCCATCACCCAGATCGACTGAATGGCGCGCACCTCACTGCAAAGTGACGACCGGTGATGACGCCTGCAATTGACCGGGTGTGCCTGCCGGTCAACTGTGCGAATTGATAGCCGCCTTGCAAGGGAAGTACCGATGAATTTGCGCCCGATACTCGCTGCAGCCTTGTCCGCATGTCTGACGAGTGCCCTTTCAGCTCCGGCCTTTGCCGAACCGGATCCTGCAAACTGGGAAGCCGTGCTTGCCGAAGCCAAGGGCCAGACCGTCTACTGGAACGCGTGGGGCGGCTCGACGCAGATCAATGATTACATCGCCTGGGTCGGTGACACGCTGCGCGAGCGCCATGATGTGCGCCTTGTCCACGTCAAGCTGGAAGACACGGCGACTGCTGTCGCCACCGTCGTTGCCGAAAAGGCTGCCGGGCGCGAAACCGGCGGCTCAATCGATCTGATCTGGATCAACGGCGAGAACTTCGCCTCGCTGAAGCGCCAGAGCCTGCTGTTTTCGCCAGGTTGGGCGACTTCGCTGCCCAACTGGGCGTTTGTTGACGTCGAAAACAAGCCGACGATCACCACCGATTTCACCATCCCGACCGAGGGCCTTGAATCGCCGTGGGGCATGGCAAAGCTGGTTTTCTTCCATGACAGTGCCCGCACGCAAACGGCTTCCATGCCGAAGAGCGCCGCCGAACTGTTGCAATGGGCTGCCGCGAATCCGGGCCGGTTCTCCTATCCGCAGCCGCCGGATTTCGTCGGCTCCAGCTTTTTGAAGCAGGTGCTTGCCGAAACCGTGACCGACCCGTCCGTCCTGCAACAGCCCGTGGAAAGCGTTGATTTCGCCGCGGTCACCGCGCCGCTGTTTGCCTATCTCGACCAGTTGCATCCGCATCTGTGGCGTCAGGCGAAAGCCTTTCCGAAGGACTATCCGTCGATGAGCCAGCTTCTGGCCGACGGCGAACTGGAAATCACGTTTGCCTTCAACCCGGCCGAAGCTTCCAACCAGATTGCCGGAGGTCTGCTTCCCGACACGATCCGGTCCTTCACTTTCCCGGGGGGCACGCTGTCGAACACCCATTTCGTCGCGATCCCGTTCAATGCCAATGCGAAAGCGGGAGCACTGGTTGTCGCCGATTTCCTCCTGTCGCCGGAAGCCCAGGCCAGAAAGCAGGATCCTGGCGTCTGGGGCGATCCGACCGTGCTCGCCATGGACAAGCTGAACGAGGCCGACCGCGCGGCGTTCGATGCGCTCGATCTTGGCATCGCGACGCTGGCGCCGGCAGAACTCGGACCGGCGCTCGCCGAGCCGCATCCGTCCTGGATGACCATGCTGGAGACCGAGTGGGCCAAGCGATACGGCGTCGCCAACTGACTGACGGCTGATCGTGCTGCGCTTTGCGCCAACCTTTGCGATTGCCATTTTGTGCCTGCCGCTCCTTGCCGGAACGGCGGGCACACTCTTGCCGGCCTTCGGCTATCTGCCGGCCATTGGTGGCGACCGCCTGACGCTGGCACCGTTTGCCGCGCTTCTGGCAGAACCGGGCCTCTTCCGCTCGGCGCTGACCGCACTGGCGACCGGCCTTGTCTCGACCTTCTTGTCGGTTGCGATTGTCGCGCTGTTTGTCTGTGGCTGGTATGGAACCCGCACGTTTGCCACGCTCCAGCATCTGGTGGCGCCGCTTCTGGCCGTGCCGCATGCGGCCGCGGCCTTTGCGCTCGCCTTCATGATTGCGCCGTCCGGCTTTGTTGCCCGTCTGCTGTCGCCGTGGGCAACCGGATGGGATCGTCCGCCGGACCTTCTGATCGTCAATGATGCGATGGGGCTGGCACTGGTCGCAGGCCTCGTCGTCAAGGAAGTGCCCTTCCTGCTTCTGGTGACGCTTGCGGCCATTCCCCAGTCGCCGGTCATGGCGGCGCTGCCGCTGGTGCGTTCGCTCGGCCATGGCCGCACACTCGGCCTGCTGCTCGCGGTTTGGCCGGGGCTCTATCGCCAGATCCGCCTCGCGGTGTTTGCAGTGATTGCCTATGCGACTTCCAACGTCGACATGGCGGTGATCCTTGGCCCGACACTGCCGCCGACGCTTCCCGTTCGCCTTGTCGGATGGATGAATGATGCAGACCTGTCGCGCCGGTTCGTCGCCTGCGCCGGGGCGCTGGTGCAGATCGGCGTCACAGCTGTTGCCCTTTTGCTCTGGATCATCCTGGAACGACTGACAGCGGCGATCGGCTCGGCAATTGCCGACCGTGGTCTGCGCGGCCAGCGCGAGCGCGCAGTGCGCTTTGCTTCCGGCGTGGCGATGGCGCTTGCGGCCACGGTGGTGTTTGGCGGTCTGGCGCTTCTGGCACTGTGGTCTGTGGCTGGCCTCTGGTCGTTTCCCGATGCGTGGCCGCAATCGCTGACGATCCGCACCTGGGAGAAAAGCCTGCCAAGCGTGGCAGCGCCGCTCGCCAACACGCTTTCGATTGCCGGGCTGTCGACAGTCCTCTCCGTGATCATCGTCCTTGCCTGCCTGCAGCGGGAAAACGAAACCGGACGCACCGGCGGCAACCGCGCGCTGCTGCTGGTTTACCTGCCGCTGCTCGTGCCGCAGATCGGCTTCCTGTTCGGCCTGCAGCTTCTGCTGGTCTCGGGTGGCTGGGATGCAAGCCTTGGCGCGCTGGTGCTCGTCCACATGGTGTTCGTGCTGCCTTACGTCTTTCTGTCGCTGACGGCGCCTTGGCGGGCTTTCGACCGCCGCTATGAGGCGATTGCCATTGGCCTTGGCGCTTCGCCGTCGCGGGTCTTCTGGGCTATACGCCTGCCCATGATGTTGCGGGCGGTTCTGGTCGCCACCGCTGTCGGATTTGCCGTTTCGGTCGGTCAGTATCTGCCGACATTGCTTGTGGGTGCCGGACGGTTCCCGACGATCACCACCGAAGCCGTCGCGCTCGGCGCGGGCGGCAACCGGCGCGTCATCGGCGTCTATGCCTTCCTGCAACTGGCGTTGCCGTTTCTTGCGTTTGCCGTGGCGAGCGCCGTGCCCGCCTTGCTTTTCCGCAACCGGCGGGCAATTCAGGCGGCCTGAACATACAAGGGCATCGACACGATGGGACAGGACGGCATTGGTGGCGCGGGGCTTCAGCCGCTGGTCCTTGACCATGTGTCGATCACCCTTGCCGGTCGCCAGCTTCTTTCTGTCGATGCAACGATAGCGCCCGGCGCGGTCCTTTCCGTGATGGGACCGTCGGGTTCCGGCAAATCGACGCTTCTGGCCTTCGCCGGCGGATTTCTCGACCACGTCTTTTGCGCAACCGGGCGCGTCTGGAACGGCGCCACCGACCTGACCGCGCTGCCGCCGCAGGAACGTCATGCCGGGCTGCTGTTTCAGGATCCGCTGCTGTTTCCCCACATGTCGGTCGGCGGCAACCTGCTGTTTGCCCTGTCACCTTCGGTCAAGGGGAAGGCCCAGCGCCGCGCGCAGGCGCAAGCTGCGCTGGCGGAAGTCGGGCTTGACGGATTTGTCGACCGCGACCCGGCGACCCTCTCAGGCGGCCAGAAGGCCCGTGTCGCGCTCGCCCGCGTCATGCTGTCAAAGCCACGGTTTCTTCTGCTCGACGAACCGTTCTCGAAGCTTGATGCGGCGCTGCGCCAGCAGGTGCGCGATCTGGTCTTTGCCAATGCCAAACGCCTAGGCGTGCCTGTGCTTCTCGTCACCCATGATCGCGCGGACGCGGAAGCCGCCGGCGGCGACATCATCACTATCGGGGACGAGGCGCCGTGAACTTCGGCGATACCGGGCTGCCGGTCGCCGATATCCTGCCAGCGCTCCTGGACGCGCTGGAGGGTGGGAGCAATGCCGTGCTGGTTGCGCCGCCCGGTGCCGGCAAAACCACGCTGGTGCCCTTGGCGCTTCTGGAGGCCCCGTGGCGCAAAGGTGGCCGCATCCTGCTGCTCGAACCACGCCGGCTTG
>JBGSWL010000055.1:0-10688 GCA_041752455.1 Roseitalea sp. | reverse complement strand
CGCGCCGCATACAACCTGCAGCGGCTTGCCCCCGTTGACGTCCGGACCGGCGTCGACGGTGAGCACGCGCAATTTGTCCGCGTCGGGATGCGGAACGGCGGTGAGCACGCGTGCGATGGTGAACGGCTTCATCGCCGCCTTGTCGTCGACGCTCTCGACCTCGAGGCCGATCATGGTCAGCCGCTCGACGATGGTTTCGAGCGTCGCATCGGTTTCAAGGTGATCCTTGAGCCAGGAGAGGGTGAATTTCATGATCTTTTTGCCTATTTGTCTGGCCGGTCAAACTCGGGATTGTCCTTAACTGCATTCCACGCTTGCGCAAGATTTGCGTTGATCGCTATGGCCTGCTTCACAGTCAACTCCCGGACGTCAAACTCGCGAACCACATGACCGCCTTCTTGCGGATAAGTCGCTATTTTAAAGCGCGTTAGTGATCCGTGCGAACGGTGAGACAAATAGGTATTTCCCTTAATTGAGAGATATTTGTCACTATGGTTGTGTGGGTGACCAACAGCGGCAATGCGCAGTTCATTTATCTTTTTCAATTCTGTCTTGGTGCACTCAAGTTGGGGGAGACTGAAGCAATCTAAAATCTGCTTCATTGCTGACTGCTGCACGGCGAGAGCTTGCAATACGCCGTATAGCCACAACTTGCCTAAAACTTCATCCGCTGGCCATTTGCCGGTTTCGGCCCGATGCAGAATGTCGCCAACATCAAAGAGCGCATCTGTCGCAGCGAAGAATTGGTCGTACTTAAAGCTGGAATGAAACCGTCTGCCATGTTCATAACTTTCGTGAATCCGGTCCAGAATGCGCGTTCGGTAGTCGATCGGGGAACAAGCGCCTTCCAAGAATGATGAATTCTCGTCTCTTTCGTCAGAAATAGGCACGCCTGCAGATAGGGTTAATCTTTCAGATTGATCATGTGGCGTGACTGGAGTTTTGGAATTCCAGCCCATCATCATACTCTTGATTGACAGACCCTCATCAACTGCCTCCCACCAAATGCCCGAAGGCAGCAGTTCGAAGTTCTCCTTTTCATCGGAAGGTATGCGGCTCAAAAATGGGTGCCAGGCAATGGGCACGGAGATAAGCCTCCCGTCCCGAAGCTCGACATGTATGTGCGTTGCATCGAAACGAGCAGCAACTGGTTCAACACCTTGGTTTTCAAAAACCTCTGACAGCCGGAGGGCAAGAGCAAGGTCGGAATCTTTGGGATCAGTCATTTCCGCCCCTGCTCCGGCGACAGCATAAACTTAGCTTCAGGACGTAGAAGAAGCCAAAAAGACTTCATCTGCCAGCCTTTTCCGACGGCCAAATTACAAGTAGTGGACACGCCCGCCATACCCGCAGTTCCCTTTTCGCTTGCGTCTAGGTTCTCAAGCTTTGAAGATTCCCGGGACAAGCCAGACAAGTCGCGTCCTTTTGTTCAGCCGCTCAACCCCCCAAACAATGTCGGCATGTCGAGCGGGCGGAAGCCGTAGTGGTTCAGCCAGCGCACATCGGCCTCGAAGAAATCGCGCAGGTCCGGCATGCCGTATTTCAGCATGGCGATGCGGTCGATCCCCATGCCCCAGGCAAAGCCCTGATACTCGTCCGGGTCGAGCCCGCAATTTTTCAGGACATTGGGATGCACCATGCCGCAGCCGAGGATTTCCATCCAGTCGGACCCTTGGCCAAACAGCACTTCGCCCGGCTTTGACCGATCGCACTGGATGTCGACTTCCAGCGACGGCTCGGTGAACGGAAAGAACGATGGCCGGAACCGCATGTTGAGGCTCGGCACCTCGAAGAACGCCTTGCAGAACTCTTCCAGCACCCACTTCATGTTGGCCACATTGGCGCTTCTGTCGATCACCAGCCCTTCCACCTGGTGGAACATCGGCGAATGGGTCGCGTCGGAATCCATCCGGTAGGTCTTGCCGGGAATGACGATGCGGATCGGCGGCTGCTGCGCCAGCATGGTCCGGATCTGCACCGGCGACGTATGCGTGCGCAAAAGCTTGCGGTTGCCCTCTGCGTCCGGGCGGAAAAAGAAGGTGTCGTGCATTTCGCGCGCCGGATGGCCGTCCGGGAAATTCAGCGCCGTGAAATTGTAGTAGTCGGTCTCGACGTCCGGCCCTTCGGCAATCGCAAAGCCCATATCGGCGAAAATCGCCGTGATCTCGTCGATCACCTGCGCAATCGGGTGGATGCGCCCGCGCTCGACTGGCGACGTCGCGACCGGAAGCGTCACATCGACGGTTTCGGCGACAAGCCGCGCTTCGATCGCCGCATCGCGCAGCGCCGCCTTGCGATCATTGATCGCGGCCGTCACCCGGTCGCGCAGTCCGTTGATCGCCGGGCCCATCACCTGACGCTCTTCGGCAGCCATGCCGCCGAGCGTTTTCAGCTTCTCGGAAACCGTGCCCTTCTTCCCGATCGCGCCAACGCGCACGGCTTCGATCGCATCCTCGTTTGAGGTTGCGGCGATGGCATCCATGATCGCCTGTTCAAGCGTTTCAAGTTCCGACATGATGTGCTGGTCCCGTGAGAAAGTGCCCCAAAGAGGCAGCGTCCTCTTATCAGGAATTTGTCGCGCGTCCACACCGGGGACGCGCAGCGCGTGGCGTCCGGGCGATGCAAGACCTTACTTGGCCGAGATCAAGACCTCACCTGGCCGAAATCATCGCCACAAATGGCAGGCGGAAGCCGCTTTCCAGGATCAGCACACCCATGGCGGTGACGACCTTGCCGTTTTCGCTCTTCAGGGCAGCATTCAGTTCGTAATCGATCTGCTCGGCAGGCAGGATTTCCTTGTCGACCACTTCCATGAACCGGCGCATCACCTTGACCGGCGACAGCGTCATCAGGTCATCATCGCCGGTGAAATCGTAGCGGCCTTCGCCGCCGGTGTCCGGATGGATGACGATTGCGCGGTAGTTGGCCATACTGGTTCTCCTGAATTGCCCGGTGCCCCAATACGCGAACTATGACGTCATTTGCGTGACATCAACGAAAAAGCCCGACGCTGGGACCAGCGCCGGGCTCTCGTTTCACCGCATCGGGTGGAAGCTCAGTGGACGGCCGCTTCGAAAGCGCCCGGTGTCGTATCCTTGAGGTAGGCGAGCGAGGCCTTGGCCTGCTCGACGACGACGGCAAAGGCCGCCGGCTCGTGGATCGCCAGTTCCGACAACATCTTGCGGTCGACCTCGATGCCGGCCTTGGTCAGGCCGTCGATCAGGCGCGCGTAGGTGAGGCCGTGCTCGCGCGCAGCCGCGTTGATGCGCTGAACCCAGAGCGAGCGGAAGTTGCGCTTGCGGATCTTGCGGTCGCGGTAGGCATACTGCAGCGACTTTTCGACCGCCTGCTTGGCGATACGAATGGTGTTCTTGCGACGGCCGTAAAAGCCCTTGGCGGCTTTCAGGACCTTCTTGTGCTTGGCATGGGCGGGAACGCCCCGTTTGACGCGTGACATTGATACTCTCCTTCGGTCGTGACCGGCTCGACGGGCTTAACGCAAGCCGTACGGAATGAACTTCTTGACGATCCCCGTGTCGGCAGCAGACACCACCATGGTGCCGCGCGCCTTGCGGATGAACTTGTTGGACCGCTTGATCATGCCGTGGCGCTTGCCGGCGGCCTGAACCTTCAGTTTTCCCGATGCGGTCATGCGAAACCGCTTCTTGACCGAAGACTTCGTCTTCATCTTGGGCATTTTGCTCTCCTTGATGATGCGATCAGCGTCAGGACCACCGGAAAGACCGGATGTTCCAGGCCGCCACGCATGCTTTTGGCTGTTTTTTAGCGTTTTGAACGGACACGGCATGCCCTGCCGGACTGTTCGGGACGCGGGTGCTTATAACGAAAGCCCCGGCAATGCAACGGGTGACGGGCGCATCATGCGGTCTTGCCGGGCGCCCGCTGCGGCAATCGTGTTGCCAATGGCCACATCAGGACGACCCGCAGCCCGCCGCCCGGCGCATGATCAAGTTCGATCGAGCCGCCATAGGCCTCGACGATCTCCCGGCTGATCGTCAGGCCAAGGCCGTTCTCGCTGCCTGCACGAGGGCGCAGGAGGCCGCGCGCCAGCGCAGCGTCGCGATCTGCCTGCGCGATGCCCGGCCCGTCATCGTCGATGGTGATGGCCACCTGACCATGGTTCACCTGTGCAGTCACGATCACGGAACCAGTGGCCCACTTGCGGGCGTTGTCGAGCACATTGCCGATGGCCTCAGCCAGATCGGCCGCATCGGCTGACAGCAGAAGGTCGTCGGCAATGTTCACTGTCCATGTGATCTTGTCGCCTTTCGGCAGTGTTGCGATGACCCGCACAAGCTTTTCACATGCCGCCTTGAGGTCAGACGATGCAAACTGGCCGACCGCAAGCCGAGCCTGCTGCAACTGCCGGTCCGTGCGCTGCCGAATGGCCTCGACCTGATCGAGGATCAGGTTTCCATGCTCTTGGTCGGCCAACAGTTCTGCAGCCTGGTTGATCACCGTCAGCGGCGTCTTGATGGCATGGGCGAGATCCGCCGCCCTGGCACGAGCGCGCTCGATGGCCCCTTCTTGTGCGGCAAGGAGGGCGTTGATCTCCTCGACCAAAGGCAGGACTTCGACCGGAACGTGCGGCGTAAGTCGCTTGTCGCGGCCTTGTCGCACAGCCGCAACCGATCCGCGCAACCCATCCAGCGGACGAAGGCCAACGAGGATCTGCAGCATGGATGCCAGCATGAGCACTCCGCCGCCGATCATCAGGCTGCCGACAAGACCAGCCCTGAACTCGGCAATGGCTGCGTCCCGCTCGCCGGCGTCAAATCCTGCCAGAGCCCGAAGCTTCAAAGGCAGGGCCCCTGTCTCGATGCTGATATCGCGGATGATGAATTCGATCGGTGCCCCACCCGGGCCGTCGCTCCGGTAGAGGCCGCGATCAACCGGCAGCACGCCGTTCAAGTCCACTGTCAGGTCCCATAGCGAACGCGAGCGCAGCGGCTGCAATTGGCCTGAAGTCAATTGCCAGTAACGTCCGCCCGCAGGCAGGTCGAAGCGGGGATCGGGCGGATTGGCGGTCACCGACCAGCCGGCATCGGCGTGGTGCACGCCCGCGACGACCGTATCGATCACCGCTTCCATGTCCTTGACGTAACGGCTGGCGACATAGTTGGCAAAGAGTGTCTGGATGGCGAGGCCCGTGATGGTCAGTCCAAGCCCCACAAACACCAACGCAGCAAGCAGCAGGCGCAGTCTAAGCGAATAGGTCATGATGGGGCAACGGCCGGGACCAGATAACCGAAACCGCGGCGGGTCTCGATGGCATCAGCCGCCGTTTTGCGCCGGATCCTTGCAACCAGAGCTTCGACGGCGTTGCGGGCACCATCATCGTCGCGGCCATGCACGTGATTGGCGATATCCATATGCGGCACGATCTGGCCGGCATGGCGCACCAGATGCGAAAGCAGCCTGTACTCCATCTGCGAGAGGTTGAGGCTTTGGCCGTCGAACCGTATGGCCATCTGGTTTTCGTCGAGCGAAAACCGTGAAGCGTGGGCAAGCGCATCACCTGCGCGCTGACTGCGGCGCAAAATGGCACGCAACCGGGCGATCAGTTCCTCGGTACGGAAGGGTTTCGGCAGATAGTCGTCGGCCCCGGCGTCAAACCCGTCCACCCGTTCCATCCAGGAACCGCGCGCCGTCAGCACCAGCACCGGAACCTGGTTCCCATCGAGCCTCCAGCGCTTCAGCAGCGTCAGGCCATCAAGGCCGGGAAGCCCCAAGTCGAGAACGACGGCACCATAAGCCTCATCCCAACCACGCTCCCACACATCAGGACCGTCCACGACGTGATCAACAACGAAGCCGGCGCGCTCCAGGCTCTGTTTGACCAGCCCTGCAACGCCGGCGTCATCTTCAGCCAGAAGAATCCGCAAGGCCCTACGATCCCGATCCGGATGCGCGGCTGATCTGGCCGGTCTTGGCGTTCATGGAAACCTTGCGCACCCGGCCTGCAGTTTCCCGCAGCGTGAAGCGATAGACATACTGGCCGCGTGAACGGGTCAGGTTGATGTCGATGACGCGGCCGCCATGTCGGGCCCCGAGGATTTCGAGTGCGCGTGAAAGCGGCAGGATCCGGCCTTCCCGCACAGCCTCGGAGGCTTCCTCCTGGTCAAGGCCCTCGTCGTCTTCATCGTCCTCTTTGTCTTTGTCGTCGTCTTCATCCTTGTCATCATCATCGTCGTCGCTGTCGTCGCTTCCGTTCTTGGCAAGCGCCGGCGCAGGCGCAACCAGCACGCCCGGCAAGGCCATCATCAACAGCAAAAGAAGAATGGTGCGACGTGTCATGAGTTGAACCCGGATGAGCATCCAATAGCGGATCATGGCCCCGTGTCATAGTGGGCCGGGCAGGGACGGCACCCTGCCCGGCTTGTTCCCCGGCAAATCGGAGGGGGGCGGATCAGCCGGGGGAACCGGACGCGACCTCAGTTGTGCAGAGGGGCCTGACCTGCCGGCACGACCGTTACACTGGTGATCGGGCCCGGATTGCGCCGTGCATCGCTGCCGTGCGGCTTGACCTTGACGACCTGCACGCCGTGCTCGACTTCGATCTCGACCTCCAGTCGGCGACCAAGATCATCGACCGCCGCAAGGCTGCCATTCATGAGGCCGGCCAGTTCCGTTGCCGAGAAGTTTGCGGTGACTTCCGGGCGCGACCTGTTGTCATCCCGGTTCTTGCCACCGGAAACAGACCCCACCGAAGTCGATGTGCTTGTCGAACTGGACGAGGTCGAAGACGAGGAGGACGAATGTGAACTGTCGTCGTCATCGTCATCATCGGAATCATCATCGTCGTCGCTGTCGTCGTCATCGGAATCATCGTCGCTGTCATCATCGGAATCATCGTCGCTGTCGTTGCTTGAAGCAAGCGCGGCGCCCGGGACAGCAAGGACCGACACCGCAAGAACCGCAGCAACCGGAGCGGTTGCCATGGCGGTTGCGGTCACGGTGGCGAGCGGCTGGACTGAGGCGAAGGCGACGGTGGCGGCCAGAAGGGTCTTGATCGATTTCAGCATGGTTTTCTCCGTAACGAGCCCGGCTGATCCGGGCCTGAAGGAGTTATGCCGCAAACGGTCTGACAGCCGCCTGACGCGACCTGTCAGCGACCTGTCAGGATGGCGGGCTGGTTCTGGTCAACCATTGCGCGCCCCCCCCAACAAAAAAGCGGGCGTTGCCGCCCGCTTCCGCATCGTCAGACTGAAAATCAATTCACTTCGGTGCCAGAACCATCATCATCTGGCGGCCTTCGAGCTTCGGCTCGGCTTCAACCTTCGAGATTTCCTGCACGTCGGCGCGCACGCGGTTCAACAGCTGCATGCCGAGGTCCATGTGCGCCATTTCACGGCCGCGGAACCGCAGCGTCACCTTGACCTTGTCGCCATCCTCGAAGAACCGGCGAACGGCGCGCATCTTCACATCGAAATCATGGGTGTCGATGTTCGGACGCATCTTCACTTCCTTGATTTCGACGCGCTTCTGGTTCTTGCGCGCAGCGGCGGCCTTTTTCTGCTGCTCGTATTTCAAGCGGCCCGCATCCAGCATCTTGGCAACCGGCGGTGTCGCGTTCGGGGAAATCAGGACCAGGTCGAGCCCGGCTTCCTCGGCCATGGCGATCGCGTCACGCGTCTTCACGATGCCGCGGTTTTCCCCTTCGGCGTCGATCAGCTGGACTTCTGGATCGCGGATGTCTTCATTGGCCGTCGGGCCGGTTTTGGTTGGCGCTGCCGCCCGGAAAGGTCTGCGAATGGTCGTGGTCTCCTCTGTGGTTAACCCATGGGGTGAAGTCTTGCGCAACGCTATGTCTGCATTGCGCCGAGCGTGTCAATATCACGGCCTTGCCGGAAAATCACGGGGTTTGCAGCAGGACGTACGGTTCCCGCAAAGCGCCGGGCTTGCCGCGCGGCACCTGCACCCCCATCCCGGAAAGCCGGACCAGCGGAGGATGGAAGCAATGGATGCCGAGCTACAGACCGTGGACATCGGCGGCGCAGCAATCGCCGTGCGGCATCGCCCGGCCGGATCTGACGTGATCGCACCGGGGTTTCTCTGGCTCGGTGGCTTCCGGTCCGACATGGATGGCTCCAAGGCGGTGGAACTCGACCGGTGGTGTGCAACACGCGGTCATGCCTGCACGCGGCTCGATTATTCCGGCCACGGGCTATCGGGCGGCGCTTTTCGGGACGGCACGATCTCGCGCTGGGCTGGCGAGGCGCGCTCCGTTCTGGAACGCTTCTGCGGGCCGCGCACCATCCTGGTCGGCTCGTCGATGGGCGCGTGGATCGCGTTGCTGCTGGCCAAGGCGCTCAACAAGGGCGCGCCGGCCGATCCGGTTGCGGCCATGTTGTTGCTCGCGCCTGCGCCCGACTTCACCAGCGAACTGATGGAACCGGACCTCACCGAAGCCCAACGCCATGACCTCGCCGCCAAGGGCTACATCGAGGAAGAAACGCCTTACGGCCCCGATCCGAACATTTTCACCCGCGCGCTTTTTGAAGATGGCCTTGCCAACCGGGTGATGACCGGACCGATCGATACATTTTGCCCGGTGCACATCATCCAGGGACAGGCCGACCCGGATGTGCCCTGGCAACATGCCCAGAAACTGTTTTCGCTGCTGCCGGCTGACGATGCGACGATCGCCTATGTGCGGGACGGCGATCACCGCCTGTCACGTCCGGAAGACATTGCGATGATGCTGCGCGCAGCCGCAACACTGCACCGGATCGTCAGCTGAGCCCACGCCCAACCCTTTGATATTCTTGACCATGGTGCAGCGCGCCATGGTTTTTTGGATCAATACCCTTGCGTGGGGCAAAAGCGGTCACCACCTTTTTCCCTGTCAGGGCGGCAAGCGTGCGGCCCTCATGGAAAATGGGGTAACTCACATGAATACATCTGCAATGATCCGCCCGGCCTGGACGCCGGCAACGATCGCCCTGATGGTCCTCGGCTTCATGGTCTTCTGGCCGCTCGGCCTCGCAATGCTCGCCTACATCATCTGGGGCGACCGCCTCGAAGGGTTCAAGCGCGACGTCAACCGCGCGACCGACGATGTGGCGCGCTCGTTCCGCGGTTTCGGCCCCGGCCGTGGCGCCCATAACCATGGCGGTCACCCGGCCAGCCATGCCCGCACCGGCAATGTCGCGTTCGACGATTGGCGGACGGCCGAACTGGAACGCCTTACCGAAGAGCGCCGCAAGCTCGACGCGTTGCGTGAGGAGTTCGACAGCCACATGCGCGAACTGCGCCGCGCCAAGGACCAGGACGAATTCGACCGCTTCATGGCGAATCGCAACCGGTCAACGGCCCCGGCGAAGAAGGACGACAGCGACAAGGATAATCTGCTCGACGATTGAGCAGTTCCGGCGGTTTCACGCCGCAATCCAAGGCACAAAAACGGCGCCGAGACCATCCGGCGCCGTTTTTTTTTCGCGGCCCCTGCTTCCTCCTATCCAACTGAAAAGAATCGGGTATCGTCGTTGCATGTCCATCGCGCTGCTCAAGAGACTGTTGAAGCCTGCCAGGAAGACGAGCCGGTCGCTGGTCAAGGAATGCATGCATGAGGTAGCCGGGCGGACTTTGCCGCTCAGGATCGTCGAAGATCACCGCGCAAGGCAGCTTACGCTCAGGATCGATGTCGGCGGCCGGGCGCTTCGCGTCACCATTCCGCCGGGCCTCGCGACCGGCGAGGTCAACCGCTTCCTGAAACGCCAGCACGACTGGCTGGAGGAGCGGCTTTCAAAGCTTCCCAAGCGTCCGCTGGTGCGCCCTGGTATCAGGATACCGCTGCGGGGGGTTCCGCATATCATCGTTCACGAGCCGGACCGGCGCGGGACCGTCACCGTCGGCAAGAAGGACGACTGCACGCCGGCGCTGTTCGTCCACGGCGACCGCGAACACCTGCCGCGCCGGCTGTCCGATTTCCTGAAGAAGCAGGCCAAGAAGGACATCGAGGCGCTGGTCCTCAAGCACACGACGACCATCAACAAGCGGGCCAAGTCGGTGCGCTTCCGCGATACGTCGAGCCGCTGGGGATCCTGCACCTCGGACGGCAGCCTGTCCTTCTCCTGGCGCATCATGATGGCCAGGCCGACGGTGATCGACTACCTCGTCGCCCACGAGGTAGCGCATCTCAAGGAGATGAACCACGGACCGAAGTTCTGGGCGCTCTGCCGGGAGCTCTGCCCCCGTACCGACGAAGCACGGGCCTGGCTCAAGAAGAACGGCGGCGCGCTGCAGGCGATCGGATTCTAGCCGTCGTTCCCGGAATTCAGCTCCTCCGGCCTCAGCCCGTCCGCGGACGGGCGCGGCCAGGGTAAAAAGCCGGGATCGAACGTGTTCGAGCCGAAATAGTCCAGCGCACGGGCGCCATCGCCGCCATCCATGCCGGCCTGCTCGAGGAGATGGGCGATCACCTGATGGGCTTGCGCGATCTTTTCCCGGAGCTGTTCGGTCGTCGCCTGCGTGGTCATGTGCAACCTTTCCATTGGCTTTAGCCGAAATCTAGGGCGGCGAAGACCCCGGCTCAATGACCGGACAGGTGCGTTTTGCTCGACTCCGCCCCGCGTTCGTGGCATTTCGGCCCCATCATGCCCCTCGACATCAAGATCTGCGGCCTCTCCACGCCGGATACGGTCGCCGCCGCGCTGGACAGTGGC
>JBGSWL010000054.1:0-52847 GCA_041752455.1 Roseitalea sp. | reverse complement strand
CCAAAATGGCAAAATCGAAATTTGAACGCAACAAACCGCATATCAACATTGGCACGATTGGCCACGTTGACCATGGCAAGACGACGCTGACGGCGGCGATCACCCGTTATTTTGGGGAGTTCCGCGCGTATGACCAGATTGACGGAGCTCCTGAAGAGCGTGCTCGTGGTATCACGATTTCGACAGCCCACGTTGAGTATGAGACAGCGACGCGCCATTATGCGCACGTTGACTGCCCTGGCCACGCTGACTATGTGAAGAACATGATCACGGGAGCTGCGCAGATGGACGGCGCCATTCTGGTTTGCTCTGCAGCTGACGGCCCGATGCCGCAGACCCGCGAGCACATCCTTTTGGGTCGCCAGGTTGGTATTCCTTACATGGTTTGCTACATGAACAAGGTTGACCTTGTTGACGATGCCGAGCTGATCGAGCTGGTTGAGATGGAACTTCGCGAGTTGTTCTCGTCTTATGATTATCCTGGTGATGACATTCCGATCATCAAGGGCTCTGCGCACCAGGCGATGATTGGTGAGCGCAAGGACATTGGTGAAGATTCGATCCGCGAGCTGATGGCAGCGGTTGACAGCTACATTCCGACACCTGAGCGTGCAGTTGACAAGCCGTTCCTGATGCCGATCGAAGACGTGTTCTCGATCTCGGGCCGTGGTACGGTTGTGACCGGCCGTATTGAGCGCGGTGTGGTGAATGTTGGCGACGAGATTGAAATCGTTGGCATCAAGGACACCAAGAAGACGACCTGCACAGGCGTTGAGATGTTCCGCAAGTTGCTGGACCGCGGAGAGGCAGGCGACAACGTTGGCGTATTGCTTCGCGGTATCGACCGTGAGGGCGTTGAGCGTGGTCAGGTTCTGATCAAGCCGGGTTCGGTCAAGCCGCACAAGAAGTTCCGTGCGGAAGCGTATATTCTGACGAAGGATGAAGGCGGTCGTCACACACCATTCTTCACCAACTACCGTCCGCAGTTCTACTTCCGCACGACCGACGTGACCGGCATCTGCCAGTTGCCGGAAGGTACGGAAATGGTAATGCCAGGCGATAACGTCGAGATGGTTGTAGACCTGATCGTGCCGATCGCGATGGAAGAGCGCCTGCGCTTCGCCATCCGTGAAGGCGGACGTACCGTCGGCGCCGGCATCGTCGCCGCTATCATTGAGTAATTGAATAAACTGCGGGGCGCGCGCCAACCAGTGAGCGCCCCGATTTGTTGCCGAAGGTCAAGATGCCCGCAAGCGGGCAATGCGCCAAGGGATTGAGAAAGTTAAAAGATGACTGGCCAAAATATTCGCATTCGACTGAAAGCGTTTGACCACCGTATTCTGGACGCGTCGACCAAGGAGATCGTCTCTACGGCCAAGCGTACCGGTGCACAGGTTCGCGGTCCCGTACCGCTGCCAACACGCATTGAGAAGTTTACAGTTAACCGTTCGCCTCACATTGACAAGAAGAGCCGCGAGCAGTTCGAAATGCGCACACACAAGCGTCTCCTCGACATCGTCGATCCGACGCCGCAGACAGTTGATGCTTTGATGAAGCTCGACCTGGCCGCCGGCGTTGACGTCGAGATCAAGTTGTAAGTCGCGGGCACTGGAAGGACGAACCGATGCGTTCAGGAGTGATTGCACAAAAGCTGGGCATGACCCGCGTCTATACGGACGAGGGCGTGAACCTGCCTGTGACGGTACTGCGCCTGGAAAATTGCCAGGTTGTGGCACAGCGTACCACCGACAAGCATGGCTATGATGCCGTGCAGCTCGGCGTGGGCTTTGCCAAGCCGAAGAATACCTCGAAGGCCATGCGTGGCCACTTTGCTGCGGCCTCTGTGGAGCCCAAGCGCAAGATGGCCGAGTTCCGCGTGACCGCCGACAACATGCTCGATGTTGGCGCCGAGATCGTGGCGAGCCACTTTGTCGCCGGCCAGAAGGTCGATGTGACCGGCACCAGCCAGGGCAAGGGTTTCCAGGGTGTCATGAAGCGCCACAATTTCGGTGGCGGTCGTGCTTCCCACGGTAACTCGGTCTCGCACCGTGCCCATGGTTCGACCGGTCAGCGTCAGGATCCGGGCAAGGTTTTCAAGGGCAAGAAGATGGCCGGCCATATGGGTCAGGTCCGTGTGACGACACAGAACCTCGAGATCGTCTCGACCGATGATGATCGTGGTCTGATCCTCGTCAAGGGAGCCATTCCCGGCTCGAAGGGCGCATGGATCCTCGTTCGCGATGCGGTCAAGGCTTCCATTCCGGAAAACGCTCCGCGCCCCGGCGCCCTGCGTGCTGCCGACATGGCTGCCAAGGTTGAAGCTCCGGTTCAGGAGGGAGCTGAGTGATGGAAATTGCAGTCAAGACACTCGACGGCGCTGCCGCCGGAACTGTTGAACTCTCCGAGGCCGTCTTCGGCCTCGAGCCCCGCGCTGACATCCTGTCGCGCATGGTTGCCTGGCAGCTTGCCAAGCGCCAGCAGGGCACCCATAAGACCAAGACCCGTGCGGAAGTCTCCCGCACCGGTGCCAAAATGTACAAGCAGAAGGGTACGGGCCGCGCCCGTCACCATTCGGCACGTGCTCCGCAGTTTCGCGGCGGCGGCAAGGCGCATGGCCCGGTCCTGCGCAGCCACGCTTTCGATCTGCCGAAGAAGGTCCGCGCTCTGGCACTTCGTCATGCGCTCTCGGCCAAGATGCGCAGCGATGCGCTGATCATCCTTGATGATCTGGTCTCGGACGGCAAGACGAAGGCACTGTCGGCACAGCTGGCAAGCCTTGGCCTGTCGAACGCGCTGGTGATCGGTGGCACGGAAGTTCAGACCGAGTTCCGCAACGCTGCCGCCAACATCGTCAACATCGATGTCCTGCCCATCCAGGGCATCAACGTCTACGACATCCTGCGCCGGAACACGCTCGTTCTGTCCAAGGCGGCTGTCGAAGCCATCGAGGAGCGCTTCAAATGATCGATCTTCGTCACTACGACGTCATCGTCTCGCCGGTGATCACCGAAAAGTCGACGCTGGTTTCCGACCACAATCAGGTCGTGTTCAACGTCGCGCGCGATGCGTCCAAGCCTGAAATCAAGGCTGCTGTGGAAGCGCTGTTCAACGTCAAGGTGACCGCGGTCAACACGTTGGTGCGCAAAGGCAAGGTGAAGCGTTTCCGCGGCATCGTCGGGCGTCAGTCCAATGTGAAAAAGGCGATCGTGACGCTGGCTGAAGGCCAGTCAATCGACGTCGGAACCGGTCTGTGACGGGTCGGGGAAGAGGTAAAAAGCCATGGCACTGAAGAAGTTCAATCCGACCACTCCCGGCCAGCGTCAGCTGGTGCTGGTTGACCGGTCCGGCCTCTACAAGGGCAAGCCGGTCAAGGCATTGACCGAAGGCCTGACCAAGTCCGGTGGTCGCAACAACCGCGGTCGCGCGACATCGCGCAACATCGGCGGCGGTCACAAGCAGACCTACCGCATCATCGACTTCAAGCGTCGCAAGATGGACGCTGTCGGTACGGTGGACCGCCTTGAATACGATCCGAACCGGACCGCGTTCATTGCGCTGATCAAGTACGAAGACGGCGACATGGCCTATATCTTGGCGCCGCAGCGTTTGCAGCCGGGTGACAAGGTCATCTCGGCGCAGCGCGCTGACGTCAAGCCGGGCAATGCTATGCCGCTCGGTTCGATGCCGGTCGGCACGATCGTGCACAATGTGGAACTGAAGCCGGGCAAGGGCGGTCAGGTCGCTCGTTCGGCTGGCGCATACGCGCAGCTCGTCGGCCGCGACCAGGGCATGGCGATCCTTCGCCTGAACTCGGGTGAACAGCGCCTCGTGCCGCAGACTTGCATGGCCACCGTTGGTGCCGTGTCCAACCCGGACCATGGCAACATCAACCTCGGCAAGGCCGGCCGCAACCGTTGGCTTGGTCGCCGTCCGCATGTTCGCGGCGTCGCCATGAACCCGGTCGATCACCCGCACGGTGGTGGTGAAGGCCGCACATCCGGCGGTCGTCATCCGGTCACCCCTTGGGGCAAGCCCACCAAGGGCAAGAAGACCAGGTCCAACAAGGCGACTGACAAGTTCATTATGCGCTCACGTCATCAGCGCAAGAAGTAAGACGAGAGGAAAGCCAGATGGCTCGTTCAATTTGGAAAGGCCCGTTTGTCGACGGCTATCTTCTCAAGAAGGCTGAGAAGGGGCGCGAAGGCGGCCGCAACGATGTGATCAAGATCTGGAGCCGTCGCTCCACGATCATGCCGCAGTTCGTGGGCCTGACGTTCGGTGTCTACAACGGCCAGAAGCACATTCCGGTCTCGGTCAACGAGGACATGGTCGGTCACAAGTTCGGCGAGTTTGCGCCGACCCGGACCTACTACGGCCACGGCGCCGACAAGAAGGCGAAGAGGAAGTAATCAATGGGCAAGCCCAAGGCAGAACGCCGCCTGGCCGACAATGAGGCTCAGGCCGTCACGCGGATGATCCGTGTCAGCCCGCAGAAGCTGAACCTCGTTGCCGCGCTGATCCGCGGCAAGACGGTCTCCTCTGCGCTCGCTGACCTCGAGTTTTCGCGCAAGCGCATCGCCGGCACTGTCAAGAAGACGCTGGAAAGCGCCATCGCCAATGCCGAGAACAACCATGATCTCGACGTCGATGCGCTGGTCGTCAAGGAAGCGTTCGTCGGCAAGTCGATTGTCATGAAACGCTTCATGGCTCGCGGTCGTGGCAAAGCCAGCCGCATCCAGAAGCCGTTCGCGCATTTGACGATCATCGTTCGTGAAGCGACCGAAGAAGGGGAGGCTGCATAATGGGTCAGAAAATCAATCCGATCGGCTTTCGCCTCGGTATCAACCGCACGTGGGATTCGCGCTGGTACGCCAATACCGGTGACTACGGCGTGTTGCTGCACGAAGACCTGAAGATCCGTGAGTACCTGAACAAGGAACTCAAGCAGGCCGCGGTCTCCAAGATCGTCATCGAACGGCCGCACAAGAAGTGCCGCGTGACGATCCATTCGGCCCGTCCGGGTATCATCATCGGCAAGAAGGGTGCCGACATCGAGAAGCTCCGCAAGAAGCTCTCGGAGTTCACCTCGGCCGAAACGATGTTGAACATCGTCGAAATCCGCAAGCCAGAGATCGATGCCAAGCTTGTTGCAGAAGGCATTGCCCAGCAGCTGGAACGCCGAGTCGCATTCCGCCGTGCCATGAAGCGTGCCGTTCAGTCGGCGATGCGTCTTGGCGCCGAAGGCATCCGCATCAACTGCGCCGGCCGTCTTGGCGGCGCGGAAATCGCGCGGACCGAATGGTACCGTGAAGGCCGCGTGCCGCTCCACACGCTGCGCGCCGATGTCGACTACGGGACTGCTGAAGCTGAGACTGCCTACGGCATTTGCGGCATCAAGGTCTGGATTTTCAAGGGTGAGATCCTCGAGCACGATCCGATGGCTTCCGAGCGTCGGGCGAGCGAGCAGGACAACCAGGGTGGTGCACCGCGCCGCCGCGACAACAACTGATTGCGGCACCGCCAGGAGTAAGATGACATGCTGCAGCCAAAGCGCACAAAATATCGCAAGCAGTTCAAGGGCAAGATCCATGGCGTCGCCAAGGGTGGCGCAACCCTGAACTTCGGTGAGTATGGCCTCAAGGCCCTCGAGCCGAACCGCGTCAATGCCCGCGAGATCGAAGCGGCGCGCCGCGCCATCACGCGTCACATGAAGCGTGCCGGCCGTGTATGGATCCGGATTTTCCCGGACGTTCCGGTCACCTCCAAGCCGACGGAAGTCCGCATGGGTAAAGGCAAAGGCTCGGTGGATTACTGGGCCTGCAAGATCAAGCCGGGCCGGATGATGTTCGAAATCGATGGCGTGCCGGAAGAAACGGCGCGTGAAGCCCTGCGTCTCGGCGCGGCCAAACTGTCCGTGCGCACGCGTTTCGTGCAGCGCATTGCCGAGTGAGCGGGTTCAAGGAGTACACGATATGAAAGCCGCTGATGTAACCGCCATGACGGTCGACCAACTGGCCGATGAACTGGCGAAGCTGAAGAAAGAGCAGTTCAACCTGCGCTTCCAGAAAGCCACGAACCAGTTGGAAAACACCGCACGCGTGCGGCAAGTGCGCCGCGACATCGCGCGGATCAAGACAATCGCCGCCCAAAAGGCCGGCGTCGCGAAGAGCTGAGGAAGACCAGATGCCAAAACGTATTCTCCAGGGTGTCGTGGTCAGCGACAAGAACGACAAGACCGTTGTCGTGCGCGTCGAGCGTCGCTTCTCGCACCCGCTTCTGAAAAAGACGGTGCGCCGCTCCAAGCGTTACGCCGCCCATGACGAGGCCAACACATACAAGGTCGGCGATCTCGTCTCGATCGAAGAGTCGGCGCCGATCTCGAAGAACAAGCGTTGGGTCGTCATCGGCGTGACCAACGGCGCCGAAGGCTGACACCGGACTAACATTTCATTTCCGAGCCCTTAGGGCCGGAGCAGACAACAAGGGCATCCAGTCATGATTCAGATGCAAACAAACCTCGACGTGGCCGACAATTCCGGCGCGCGCCGTGTCATGTGCATCAAGGTGCTGGGCGGATCGAAGCGCAAATACGCGTCCGTCGGCGACATCATCGTTGTGTCGATCAAGGAAGCCATTCCGCGTGGTCGCGTCAAGAAGGGCGATGTCATGAAGGCTGTCGTGGTCCGTACGGCCAATGACATCCGCCGCCCGGATGGCAGCGTGATCCGCTTCGACGGCAATGCAGCCGTCCTGGTCAACAACAACAAGGAGCCCATCGGGACCCGCATCTTCGGACCGGTTCCGCGCGAATTGCGCGCGAAGAACCACATGAAGATCATCTCGCTGGCGCCCGAAGTTCTCTGAGGAGATAGAGCGATGCAGAAGATCAAGAAAGGCGACACCGTCGTCGTGCTGACCGGCAAGGACAAGGGCCGCAGCGGCAATGTCCTTCAGGTCATGCCAAAGGACAATCGCGCGCTCGTCTCCGGCGTCAACGTGATCAAGCGTCACCAGCGCCAGACCGCAAACAAGGAAGCGGGCATCATTACCCGTGAGGCGCCGATCGAGCTGTCGAATCTGGCGATCAAGGACCCCAAGGACGGCAAGCCGACCCGCGTCGGTTTCCGGATTGAAGAAGATGGCAAGAAAGTGCGCGTATCCAAGCGCTCCGGAGAAGTGATCGATGGCTGACACCGCTTATGAACCGCGTATGAAGACCCAGTATCGTGACACGATCCGTGCCAAGATGCAGGAACAGTTCAGCTACGCGAACGTCATGCAGATCCCGCGCGTGACCAAGATCGTCGTCAACATGGGCGTTGGCGAAGCCACGGGCGACTCCAAGAAGCCGGCCGCCGCTGCAGAAGAGCTGACGCTCATCACCGGCCAGCGCGCCGTCGTGACCCGCGCCCGCACATCGATCGCAGGCTTCAAGGTCCGCGAACTGATGCCGATCGGCTGCAAGGTGACGCTCCGCGGCAACCGCATGTACGAATTCATGGATCGCCTGGTCACCATCGCGCTTCCGCGCGTCCGTGACTTTCGCGGCCTGAACCCCAAGAGCTTTGACGGCCGTGGCAACTTCGCCATGGGCCTCAAGGAACACCTCGTCTTCCCGGAAATCGACTATGACAAGGTCGATGCTATGCGGGGCATGGACATCATCGTTTGCACGAGTGCTGCAACGGACAATGAAGCGCGCGAACTTCTGCGCTCCTTCAACTTCCCGTTCACGCAGACGCAGCACTAACGGCAGGCAGAAAGGCAAGACAATGGCCAAAGTCAGTTCGATCGAGAAGAACAACCGTCGTCGCAAGATGACGAAGCAGTTCGCTGCCAAGCGTGCTGCCCTGAAGGCAATCGTGATGGATCGGTCAAAGCCGATCCAGGAGCGCTTCAAGGCGACGCTTCAACTCGCAAATCTTCCGCGCAACTCCGCAAGGGTTCGCATCCGCAATCGTTGCGAAGTGACAGGCCGTCCGCGTGCCTATTATCGCAAACTCAAGATGTCGCGCATCGCGCTTCGTGAACTTGGCAATTCGGGCCAGGTTCCGGGCATCGTGAAGTCAAGCTGGTAAGGGGGCAAAGATGTCAATTTCTGATCCAGTCGGCGATATGCTGACCCGCATTCGCAACGGTTTGCACCGTTCCAAGGGTTCGATTTCCACGCCGGCCTCCAAGTTGCGCGCTCGCATTCTCGACGTGCTCCAGTCGGAAGGCTACATCCGTGGCTATTCCGAGGTCGAGTACGGTTCGGGCAAGTCCGAATTCGAAATCGAACTGAAGTACTTCGACGGCCAGCCGGTCATCCGCTCGATTGAACGGGTTTCCAAGCCGGGCCGCCGGGTGTATGTCGGCGTCAAATCCATTGATCATGTCGCAAACGGTCTCGGTATCGCGATCCTGTCCACGCCCCAGGGCGTCATGGCCGATCACGAAGCACGCGAGAAGAACGTTGGCGGCGAACTGCTTTGCCGGATTTTCTGATCCAGGCGAACCAATAAGAACGGACGGATAGAGACATGTCTCGTATCGGAAAAAAACCGGTCTCCATTCCCGATGGCGTTACCGCCACTCTGGATGGCCAGACCGTCAAGGCCAAGGGCCCCAAGGGCGAACTCACGTTCGTTGCCAGTGATGAAGTCGTGTTGTCGATGGAAAATGGTGCCGTCTCGGTGCAGCCGCGCGACAGCACCAAAACGGCCCGCTCCAAATGGGGCATGTCGCGCACGATGATCGAGAACATCTTCACCGGCGTGAAGACCGGCTTCGAGCGCAAGCTTGAAATCAGCGGCGTCGGCTATCGTGCAGCGATGCAGGGTTCCAACATCCAGCTGGCACTCGGTTACTCGCACGACGTCGTCTACCAGGTTCCGGCCGGCGTCACCGCCCTGGTGCCCAAGCCGACGGAAATCGTGCTGACCGGCATCGACAAGCAGCAGCTTGGCCAGGTCGCCGCAGAAATTCGCGAATGGCGCGGACCTGAGCCCTACAAGGGCAAGGGCATCAAATATGCTGGCGAGAAAATCGTCCGCAAAGAAGGCAAGAAGAAGTAAGGACAGCGACGATGGCAGGTTCCAAGCAAGCACTGGTGCGCCGCGCTCAGCGTGTCCGCCGCCAGATCAAGAAGGTGGCAAACGGGCGTCCGCGTCTGTCGGTCTACCGTTCTTCCAAGAACATCTATGCGCAGATCATCGACGACGCAGCAGGCCGCACGATCGTGGCCGCCTCGACGCTCGAGGGCGATCTTCGCGGTGCTCTGAAGACCGGTGCCGATACCGCGGCTGCCGCAGCAGTCGGCAAACTGGTGGCAGAACGTGCCGCCAAGGCCGGCATCAAGTCCGTGGTCTTCGACCGCGGTGCCTACATTTATCATGGCCGTGTGAAGGCCCTCGCCGAAGCAGCCCGCGAAGGCGGTCTCGACTTCTGATCATCAACCCCGTGCTGACCGGAAAAGAAAAAGGAACAGGATATGGCACAACAGCAGGAACGCGGCGGTCGCGACAATAACAACCGCCGCCCGCGCGAGCGCGAAGAGGTCGACAGCGAATTCGTCGACAAGCTCGTCCACATCAACCGCGTCGCCAAGGTGGTCAAGGGTGGCCGTCGCTTCGGCTTTGCCGCGCTGGTCGTCGTTGGTGACCAGAAGGGTCGCGTCGGTTTCGGTCATGGCAAGGCGCGTGAAGTGCCGGAAGCCATCCGCAAGGCAACGGAAGCTGCCAAGCGCGACATGATTTTCGTGCCGCTGCGCTCTGGTCGCACACTGCACCACGATGTCGAAGGCCGTCATGGCGCCGGCAAGGTTCTGCTGCGGGCAGCTCCTGCTGGTACCGGCATCATTGCCGGTGGCCCGATGCGCGCCGTCTTCGAAACCGTCGGCATGCAGGACGTGGTCGCCAAGTCGCTCGGATCGTCGAACCCGTACAACATGGTTCGCGCGACCTTCGATGCGCTGCGTCACCAGATGCATCCGAAAGACATCGCCGCGCAGCGTGGCATCAAGTATTCCGTGCTGCAGACCCGTCGCTCCGATCTGATCGGCGTCGAGGAATAAGGCATCGCTTGCGTTATGGCAGGCATTGCGATGAGGACATGAGACATGGCTGAGACATCAAAGGGCGAAACGATCGTTGTCGAACAGATCGGCAGCCCCATTCGCCGTCCGTCTGACCAGCGCAGCACGCTGGTTGGTCTCGGGCTGAACAAATTGCATCGCCGCAGCGAGCTGGAAGATACGCCAGCCGTCCGTGGCATGATCTACAAGGTGCGCCATCTGGTGCGCGTTGTGGGCGACAAGTGATTGCCGGAGGCAAGACGACAATGAAACTCAATGAGATCCGTGACAACGAGGGCGCCCGCCCGTCGCGCATGCGCGTCGGCCGTGGTATCGGCTCGGGCAAGGGCAAGACCGGCGGACGCGGCGTCAAAGGGCAGAAGTCCCGTTCGGGCGTCTCGATCAACGGCTACGAAGGCGGGCAGATGCCGATTTATCGCCGCCTTCCCAAGCGCGGTTTTACCAACATCTTCGCCAAGGACTTCAACATCATGTCGATCGCTCGCCTGGAGCAGGCCGTGGCCGATGGCTTGATCGATGCCGGTCAGCCGGTGACGATTGAAGTTCTTGTGGCGTCGGGCCTGCTGCGCCGCGCCAAGGATGGCGTGCGTCTGCTCGGCGATGGCGAAGCGACCACGAAGTTCACACTCGAATTTGCCGGTGCGTCGCGCTCGGCGGTTGAAAAGATCGAGAAGGCCGGTGGCACGGTCACCGTCATCGGCACCAAGGCCGAGTGAACGAAACCGAAAGAAAATGACAACGGGCCGGCTTTGCCGGCCCGTTTCATGTGCGGCTCGTCCATTCGTGACTTGCGCCTGGCCAATCCAGCGCTTATTTCCGCAATTCGCATTCGGGATTGCCGCACGTGATGGCTGATCCCGCCACCGCCTGACGGAGACAATCATGGCATCTGCAGCCGAACAGCTGGCCGCCAATCTGAACTTTGGCGCATTTGCCAAGGCCGACGAACTCAAGAAGCGTATCTGGTTCACGCTCGGAGCTTTGCTGGTCTACCGTTTCGGCACCTACATTCCCATTCCCGGCCTCGACATGGATGCCTTTGCCCGCGCTTTCGACCAGCAGTCGGGCGGCATTCTTGGCATGTTCAACATGTTTGCCGGTGGCGCCGTCGAGCGCATGGCGATCTTTGCCCTCGGCATCATGCCGTACATTTCCGCCTCGATCGCGATCCAGTTGATGACGTCGGTCATCCCCTCGCTGGAACAGCTGAAGAAGGAGGGCGAGCAGGGCCGCAAGGTCATCAACCAGTACACCCGTTATGCCACCGTGCTTCTGGCGACATTGCAGGCCTACGGCATCGCCGTCGGTCTGGAAACCGGGGCAGGGATCGTCGCTGATCCGGGTTGGTTCTTCCGCATCTCCACGGTGATCACCTTGGTTGGCGGCACAATGTTCGTGCTCTGGCTTGGTGAGCAGATAACCGCGCGCGGTATCGGCAACGGCGTCTCGCTGATCATTTTCGCAGGCATCGTTGCAGGCTTGCCGGCTGCAGTTGCCGGAACGCTCGAGCTTGGCCGCACAGGCGCACTTGGCGCCGGCCTCATCGTCGCGGTCCTGGTTTTGGCGATCGCCGTCATTGCGCTGATCGTCTTTGTCGAGCGCGCGCAGCGCCGCCTGCTGATCCAGTATCCCAAGCGCCAGGTCGGCAACCGCATGTTCCAGGGCGATACCTCGCACCTGCCGCTGAAGCTCAACACGGCAGGCGTGATTCCCCCGATCTTTGCCTCGTCGCTTCTTCTGCTGCCAGCGACTGTCGCCGGCTTTGCCAACACGACGACGCTGCCCGATTGGGCAACCGGCGTTCTTGCCGCACTCGGCCATGGCCAGCCGCTCTACATGCTGTTTTATGCGTCGCTGATCGGCTTCTTTGCCTTTTTCTACACGGCAATCGTCTTCAATCCGCAGGAAACGGCTGACAATCTGAAGAACCATTCGGGCTTCATTCCGGGGATTCGTCCCGGCGTGCGCACGGCCGAGTACATCGACTACGTGCTGACGCGCATCACGGTGGTCGGCGCGATCTATCTGATCCTGGTCTGCCTCTTACCCGAATTTCTAATTGCCTCCACGGGAGTACCGTTTTACCTCGGCGGGACTTCGCTTCTGATCGTGGTCAGCGTAACGCTTGATACGGTCGCGCAAATCCAGGGTCACCTGTTCGCGCACCAGTACCAAGGGCTGATCCAGAAATCGAAGCTTCGTGGGGGGAAAAAGAGAAAATGAAAATCATCCTGCTGGGACCACCCGGCGCCGGAAAAGGCACGCAGGCCCAGCGCCTGATCGACACCTACAACATTCCGCAATTGTCGACCGGCGACATGCTCCGGGCGGCCGTGAAGGCGCAGACCGAAGTCGGTTTGCGCGCCAAGGCGGTGATGGATGCCGGCGAGCTGGTTTCTGACGCCATCGTCAATGCCATCGTCTCCGAGCGCATCGATGATGCCGACTGCGCCAACGGCTTCATTCTCGACGGCTATCCGCGTACGCTTGCGCAGGCCGATGCCGTCGAAGCGATGCTGGCGGAAAAGGGCATGGCCCTCGATGTCGTCATCGAACTGGTCGTCGACGACAAGGCGCTTGTCGGACGTATCCTCAAGCGGGCACAGGAAACCCTGGCGCGCGGTGAAACAGTGCGCAAGGATGACAATCCCGAGGTTTTCGAGGAGCGCCTTCGCGAATATTACAAGAAGACCGCGCCGCTGACCGGTTATTACCACGCCAAGAAACTTCTGAAAAACGTCGACGGGATGCAGCCGATTGAAGCTGTCACCGCCGACATCCGGGCGATACTCGAAAACGTCTGAACAGGCTTGAAAAAGCTTGACATCGAGTGTTGACACGTTTCTGTCGTGAACGTATAGCCCTCTCACTCAACACAGGCTTTGAGACAGGTGCCACTTTGTGGCGCCTGTTGCTTTTGTGAGGACCCGCATGGGCCGGCCTCCACCGGACGCGGGTACCCGAAACCGCCGGCTTGCCCGGCCCACATGGAGATGAACGATGGCCCGTATAGCTGGCGTCAACATTCCGACCGGAAAGCGCGTCATCATTGCGCTTCAATACATTCATGGCATCGGACCGAAGTTCGCGTCTGAAATCGTGGCGAAGTGCGGCATTCCCGCAGAGCGCCGCGTCAACGAACTGACCGATGCGGAAGTCTTGCAGATCCGCGAAGCCATCGACCGCGACTACCGCGTCGAGGGCGACCTTCGCCGCGAGACATCGATGAACATCAAGCGTCTGATGGATCTGGGCTGCTATCGCGGCCTGCGTCATCGCCGCGGCCTGCCGGTTCGCGGCCAGCGGACCCATACCAATGCACGCACCCGCAAGGGTCCCGCAAAGGCGATCGCCGGCAAGAAGAAGTAATCTGGCGACTGGTAAATCGTGAATGGTGGATGGTGGCAGTTTATCGTTCCCATTCACCATTTCACCATTGACCATTCACCACCAAGTGTAGCCGCTGGCACTACGGCGGCGTCGATATTGAGAAGGACCAAAAATGGCCAAGGAAGCAGTCCGCGTTCGCCGTCGTGAGCGCAAGAACATCATGTCGGGCATCGCCCACGTGAATTCGTCGTTCAACAACACGATGATCACCATCACCGACGCGCAGGGCAATGCGATTGCCTGGTCGTCCGCCGGTCTCCAGGGCTTCAAGGGTTCGCGCAAGTCGACCCCGTTCGCTGCCCAGATGGCCGCAGAAGATTGCGCCCGCAAGGCACAGGAACACGGCATGAAGACGCTGGAAGTCGAAGTTTGCGGCCCCGGCTCGGGTCGTGAATCGGCACTTCGCGCCCTGCAGGCTGCAGGCTTCATGATCACGTCGATCCGCGATGTCACGCCGATCCCGCACAATGGCTGCCGCCCCAAGAAGCGTCGTCGCGTCTGAGGCCGAACCTGTCTGAAAACGCAGGTCGCGCCAATCCTCCGCTGCCTGCAATCAGATCTTTTGTCACGAATGGATGGTGGCAAGGAAACTGAAGGAAACACACGTGATACACAAGAACTGGCAAGATCTGATCAAGCCGAACCGGGTCGAATTCAAGGGTTCGGGCACCAAGGTTACCCTTATCGTCGAGCCTCTCGAGCGCGGTTTCGGCCTGACGCTCGGCAACGCGCTTCGCCGCGTTCTTCTGTCGTCTCTGCGCGGTGCGGCTGTTACCGCGGTGCAGATCGATGGCGTTCTGCATGAATTCTCGTCGATCGCCGGTGTTCGCGAAGACGTGACCGACATCATCCTGAACATCAAGGAAATCGCCATCCGCATGGAAGGCGATGGTCCCAAGCGCATGGTCGTGCGCAAGCAGGGTCCGGGCGCCGTGATTGCTGGCGACATCCAGACTGTTGGCGACGTCGAAGTGCTCAACCCCGACCATGTGCTCTGCACGCTGGACGAGGGCGCCGAAATCCGCATGGAATTCACGGTCGATACTGGCAAAGGTTACGTCCCGGCCGATCGCAACCGTGCAGAAGATGCGCCGATCGGCCTCATCCCGGTCGACAGCCTTTATTCGCCGATCCGCAAGGTCTCCTACAAGGTCGAGAACACCCGCGAAGGTCAGGTTCTCGACTATGACAAGCTGACGCTGAACGTCGAGACCAACGGCGCGATCTCCGGTGAAGATGCGGTTGCCTATGCGGCGCGCATCCTGCAGGACCAGCTTGGCGTTTTCGTGAACTTCGAAGAGCCGGAACGCGAGAGCGAAGCCGAGCATGTGCAGGAACTGGCATTCAACCCGGCCCTTCTAAAGAAGGTGGACGAGTTGGAACTGTCGGTTCGTTCGGCAAATTGCCTGAAGAACGACAATATCGTCTATATCGGCGACCTGATCCAGAAGACGGAAGGCGAAATGCTTCGCACGCCGAACTTCGGGCGCAAGTCGCTGAACGAGATCAAGGAAGTGCTGGCGTCGATGGGGCTGCATCTGGGCATGGAAGTGCCTGCATGGCCGCCGGAAAACATCGAAGACCTGGCAAAACGCTACGAAGATCATTACTGACCGGCCAGACCGGGTCAACGACCTCAAGGAGAGACCACATGCGCCATCGCAAGGCAGGCCGCAAGCTGAACCGCACCAGCAGCCATCGCAAGGCGATGTTTGCAAACATGGCAGCTTCGCTGATCGAACACGAACAGATCGTCACCACGCTTCCGAAAGCCAAGGAACTGCGGCCGATCGTTGAAAAGCTGGTCACGCTCGGCAAGCGCGGCGACCTGCATTCCCGTCGTCTGGCAGCATCGCAGATCCGCGACGAGACGCAGGCCCGCAAGCTGTTCGTGACGCTCGCACCGCGTTATGCAGACCGCAATGGCGGCTACCTGCGCATCATGAAGGCGGGCTTCCGCCATGGTGACAACGCTGCCATGGCCGTGATCGAGTTCGTGGAACGTGATGTCGACGCCAAGGGTGCCGGTGACCGCGCCCGCGTCGAAGCAGAGGCTGCCGCAGCCGACGCCGCCTGATATTTTGCACGCCTGTGCATGGAAAGAAGGGGCCATTGCGGCCCCTTTTTTGTTATAGGGTGGGCATCAGCAACCGGAGGCCACCATGAAAACCGCAGTCCGCCGCGCCTTTGCCGCGCTCATTGCGCTGGCTTTTCTTTTGCCCGGCGCTTCGCTTGCTCAATCCGAAGGCGAAAACCGGCTCAACCAGATCTTGCGCGGCCTTGGCGGCGATGGACGTCAAGCGGAAACGCGCGTGCCCGGTAGCGGTGTTGCCGAGCGCCGTGTTCCGTTCAGCAATCGCGAAATCCAGATGTCGTTTGCACCGCTTGTCGCGCAGGCATCGCCCTCGGTGGTCAACGTCTATGCCGCGCGCCGGGTCCAAAGCCGCTCGCCTTTTGCCGGTGATCCGTTCTTCGAGCAGTTTTTTGGCGACCAGTTTCGTGGTGTGCCGCGCGTGCAATCCTCGCTCGGTTCGGGGGTCATCGTCGACCCTACCGGCCTGGTCGTGACGAACAACCATGTGATTGCCGGTGCGGACGAAATCCGGATTGCGCTGTCGGACGGACGGGAGTTCGAGAGCGAGATCGTGCTGCGTGACGAGCGCTCCGACCTGGCCGTTCTTCGCATCAGTGAGGGGCGCCAGGAGTTTTCGGCGCTGAGCTTCGGCGACTCAGACAAGATCCTCACGGGTGATCTGGTGCTCGCCATCGGCAACCCGTTCGGTGTGGGCCAGACTGTGACGTCGGGCATCATTTCGGCGGTGTCGCGCACCAGGGTCGGCATCTCCGATTTCGGCTTCTTCATCCAGACCGACGCGGCCATCAATCCCGGCAATTCCGGTGGCGCCTTGATCGACATGAATGGCCGCCTGATCGGCATCAACACGGCGATCTACACCCGTTCGGGGGGCTCGAACGGCATCGGGTTTGCCATTCCTGCCAACATGGTCGAGGCCGTCGTCGCCCAGGCGCGCGGTGGTGCCGATGCGTTTGAGCGCCCGTGGATCGGCGCGGATTTCCAGCCGGTCACACCGGTCATCGCCGAAAGCCTGGGAATGGATCGGCCGACCGGCGCGCTCGTTGTCGAGGTCGAGGCGGATGGTCCGGCAGATGACGCTGGTCTCACACCGGGCGAGGTTGTTCTGGCTGTCAACAACCAGCCCATCGACAGCCCGGAAGCGCTTGGCTACCGGCTTGCAACGCTCGGACCCGGCAATGTTGCCGCGCTGCGCACCCTGTCGCGCGGGCGTGAGCGGCTTGTCCGCGTCATTCTGGAAAAAGTGCCTGAGGACCGACCGGCGCGCGAAACAGTCATTGGCGGACGTTCGCCGTTTACCGGTGCGGTCGTCACCGAAATCACGCCGCGCCTTGCCGAGCGCCTGAACCTTGGCACGCCGGACCTTGGCGTTCTGGTGATCGACATCCGCCAGAACGCGCCGGCATTGCGGGCAGGTCTCCAGCCCGGCGACGTCATTCTGGCCGTCAACGGCCGCGAGATGCGCAATGTCGCAGCGCTTGTTGATGCGGTCAGCGGTGATCAGCGGTCGTGGCGCTACACGCTCAATCGCCGTGGCCGGATCATCAACCAGTTCATCCGGTTCTGATCTTGGACAGCCTCTTTGCCGACGATGAAGGTGCGGCGGAACTGTCCAAGCCGCTGGCCGATCGCCTGCGGCCGCACGTGCTCGCCGATGTCGTGGGGCAGGAGCACCTGACCGGCCCCGATGGAACGCTGACCCGCATGCTGGCCGCCGGGCCGGTGCCGAGCCTGATCCTGTGGGGGCCGCCCGGCACCGGAAAGACCACCATAGCGCGGCTGCTCGCCGGGGCGGCAGACCGGCATTTCGAGCAGCTGTCGGCGATATTCTCCGGCGTCGCCGATCTGAAGAAGGTGTTCGACGCGGCGCGGGCCCGCCGCAAGGATGGCCGCGCGACGATCCTCTTTGTCGATGAAATCCATCGCTTCAACCGGGCCCAGCAGGACAGTTTCCTGCCGGTCATGGAAGACGGGACAATCACGCTGATCGGCGCAACGACCGAGAACCCGTCCTTTGAACTCAACGCCGCGCTGTTGTCGCGCGCCCGCGTGTTGACCCTGAAGCGCCATGACGAGGAGAGCCTTGCCGCGCTGCTCACGCGCGCAGAAGCAGCTGTCGGCCGCCCGCTGCCGCTCGATGACGATGCCCGGCATCTGCTTCTGGCAATGGCTGACGGCGATGGCCGGGCGATCCTCACGCTGGCCGATGACGTATGGCGGGTGGCGCGCAACGGTGAGACGCTTGATCCCGCCGGTCTTCGCACACTCATCCAGCGGCAGGCGCCAGTCTACGACAAAGGCCAGGACGGCCACTACAACCTGATCTCGGCGCTGCACAAGTCGGTGCGCGGCTCGGATCCCGACGCCGCACTCTACTATCTCGCGCGCATGCTTGATGCCGGTGAAAACCCGCTGTTCATCGGCAGGCGTCTGGTACGCATGGCCGCCGAAGACATCGGCCTTGCCGACCCGCAGGCGCTGGCGATCACGCTGGCTGCCAAGGATGCCTATGACTATCTCGGTTCGCCGGAAGGCGAACTGGCGCTTGCGGAAGCCTGCGTCTATCTGGCGACGGCGCCGAAATCCAATGCCGTCTACACCGCTTTCAAGGCGGCCATGGCTGATGCGCGCCGGAATGGCTCGCTGCTTCCGCCGAAGGAAATCCTCAACGCCCCGACAAAGCTGATGGGCGAGGAGGGTTATGGCGCAGGCTACCGCTATGATCATGACGAACCGGATGCCTTTTCCGGCCAGGACTATTTCCCGCCGGAGATCGGCCGGCGGCGCTACTATGCGCCGGTCCAGCGCGGGTTTGAACGGGATATCGCCAAGCGGCTCGACTACTGGCAGGCATTGCGCGCCCGCCGTGCCAACGGGGACTGAACGAGTTTTGTCCGCAAAACCCTTGACGCGCATCAATCCGCACCAGGCGGCAAAGGTCTATCCTTCCTGAAAGTCATGAAACGTCAGGAAAGGACAACATCATGAGGGTGCTTGTCATCTATGCCACGGTGGAAGGCCACAGCCGCACCATCGCAACCCATCTCGATCGCCAACTTCGCAAGACCGGACATCCGGTCGACATGATCGATGCCTCCCAGCCACCCGTCTCGCTCAGCATCGACAAGACCGCTGCCGTCATTGTCATCGGTCCGGTTCATGCGGGGCAATATCCGTTGGCATTGCGCCGTTATGTCCGCGATCATGCCCGCGACCTGATGGCAAGACCGGGCGCATTCCTCTCGGTGTCGCTGACTGCCGCTTCCGATGATCCGAACGAGCGCGCCGAACTCGATCCGATCGTCGAAGCCTTCAGTGAGGAGACCGGCTGGTGGCCGGTCTCGGTTCACCATGCGGCGGGCGCATTGAAATACACAGAGTACGATTACTTCCGCCGCTGGGCGCTGAAGCACATCGTGGCGCGCGAGGGCGGGCCGACCGATACCAGTCGCGACTACGAGTTCACCAACTGGGATGCGCTCGACGCGTTTGCCGACCGCTTCGTGCGCGAAGCGCCGGTGATCGCCGGCAAAGTCTGACATTCGCCATTGCAGGGGCCGTCGCCACTTTTGTCACGCCATAAGTTGGCGTAAGCGGTGGCGATGAGCTTTGTGCACTTTGTCCTTGTCGGTATAGGCGGCGCCATCGGCGCCATGGCCCGCCATGGCGTCGGCATGGCCTGCAAGACCGCCGGCATCACCGGCTTTCCGTGGGCAACGCTGACGGTCAATGTCGCAGGCTCATTCCTGATGGGATTGCTGGTTGCTTGGCTCGCCAAGCGGGGCGGGCCGGGACAGGAAAACCTCAGACTGTTGCTGGCGGTCGGCGTTCTTGGCGGCTTTACGACCTTTTCGTCATTTTCGCTTGATTTCATCACGCTGATCGAGCGCGGGCAGCCAACTGCGGCCCTGATCTACGCTTCGGCCAGTGTCGTTGCCTCGATCATCGCCATCAGCTTGGGGCTGGCAGCCGTCCGGGCTTTGGGGTAGGGCAGGCCATGGTCACAATCGAACAGAAGACAGTCGCCCCCGATGAGGGCGGCATGCGCCTCGACCGCTGGTTCAAGGCGCACTATCCCGGCCTCGGGTTTGCCGCGTTGCAGAAGCTGCTGCGGACAGGCCAGGTTCGCCTCGATGGCAAACGTGCAAAGGCCGAAACCCGCGTCGAACCGGGCCAGACGGTGCGTGTGCCGCCTTTGGCGGCAGCCACCAGCCAACCGATGACCATGAACACGGTGCGCTCCTCCGAAGATGGCGACGCGCTATCGCGCATGATCCTCTACGAGGATGACAAGGTCTATGTCTTCAACAAGCCGGCGGGTCTTGCGACTCAAGGCGGTTCCGGCCTGACGCGCCATGTGGATGGCATGCTGGAGGCCTTTCGCAGCAAGAAGGGCGAAAAGCCGCGTCTCGTCCACCGGTTGGACCGTGACACATCCGGCGTACTCGTCGTGGCGCGAACCAAGGGCGCTGCGCGTGAACTCGCCGAAGCCTTCCGCAAGCGCGACACCCGCAAACTCTACTGGGCGATCGTCAAAGGCGTTCCCAAGCCCCACGAAGGGCGGCTCTCGACCTGGCTGGTCAAGGAGCAGACCCCGGATGGCGACAAGATGCGAATCGCCAAGCATGGCGAACCGGACGCGGACCACGCGGTCTCCGCGTGGCGCACCATCGAAAATGTCGGTCAGCGGCTGTCCTGGCTCGAACTCCAGCCCGAAACCGGGCGCACCCACCAGCTGCGCATCCACATGCTGCATAACGGCACGCCGATCATCGGCGATCCGAAGTATTTCGAGGAAGACCCCAACTGGGAGTTTCCCGGGGGCATCCAGAAGAAGCTGCACCTGCACGCGCGCCGCCTCGTGATTCCAAATCCGGCTGGCGGTACGCTAGACATCACGGCGCCGCTTCCCGCCCACATGGTCCAGACCTTCAACCTTTTGGGTCTCGAAGAAGCCGACGGCGACCGGGACTGAGGACGCCTAGAGGGCGTTCCTCAACCGTGCGATCATCGCGCGCCGCTCGGCATCATCGGTAGCCGACGTCAGCCGTTTGGTAAGCGCCGCCATCAGGGCTGCGTAGTCGTTGTTCCAGTCGGTGTGCAGTTCTTCGAGCGGGATGCGCGGCTCCGGCCGGCCTTGCGACACGGCTTCACCGCTGGCGGTGAGTTCGTAGCTCTCATCGAACTGCGGCATCGCGATGCGCGAGCGGTCGATGCCTTTTTCGCCAAGGATGTCGGCGAGCACCTCGCGGGCATCATCTTCACCATGGTTCAAGAAAATCTGTCCGGTCACCGGTCCGCGCTCGACGATCCACTCGACCAGTTCGCTTTGGTCGGCGTGGGCGGAATAGTTGCCCAGCTGGCGGATTTCAGCGTTCACCGTGTATTCCTTGCCATGGATGCGAACGATCTCGGCACCGCTGGTCAGAACATTGCCGAGCGTGCCCGGCGCCTGATAACCGACGAACAGGATCGTGCATTCCCGACGCGCCACATTATTGCGGATGTGATGCTGGATGCGGCCTGCGTCCGCCATGCCGGATGCCGAGATGATGATCGCGCCGCCCTTGATGCGGTTGATCGCCTTGGACTCTTCAACCGATTCGACCAGCCGGAACCGCGGATCGGCAAAGAGCCGCTCTTCAGGAAGCGCGATGTCGTCCAGCGCACCGGCATGTTTGATGAAGACCTCGGTCACATTCTTGGCGAGCGGCGAATCCAGAAAGACTGTCGCCTCGGGAATTTCCCGGTTGGCCATCAACACGCCGATGTCGTGCAGCAGTTCCTGGCTGCGCTCGACGGCAAAGGCGGGAATGACCACGTTGCCGCCGGCGGCAAGGCCGCGCACCAGTTCGGCCTTCAGCATCTGGCGGCGCGTTTCGAGCGTGTAGTCATCGCGCTCGCGGTCGCCATAGGTGGATTCGCAGATCAGGTAGTCGAACCCGCTCGCCGCATCCGGCTCCGGGTGGAAGACCTTTTCTTCCGGCCCGATATCACCCGAAAACAGCATCCGCATCGTCCGGCCGGTTGTCCGGTCGGGAAAGTGGATTTCAGCCGACGCTGAACCCAGAATATGCCCGGCGTTCCAATAGCGCACGCGAATACCCGGCGCCGGTTCAAACCAGATTTCATAGCCGCGCACCGGTTGCAGCAACTCCAGAACCGTGTCGGCGTCCGCCATCGTGTAGAGCGGATCGATGTCATCGAGCCCCTTGCGGCGACGCTTCCGGTTCTCCCGGTCGGCATTGCCTTCCTGAATCTTGGCCGAATCCGGCATCATGAAGGTGAGAAGGTCGCAGGTCGGCGTCGTCGCATGGATCGGACGCCGGTATCCGGCCTTTGCAAGCTTCGGCAAAAGGCCGGTATGATCGATATGGGCATGGGTCAGAATCACGAAATCGAGCGATGCCGGATCGAACGGAAACTTTTGGTCATTCAGCGCACGCACCGTCTTGTTGCCCTGGAACATGCCGCAATCGACAAGAAACCGTACTGAGCCGGTATCAACCAGCATGCAGGAGCCGGTGACGGTGCCTGCAGCGCCATAAAAAGACAGAGTTGCCATGATGATGCCGATTGCCTGACCAGATTGCGTTGCTGGCACCGTATCGCCTGAGGCGTGTGGCGCAAGGGCCGAAGCGTCAGATCGGCACCGCTTCAAGCGTCGCGGCCACGGCATCGGTGCCTTGCTTGTCGCAGAGTTCGGTCCCCGGTTTGGTGACAGCGACGGACGCTGCCGCCGCGCCGCGCACAAGCGCCTCCGCCTGGCTTTTGCCATCGGCGAGCGCCAGCACCATTGCGCCGACAAAGCTGTCGCCCGCACCGACCCGGCTGATCGCGGAAACCTTCGGGGCCGGACAGAACAAGGACGTGCCATCAGCACTGACCAGAAGATTGCCGACAGCGCCGATGCCGATGACGACCGTTTCCGCAGCGCCGCGTCCGATCATCCGCCGTGCCGCATCGGCATAGTCTTCCGGCGTCACCAGATGGGCAACTGTGCTCGCCTGCGCTTCTTCCGCGTCCATGCGAAGGATCGAAATTCCGAGGCGCTCGCCCTGCGCCAGTGCGCGCAGTGTCGGCCCGGATGTATCAACGACCAGCTTGGCACCTGCGTTGCCGCAAATGACGGCAAGACGCCGGATCGTTGCGGCATCGGTTCCCGGCGGCATCGAGCCGGACAGAACGCAGTAGCGCGAACCGGTCAGATGCGGGCCGACGGCAGCCAGAAACTGCGCTTCGACGATCTGGGTCCATGGCGTGCCCGGCAGCATGAAGCGATAGAGCTTTCCGGTCGAGACCTCGCGGATCGACAGCGAATGGCGGGTCTGCACATCAAGCCGCACCGGTTCGACGTGGACACCTTCCGCCCGCAGCAGCACCTCCAGCGCCTCGCCATTGGGTCCGCCCAAGGCGATGCAGGCGACCGCATGCCCGCCTAGATTGCGGATGGCGCGCGCGACATTGACGCCGCCGCCGCCGGGAAACATCGTCGTGTCATCGCAGCGCAGCTTTTCATCGGCGATCAGCTCCGGAACGTCGGCCGCAAAATCGAGCGCCGGATTGAGGGTGACCGTGACAATCGGGGCAGGGGCCATCGTCGTTCAGCGCTCCAAGGTCTGTTTCAGCGCATGCCACGACGCTTTTGGCGTGCGCGCAAGCGTGTCGTAGTCAACATGCACGATGCCGAAGCGTTTGCCGAAGCCCAGCGACCATTCGAAATTGTCCATGAGCGACCATACCGTGTAGCCGAAGACCGGCACACCCTCGGCCATCGCCGTGCGCATCGCCGCCACATGGCTGTCGAGATAGGCGATGCGGGCGCCATCTGCGACCGCGCCATCGACCAGGTGATCGTCGTTGGCCATGCCGTTTTCGGAAATGATCAGCGGCAGGTCGCCGGTGTGGCTCTCGGCAATCCACTGCAAGAGACCGCCGAAGCTGTCCGGCGCAATTTCCCAGCCCATTTCAGTCTTGGGAAGCGGACCCTCTACCTCCTTGAGATGTGGCCAGATGCCGGTGCCATCGTCGGCGATCAGCTTGCGCGTGTAGTTGTTGATGCCGAGCCAATCGATCGGGCGCGTGATGAGGTCCATGTCGGCCTCCCATCCGTCCGGCATATGCGGCGCAAGGCCATCAAGCGCGCCTTGCGGATAGGTGCCCTTGGTCAGCGCGCCAAGGAACCATTCGTTGTAGATGGCATGGTACCGGTCGCAGGCTGCACGGTCTGCGGGCGCATCTGTGGCCGGTTCACAAGGCTCGAAGTTGAGGTAGATGCCGACGGAGGTCTGGCCGGCGGCACGCAGGGCATCGACTGCCTTGCCATGAGCGACCAGCACATGGTGCATGGCGCGGGCCGTGGCGCGAATGTCGCGCAGGCCCGGCGCATGATAGCCGAGGAAATGCGATAGCCAGGTGATGCACCACGGCTCGTTGAACGTGCCGGTCATGTGCATCCGGTCGCCGATCCGGTTTACAACCGTTGCGGCATAATCGGCAAAGCGGTCGGTGACATCGCGGTTGCGCCAGCCGCCAAGGTCGGCAAGTGCCGCCGGCAGTTCCCAGTGATGCAGGGTCAGCATCGGCTTGATGCCGCGCGCCAGCATGGCATCTGTCAGCCGGTCGTAGAAGTCGAGCCCTTCCGGATTTGTGTTGACGCCGTCCGGCATGACCCGCGCCCATGACACCGAGAACCGGTATGTGTCGATATTGGCTGCTGCAATGAGATCGAGGTCTGCTGCGAACCGGTGATAGTGGTCGCAGGCGATAGCGCCGTTTTCGGCATTCTGGGTGTTGCCCGGTGTTGCGGAGAACGTATCCCAGTGCGACGGCCCGCATCCGCCAAACGATGATCCCTCGATCTGGTAGGCGGAGGTTGCGACGCCAAACAAAAAATCAGCCGGAAAATCGGCACGTGAGAAAGACAACGGACGAACCGGCATTCGGGTCATAGGCAAGCCTCCAGATAACGCCCAGACCATAACCCAAAGCGGTTTGGATGCCAGTGTTTCCACGACTGTTTTTGAACTGCGGATGGCCTGAAAATCGGATCACGGAAACGCGAGGACCAGTTCAGTTTCAGTCGCAGGCAATTGAATTCCCGGTGATCGAAACTGGTTGCATCACTGGGTTCGCGCAATCATGCGCGTACCGGAGATTACCATGTTCAAGACCGTTCTCGCGACCGCCGTCATCGCTGCTGGCGCATTCGCCTTTACCGCATCTGCAAACGCCGCTTCGCATGCCAAGGCATGCGATGACGCGACCGTTGCCATGGTCATGGAAGGCGTTGAAAAGGCGCCTGCCGACAAGAAGGAAATGGCGATGGCCGAATTCAACATGGCCAAGGAAAAGATGGCCGCCGGCATGGCCGACGAATGCTCGGGTCACCTGACCAAGGCATCGGAACTGTCCGCAAACTGATCTGATCGTTCCGATCAGAACGGAAAAACCCGGCGGTCGCCCGCCGGGTTTTTTTGTGTGCGATCCGCAGATCAGGCCGAATAGTACATGTCGTATTCGATCGGGTGCGGCGAATGCTCGTAGCGGATGTTTTCTTCCACTTTCAGAGCAAGGTAGGCATCGATCTGGTCGTCGTCGAACACGCCGCCAGCCTTCAGGTAGTCGCGGTCTTCACGAGCGGCAGCAATCGCTTCACGCAGCGAACCGCAGACGGTCGGGATGTCCTTCAGCTCTTCCGGCGGCAGGTCGTACAGATCCTTGTCCATCGGGTCGCCTGGGTGGATCTTGTTCTTGATTCCGTCGAGGCCGGCCATCAGCATGGCAGCAAATGCCAGATACGGGTTGGCGAGCGGATCTGGGAAGCGGATTTCGACGCGCTTGCCCTTCGGCGAATTCGAGAACGGGATACGGCAGGAAGCCGAACGGTTGCGTGCCGAGTAGGCGAGCAGAACCGGTGCTTCAAAGCCAGGAACTAGGCGCTTGTAGGAGTTGGTGCCCGGGTTCGTGAACGCGTTCAGCGACTTGGCATGCTTGATGATGCCGCCGATGTAGAACAGTGCGGTTTCCGACAGGCCTGCATATCCGTCACCGGCAAACAGCGGCTTGCCATCGCGCCAGACCGACTGGTGCACGTGCATGCCGGTGCCGTTGTCGCCATAGACAGGCTTCGGCATGAAGGTTGCCGTCTTGCCATAGGCATGAGCCACGTTGTGCACGACATACTTGTAGAGCTGCACTTCGTCAGCCTTGCGCGTCAGCGTGTTGAACAGCATCGACAATTCGTGCTGGGCGGCAGCCACTTCGTGGTGATGCTTTTCGGTCTGCACGCCCATTTCGGCGAGCACGGTCAGCATTTCCGAACGGATATCCTGGCAGGAGTCGACCGGGTTGACCGGGAAATAGCCGCCCTTGACGCGGGTACGGTGACCAAGGTTGCCGGTTTCGTATTCGGAATCGGTGTTGGTCGGCAGTTCCGACGAGTCGACTTCAAAGCCGGTCTTGTACATGTCGGTCGAGAACTTGACGTCGTCGAAGATGAAGAATTCAGGCTCGGGACCGAAATAGGCAGTATCGCCATAACCACCCGACTTGACGAAGGCTTCGGCGCGCTTGGCGGTCGTGCGCGGATCGCGGTTGTACCCTTCGCCGGAGACCGGATCGAGAATGTCGCAGATCACGACCATCGTCGACTGGGCATAGAACGGGTCCATGTGCGCCGTGTCGACATCGGGCATCAGCGTCATGTCGGATTCGTTGATCGCCTTCCAGCCACCAATCGAGGAACCGTCGAACATCACGCCATCGGCAAACATGTCCTCGTCGACGACAGCCGTATCCATGGTCACATGGTGCAGCTTGCCGCGTGGGTCAGTGAAACGCAGATCGACATATTTGATGTCGTTGTCCTTGATCTGCTTCAGAAGGTCATCTGCACTCATCGTCTTTCCTTTTTGGTTGCAGTGGCAAATGGGGTGAGGGGTGCGCCCGCCTTGCGTCAGATGGCGTCGTTGCCAGTCTCGCCGGTGCGGATGCGAACGACTTCTTCGATCGGCGAGACAAAGATCTTGCCATCGCCGATGCGTCCGGTCTGGGCTGCAGAACGGATGGCTTCCATGGCGGCTTCGACGTTTTCGTCGGCAACGACGATCTCGATTTTCACCTTTGGCAGGAAATCGACAACGTATTCGGCGCCGCGATACAATTCGGTGTGACCCTTCTGGCGCCCGAAGCCTTTGGCCTCGGTCACCGTGATACCCTGGAGGCCCACCTCCTGCAGCGCTTCCTTGACCTCGTCAAGCTTGAACGGCTTGATGATCGCCTCGATCTTTTTCATGGGTAAGTAGCCTCCGCTAACGCAGTTGTCCTCAAGCATGCAGGAGACGTGCCAAATGCGGAAGGTTGAAACCTGCCCGAAATCACGGCATTTCCTTGGGCACAAGTCTCACCCTTCGCCTGCCCGAACGCCGTCAAGATGGTCAATATATAGGCATTCAGCTCAAATAATAGGCAATGCACATGAAGGCGGACACCGCTTGCCGATGCCGCAGCCTTGATATCGCCTCGACGATCACGGCAAGGTCGAAGGCTTGGCGCGCAAGAGGGACGACGCCGGATGTCATTTTCATTTCACTTTGCGCGACTCTGGCGCTGGCTGACCGGCCGCTTGTGGATCAGGCCCGCGCTTTATGTCGTGCTGGCAGTTGCTGCGGTGGCGCTGGCAACGCTGACCGACCGGATGGTCGACAGGCTGCCGTTCTTCTTTCCTGTTCCGCGCTCGGTCATCGAAAACCTGTTGTCCATCATTGCGTCATCCATGCTGGCTGTGACGATCTTTGCCGTCTCCGTGATGAATGCCGCCTTCTCAAGCGCCATCGGGGCGACAACGCCGCGCGCATTCGAGATCGTGATCGCCGACAACGCCGCCAAGCAGGCGCTTTCAAGCTTCATCGGGGCATTCATTTTCGCAGTGATCGGCCTTGTCGGGATCAACTTCCAGTCGTTCGGCGAGCCCGGCCGGGTGGTGATGTTCGTTCTGACGCTGTCGGTCTTTGCCTGGGTGGTTGGCACCCTGATCTACTGGATCGATTACGTGACGCGTCTTGGCCAGTTGCGTTTCACCGTGCGCAAGCTCTCCGTACGCGTCGAAAAGGTGCTGGGTGACTACCTCGCGGACCCGGCCAGTGGCGGTTTTGCCGTTCCGGCCATGCGCGCTGCACCTGAGGGCGCCTATCCGATCCGCGCCGGCAAATCCGGCGTCCTGCAAACTGTCTCGGTCAGCGACCTGATTTCACTGGCAAAATCGAAAACCGTCGAGTTCGACATTGCCCTTGCGCCCGGAGACATCGTCGCGGAAGGCTCGCCGCTCGGTTGTATGACCGGAGGCGACGACCAGGAAGACACCGCCGCATCTGCCTGTGCGTGCTTCACGATCGGACCGGAGCGCGACCCGGTTCAGGATCCCGAGATGACCATTCGCCTGCTGGCCGAGATTGCCGACCGGGCACTGTCGCCGGGCGTCAACGATCCCGGCACCGCGACCGACATTCTCGATACGCTGGCCGGCGTACTGATACACGCGCTGGCCGTCGCCAAAAAGGCCGGCACGGTGGAGGGCGACCGGCGCGTCCGGGTACCGACCATCGACAGCGAACGTCTGGTGCGCGCAGCGTTTGAGCAAATTGCCCGCGACGGCGCGGGCGCGGTCGAGGTGGCCGAGCGGCTGCAGGAAAGCCTCGCGGCGGTCGCCACCGTTGCGACCGGCGGTTTTGCAGAGGCCTGCAAGCTGCATTCGCGGCAGGCGTTGATCCGTGCGCAAGCAGCTCTCGCGCACGATTGGGAGCGCGAGCGGGTAAACCGGGCAGCGGCGTGGTCAGCCGGTTAGGCAGTCACTCCGCCGCTTCGATCCGCTTGATCGGCCGCCGTTCAAGCAACTCTTTCAGGAAATGTCCGGTGTAACTGCGTGGCGCATCGACGATGTCTTCCGGACGGCCCTGCGCAACGATCTCTCCGCCGCCATCGCCGCCTTCAGGACCAAGATCGATGATCCAGTCGGCTGTCTTGATGACTTCCAGATTGTGTTCGATGACGGCAACCGTGTTGCCGGTGTCGACCAGTTCTTGCAGCACTTCCAGAAGTTTGGCGACATCATGGAAGTGCAGGCCGGTGGTCGGCTCATCGAGGATGTAGAGCGTGCGGCCGGTTGCCCGGCGCGACAGCTCCTTGGCAAGCTTGATTCGCTGGGCTTCGCCGCCCGAAAGCGTTGTCGCCTGCTGGCCGATCTTGACGTAACCGAGCCCGACGCGCTTCAGCGTCTCCATCTTGTCACGCACAGCCGGAACGGCAGCGAAGAAATCAACGCCTTCCTCGACGGTCATGTCGAGCACATCGGCGATCGACTTGCCCTTGAAGTGCACGTCCAGCGTTTCGCGGTTGTAGCGTTTGCCCTTGCAGACCTCGCAGGTCACATAGACATCAGGCAGAAAGTGCATCTCGATCTTGACGACCCCGTCGCCCTGGCATGCTTCGCAGCGCCCGCCCTTGACGTTGAACGAGAAGCGACCGGGCTGGTAACCGCGCGCCTTGGCTTCCGGCAGTTGCGCAAACCAGTCGCGGATCGGCGTGAACGCACCGGTGTAGGTCGCGGGGTTGGAGCGCGGCGTGCGTCCGATCGGCGACTGGTCGATGTCGATGACCTTGTCGATATGCTCGAAACCGTCGATTCTTGTGTGCTCGGCAGGCGCCTCCCGCGCACCCATGACGCGCCGCGCCGCCGCCTTGTAGAGCGTCTCGATCAGGAAGGTGGATTTGCCCCCGCCCGATACCCCGGTGACGCAGGTCAGGACCCCAAGCGGCAGCGCCGCGGTGACATTCTTCAGGTTGTTGGCGCGTGCACCATGCACGGTGATCGCCTTGCGCTTCAGATCGACCGGGCGCCGGATGGCGGGCACCGCAATGCCCATCGTGCCGGAAAGGTATTTGCCGGTCAGCGATTTGGGATGCGCCATGATCTGCGCGGGCGTTCCCTCGGCGATGATTTCGCCGCCATGCACCCCGGCAGCCGGGCCGATATCGACCACATGGTCCGCCGCCAGGATCGCGTCTTCGTCATGCTCGACGACAATCACCGTATTGCCGAGATCGCGCAGCCGCCGCAGCGTATCGAGCAGACGCTCGTTGTCGCGCTGGTGCAGGCCGATGGACGGCTCGTCGAGCACATAGAGCACACCTGTCAGGCCGGAACCGATCTGCGAGGCGAGCCGGATGCGCTGGCTTTCACCGCCGGACAGGGAACCCGAGCCACGCGACAGCGTCAGATAGCCAAGGCCCACATCGACGAGAAACTTCAGCCGGTCGCGGATTTCCTTGAGGATGCGCGGTGCAATCGCGTTCTGCTTGTCATTGAGCCGGTCGGGCAGGGAGGCAAACCAGTCGTAAGCTCCCCGGATCGACATGTCCGCGACCTGGCTGATGTGCAGCGCATCGATCTTGACCGCCAGTGCCTCCGGCTTCAGGCGGGCGCCGTGGCAGACCGTGCAGGGGTTCTGCGACATGTAGCGCTCGATTTCTTCGCGCATCCATGCCGAATCCGTTTCGCGCCAGCGCCGCTCCAGATTGCCGATCACGCCTTCGAAGGTCTTCTTCGTCTTGTAGGTGCGAAGCCCGTCATCATAGACGAACTCGATTGCCTTGCCGCCGGTGCCATACAAAATGGCGTCGCGGCCGTCCTCCGGGATGTCTGACCAGACATCCGACAGCTTGAAGCCGTAAGTCTTGGCCAGCGCGTCGAGCGTCTGGGTGTAATAGGGCGACGGGTTGGTCGACTTCGACCACGGCGCGATGGCCCCCTTGCGGATTGTCAGGCCGGGATCGGGCACCACGAGATTGGGATCGACGCCCTGTTCGGTTCCGAGCCCGTCGCAATGCGGGCAGGCACCAAACGGATTGTTGAACGAAAACAGCCGCGGCTCGATCTCGGAAATCGTGAAGCCGGAGACCGGGCAGGCGAACTTTTCCGAGAACACCAGCCGTTCATGGGTGTCGTTGGCGCTCTTGTTGGCGCCCTTGGTCTCGGCTTCGGGCAGAGGTCGGTCGGCAAATTCCGCAATCGCCAACCCTTCGGCCAGCGTCAGGCACTGCTCCAGCGAATCGGCAAGGCGGGCACCGATGTCATCGCGCACAACGATGCGATCAACCACGACATCAATGTCATGCTTGTACTTCTTGTCGAGCGCGGGAGCGTCGGCAATCTCGTAATAGGTGCCGTCGATCTTGACCCGCTGGAAGCCCTTTTTCAGATACTCGGCCAGTTCCTTGCGGTATTCGCCTTTGCGCCCGCGCACCACCGGCGCCAGGATGAAAAGGCGTGTGCCTTCCTCCAGCGCCATGATCCGGTCCGCCATCTGGCTGACCGTCTGGCTCTCGATGGGAAGCCCGGTCGTCGGCGAATAGGGAATGCCGACGCGCGCATAGAGCAAGCGCAGGTAATCGTAGATTTCCGTGACGGTGCCGACTGTCGACCGGGGATTGCGGCTCGTCGTTTTCTGCTCGATCGAGATGGCAGGCGACAAACCTTCGATCGAGTCGACGTCCGGCTTCTGCATCATTTCCAGAAACTGGCGGGCATAGGCCGACAGGCTTTCGACATAGCGGCGCTGGCCTTCGGCATAAATCGTGTCGAAGGCGAGCGACGATTTGCCCGACCCCGACAGGCCGGTCATCACGATCAGCGAATTGCGCGGCAGGTCGAGATCGATGTTCTTGAGGTTGTGTTCGCGCGCGCCGCGAATGGTGATGAAACTGGTTTCGCTCATTTTGGATTGTCCCGGGCGGTCGTTCCGCCGAATTTTCGTCAACTTAGCGGCAGGATGGTTCGTGTCGAGTGGAGCGCTGCGACTTCCTGCCAAAACGGTCAGCAGGCTTGACTCATCCACAGCCCAGCCATAGAACAAACAACGAACACAAGAAAGTCCCTGTGGTAATCAACGCCAACGTCTTCGCACCAGCGGGGCAGAGGCCTAGGGTTTCCATCACAGACAAGGGAGATGGACATGGCAGGCAGCGTCAACAAGGTCATTCTGGTCGGCAATCTCGGCGTCGATCCGGAGGTCAAGCGCATGAGCTCTGGCGATCCGGTCGTCAACCTGCGCATCGCCACTTCCGAAAGCTGGCGTGACAAGAGTTCCGGCGAGCGCCGCGAGAAGACCGAATGGCACAATGTCGTGATCTTCAACGAGCAGCTGGCCAAGGTCGCCGAACAGTACCTGAAGAAGGGCATGAAGGTTTACCTCGAGGGCGCGCTCCAGACCCGCAAGTGGCAGGACCAGACCGGCAATGATCGCTACACGACGGAAATCGTGCTGCAGCGCTACCGTGGCGAACTGCAGATGCTCGATGGCCGTGGCGGCGAAGGCGCGGGCGATGGCGCCTATTCCGGCGGCGGTGGTGGCCGTTCGGATCGCGGAAACTATGGCAACAATGACCGGGTCGGCCAGGGTGCCGGCGGCGGCTATGGCGGCGGCAGCGGCGGACAGTCGTCAGGCGGCAACGATTTTGTGAGGGACGTCGAAGATGAAATCCCGTTCTGAAATCTCCGGTTTCATGAACCGCCAGGTTGCGCATGCCGTTCCTGATGCTGCAGGTCTGGTGGCAGTCGCGGCGGTTACCTTGGCATCATTGATCGCAGTTGCAACAGCGCTTCTTTGAAGGGCTGGCAGGCTCGCTGACCGGAACGTGATCGCATTGCCGGTCATCGTGAATTGAGCTTTCTCGGCAAGCCTCGCAGTCTGCGCCCATGCGTGTTCAATTTGCGATTTTCATGGTCCTGATGGCCACCTGCAGTGTTTCTGTTGCCGGAGAGGCCGACGTGGTCAGCGCCACCGCCGCTTCGGATGGCGCTGGTCTTTGGAAGATTGATGTGACCGTCCGCCATGCCGACGAGGGTTGGGATCACTATGCTGACCTCTGGCAGGTGGTTGGCGATGACGGTACGGTCTATGGCGAGCGCGAACTTGCCCATCCGCATGTTGATGAGCAGCCGTTCACGCGAGGTCTTTCGGGCGTCGCGATTCCTTACGGTGTCCACGAAGTCATGATCCGTGTACGCGATACGGTTCATGGATACGGTGGCGCGGAGTTTCGACTGACGCTGAAGCCATAGACTCAGGCAGCTGCCAGCGCTTTGACGCCATCGGCGACGAACTGCACCGCAAGTGCTGACAGGATGACCCCGAGCAAGCGCGTCAGGACGGAGCGGCCAGTCTCGCCGAGCATGCCGTCGATGCGCTCGGCCAGGAGAAACACCAGCCATGTCAGCCCGAGAATGGCGGCGACGATCCCGATCAGCAGCGACCGGTCGACAATGCCGCGAAAGTCGCTCGAGAGCAGGATGACGGCAGAGATGGCGCCAGGTCCGGAAATCAGCGGGATCGCCAGCGGAAAGACCGCCACAGACCGCACATGATCCTTCGAGATCGCCCGTTCTGCGGTGCTTTCATGCCTTTGCTGGCGGCGCTCGAAGATCATCTCGAACGCAATCCAGAACAGCAGCAGCCCGCCCGCAACCCGGAACGCCGCCAAAGTGATGCCGAACAGCGTCAGGATCGCTGTACCGAGCACGGCGAACATCACGAAGACGATCATCGCGATGATCGTTGCGCGGTTTGCCACTTCGCGCCGCTGTGCCCGGGTCATGCCTTGTGTCAGCGCGAGAAAAAGCGGCGCCAGTCCCGGCGGATCGATTGTCACAAGCAGGGTGACGGTTGCGCTGAGAACGAGATCAAGGTTCATGGCCAAGCGGTATCATCCCCGAAAGGCTGCAACAATGCCGCAATTGTCGTGCAGTTGCTCAGGGCCTGTATGACAGGTTGTGCAAAACCTCCCGCAGGGGCCCGGCGCCTTGGTTTGCCGATGCCGACGGGCTAGCGTTGCGACAACGATTCTTTGACGGGAAAACAAGCCCTTGAACGAGAAAACTCCGACCGGCGGACCGAGCGGCGGCGAGCCGGGTATCGAACCGATCTCGATCATTGAGGAGATGCAGCGGTCGTATCTCGATTACGCGATGAGCGTGATTGTCAGCCGCGCCTTGCCTGATGTGCGCGACGGTCTGAAGCCGGTTCACCGGCGCATTCTCTATGCAATGCACGAGAGCGGTTACCACTGGAACCGCAAATATGTGAAATCGTCGCGCATCGTCGGCGACGTCATGGGCAAGTACCACCCGCATGGCGATTCGGCGATCTATGACGCCATGGTGCGCATGGCGCAGGATTGGTCGCTGCGCCTGCCGCTCGTCGATGGTCAGGGAAACTACGGCTCGATCGACGGCGATCCGCCTGCGGCCATGCGCTACACCGAAAGCCGCCTGCACAAGGTCGCGCACCAGCTTCTGGAAGACATCGACAAGGATACCGTCGATTTCCAGGAAAACTACGACGGCTCGGACGAAGAGCCGACCGTTCTGCCGGCGCGTTTCCCCAACCTTCTGGTCAACGGCTCCGGCGGCATTGCCGTCGGCATGGCGACCAACATCCCGCCGCACAATCTGTCGGAAATGATCAACGCGTCGATTGCATTGATCGACAATCCGGCGATCACGCTGCCGGAAATCATGGAGCATGTGCCGGGTCCGGATTTCCCGACCGGAGCGATCGTGCTTGGTCGCAGCGGCATCCGCTCGGCCTATGAGACGGGCCGTGGCTCGATCATCATGCGTGGCCGCGTCAACATCGAGAGCCGCGCCAATGATCGCGAGGCGATCATCATCACCGAAGTTCCCTATCAGGTGAACAAGGCCTCGATGATCGAGAAGATGGCCGATCTGGTGCGCGAAAAACGCATCGAGGGCATTTCCGACATCCGCGACGAATCCGATCGCCAGGGCTACCGGGTGGTTGTCGAACTGAAGCGCGATGCCAATGCCGACGTGATCCTCAACCAGCTGTACCGGTTCACCCCCTTGCAGAGTTCGTTCGGCGCCAACATGGTTGCGCTCAATGGCGGCAAGCCGGAGCTGATGACGCTGCTCGACATGCTGCGCGCATTCGTCTCGTTCCGCGAAACGGTGATCAGCCGGCGCACCAAGTTCCTGCTCAACAAGGCGCGCGACCGTGCCCATGTGCTTGTCGGTCTTGCGATTGCGGTCGCCAATATTGATGAGGTCATCTACCTCATCCGCCATGCGCCCGATCCGGCGACGGCCCGCGAACAGCTGATGGAGCGCCGTTGGCCTGCGCGCGATGTCGCGCCACTGATTGCGCTGATCGATGATCCGCGCCACCGGCTGAACGATGATGACACCTACAACCTGTCGGAAGAGCAGGCGCGCGCCATCCTCGACCTGCGTCTGCAGCGCCTCACCGCACTTGGCCGCGACGAAATCGCCGACGAGTTGAATGAGATCGGCGCGGAAATCCGCGACTTCCTCGACATCCTGTCCTCGCGCGCCCGCATCCAGGATATCGTCAAGACCGAGCTGGCCGCCGTGCGCGACGAGTTCGGCACGCCGCGCCGCACCGAGCTTGCCGAAGGCGGGCCGGACATGGACGACGAGGACCTGATCGCTCGCGAAGACATGGTCGTCACCTTCTCGCACCAAGGCTATATCAAGCGCGTGCCGCTCGACACCTACCGGGCGCAGCGTCGCGGCGGCAAAGGCCGCGCCGGCATGGCAACCAAGGACGAGGACTTTGTCACCCGTCTGTTCGTCGCCAACACCCACACGCCGATCCTGTTCTTTTCCTCGCGCGGCATCGTCTACAAGGAAAAGGTCTGGCGCCTGCCGATCGGCAATCCGCAGTCGCGTGGCAAGTTCCTGCGCAACATGCTGCCGCTGGAAGACGGCGAGCGGATCACCACGATCATGCCGCTGCCTGAAGATGAGGAGAGCTGGGCCGAACTCGACGTGGTGTTTGCCACGACGCGCGGCACCGTGCGCCGCAACAAGCTGTCAGACTTCGTCAAGATCAACCGCAATGGCAAGATTGCCATGAAGTTCGATGACGAAGGCGACGAGATCCTCTCGGTTGATACCTGTTCGGAAAGCGACGATGTGCTGCTGACCACGGCCCTCGGCCAGTGCATCCGCTTCCCGGTGACCGATGTGCGCGTCTTTGCGGGGCGCGATTCGCTTGGCGTTCGCGGGATTTCGCTCGCCAACGGCGACAGCATCATTTCGATGGCAATCCTTGGTCATTCGAACGCAACGCCTGCAGAACGCGCCGCCTATCTGAAACGCGCGGCGCAGGAGCGCCGCTCGGAAGCCGCCGATATGGATGGCGAAAACGGCGTGGAAGCCGAGGAAGTCGAATTGGTCGGCGAGACGATTGATGCGGTCGCAGAACTTTCCGATGACCGGTATGGCCAGATGCAGGCTGGCGAGCAGTTCGTTCTGACGATTTCCGAGTTCGGTTTCGGCAAGAGATCCTCGTCATACGATTTCCGGATTTCAGGGCGTGGCGGCAAGGGCATCCGGGCCACCGACATCTCCAAGGTTGGCGATATCGGAAGACTGGTTGCAGCCTTCCCGGTTGAACCCAGCGACCAGATCATGCTGGTCTCGGACGCAGGGCAGGTGATCCGCGTTCCGGTTGGCGGTATCCGCTTTGCATCGCGCGCTACCAAGGGCGTCACGATCTTCTCGACACGTGACGGCGAACGCGTCGTGTCGGTCGAGCGCATTTCGGAAGCCGACGAAACCGAAGAGGTCGATGTCGACGCCGATGCTCCGGCGCCTGCGGCGGACGACACCGGCAAATAGCCCTTGATGCAACCGCGGCAGCATGGCTTGCTGCCGCGTCACATCACACATCGGGGACTGCCGTCATGCCGGACATCGCAACGCTTGCCGCCTTCACGCTGGCTTGCATCGCCATCATCGTGGTTCCCGGCCCGACCGTGACCATCATCATCGCAAACTCGCTTCGATCCGGAAGCAGGGCGGGGCTGATGAACGTTGCAGGCACACAGGCCGGCCTTGCGCTGATGATCGCGGTTCTGGCCGTGGGTCTGGATACGGTGGTCAGCGCTTTGGGCGATGTGTTTTTCTGGCTGAAGCTTGCCGGCGCCGCCTATCTGATCTGGCTTGGCATTCAGTTGTGGCGTTCCAACGGTGCCTTGGCGGACCCGGATACGCTCAAGGTGAAACGGCGCTCCATGCGCGGCTATTTCTGGCAGGGGTTCCTGGTGATCTGGTCCAACCCGAAAGCCCTGTTTTTCTTCGGCGCGTTCATTCCGCAATTCATTGTGCCGGAGGGAAATGCGGCGCTTCAGACGGTGCTTCTCGGCGGCATCTTCATGATGGCGGCGACCATTTTTGATGGACTCTATGCGTTGGCAGCCGGACGAACCGGCGGTTGGCTCAGCCGCTCGAACATACGCATGGTCGAACGCGTTTCCGGCTCTTTCCTGATCGGCGGCGGCCTCTGGATGGCGCTCAGCCGACGAGCCTGAAGGCTTATTGCGCCCGTATGATCAAGGCGAACGAAAAAGCTGATGCCGTGGTGAAGATGGCGAGAGCGACAGTGACGAGTGTGACCGTGAACATGGCGATTTCCTTTCCTGTTGCTACCCTTGTCTCCTTTTAAACGCGGGACGGCTGTGCAAAGTTTCACAGGTTAGAAAACGGATACGAAATTGACGGGAGGGCCAATGCGTCGCACCCCAGGAAAGATGATATTGGCCGCGGCCATGTGCCTCGCGCTGCCGTCGGCGGCCTTGGCGTCCGGGACGATCGAGTGCACCGGAGTTGAGGACCCGAACGTCACCGCCTTCGTGTCGATTGGCCGTCTTCCGATCCTTGCCGTTCTGTCAGCGCAGTTTTCCGCCGACGGCCGTGTCTGGGCCACCGACGTCAATGGCGGCGGCGAAGGCATGGCAGAGAAAACAACGGCCATTATCTTCGGACAGGGATATGCGGACGGCCGGCAAACATTTGCCGATTTCACCGACCCCAATGTCGAGCAGATCCTGGTATCGCTGCGGCTAGTCAACGCCTCGGACGAAACGGACGACGCGGAAGCCGGTCTCCTGGTGATCCCCGGTGCGGGCATATGGCCGGTTGTCTGCATCAACGGTTGATCGCGACGATTTTGCGCTTGGCAGGCGAGGGGCTTGTCGCCTAAACGCAACTTCATGGGCGAACACGTAGCAATCTATGCCGGTTCCTTTGATCCGATGACCAATGGTCACCTGGATGTGCTCCGCGCTGGCCTTCGCGTCTTCGACAAGGTTGTCATCGCCATCGGCATTCATCCGGGAAAAGCGCCGCTTTTCGGCTTTGACCAACGCAAGCACATGATCGAGAAGGTCTGCCAAGCCGACGGCTTTTCCGGCGAATTCGACGTGGTTGCGTTCGATGGCCTTCTGATCGATGCGGCGCGCAATGTCGGCGCATCTGCGCTGCTGCGCGGCCTGCGCGATGGCACCGATCTCGACTATGAAATGCAGATGGCCGGCATGAACGAAACCATGGCGCCAGACCTGCAGACGGTTTTTGTTCCGGCAAGCCCCAGCGTGCGCACCATTACCGCCACATTGGTGCGCCAAATCGCCTCCATGGGCGGCGATGTCTCAAGTTTCGTGCCGCCCGTGGTGGAAGCTGCGCTGCGGGCACGGTTTTCCGCCTGACGAATTTGCTGATCCCGCCACCCGGAGTGAGTTGATGACGTTCCTGAAGACACGCCTTGCCATCCTGTTTGCAGCCCTGACGATGATCGCGTTTGCGCCGGTTGGCGTTGCGATCGCGCAGGATGATCCCGCAAACACCATGACGATAACGCTGAAGGACGGCGATGTTGTGGTGCGCCTGCGCCCGGATATCGCGCCGAAGCATGTCGAACAGATCAAGGCGCTGGCCGAAGCCGGTGAATACGACAATGTCGCCTTTCACCGCGTCATTCCCGGCTTCATGGCGCAGACCGGCGACGTGCAGTTCGGCGATATGGAGACGGATTTCAACCTGCGCCGCGCTGGCACCGGCGGCTCCGGCCGTCCCGATGTTCCGGCCGAATTTTCTGCCGAACCTTTCGTGCGCGGCGTGGTCGGCATGGCCCGTTCGCAAGATCCGAACTCGGCAAATTCCCAGTTCTTCATCATGTTCGCTGACGGGCGCTTCCTCGATGGTCAATACACGGTGGTGGGCCAGGTTGTGACCGGCATGGAATTTGTCGACATGATCACCAAGGGCACCGAGGCCAACAACGGCGCCGTCGAAAACCCCGACCGCATGATCTCAGTGCGCATTGGCGCGCCGAAGTAACACACCGACACCCCCGTAACCGAAGGACCGAGCCTGTGACCGAAATCAGCCCTGAGAACACCCTCGTCATGGAAACCACCAAGGGCAAGGTCGTCATTGATCTGCGGCCCGATCTTGCGCCCGATCATGTGGCACGCATCAAGGAACTGGCGCGTGAAGGTGCCTATGACGGCGTCGTCTTTCACCGGGTGATCGAAGGCTTCATGGCGCAGACCGGCGATGTGCGTTTCGGCAAGAAGGGCGGCGCGCATTTCGACCCGAACCGCGCCGGCATGGGCGGCTCGACCAAGCCCGACCTGAAGGCAGAGTTTTCCAAGGAGCCGCACACGCGCGGCGTTTGCTCGATGGCCCGGGCGCAGAACCCGAATTCGGCCAACTCGCAGTTCTTCATCTGCTTTGAAGATGCGTCCTTCCTCGACCGCCAGTACACGGTCTGGGGCAAGGTCGTCGAAGGCATGGAATTCGTCGACCAGATCAAGCGCGGCGAACCGGTGCGAGATCCGGATTCGATCATCTCGATGAAGGTCGCGGCAGACATCGCCTGATCGATGAATCCGGATCGGATTGGGGCAGGGCGCGTCAAACGTCCTGCCTTTTTGTTTGGAAAATACTGCAATGCGCGTTGACCTTTTCGATTTCGATCTGCCGGAAGACCGCATTGCGCTGCGGCCGGCGAGCCCGCGCGATAGCGCGCGCCTGCTGGTGGTCGAAGGCGACCAGCGGACCGATGCGACCGTGCGCGATCTGCCACGCTTCCTGCGCGCGGGCGACCTGATGGTCTTCAACGACACCCGCGTCATTCCCGCCCAGCTCGAAGGCATCCGCAACCGCGATGGCGCGGTCGCCAAGATTGGCGCCACACTGCACATGCGCATCGCACCGGATCGCTGGATGGCGTTTGTGCGCGGCGCCAAGAAGCTGCAGGTCGGCGACCGTTTGCGCTTCGGCGATACCTTGAACACGTCGTGCCTTGCAGGCGCACTGGATGCGACCGTTGCCTCCAAAGGCGACGACGGTGAAGTGGAACTCGCCTTCGATCTGTCAGGCGCGGTGCTCGACGAGACCATGGCTGCTGTCGGCCATGTGCCGCTGCCGCCATACATCGCCTTGAAGCGAGGCGAGGACGAACAGGACAAGACCGACTACCAGACCATCTATGCGCGCGAACAGGGCGCGGTTGCCGCCCCGACCGCAGGCCTGCATTTCACCGATGCGCTGTTTGCAGCCCTCGATGCAGCGGGTGTGGAACGCACGTTCGTGACGCTGCATGTGGGGGCTGGCACGTTCCTTCCGGTCAAGGCCGACGACACCAAAGACCACAAGATGCATGCCGAGATTGGCCATGTGAGCGCGCAAACCGCCGCGAGGATTGCCGATGTGAGGGAACGTGGCGGGCGGATCGTTGCCGTCGGCACCACTTCGTTGCGGTTGCTTGAAAGTGCGGTGGATGGCCACGGCGTGGTTCAGCCTTGGTCTGGCGCAACCGACATCTTCATCACGCCAGGCTACAGGTTTCGCGCCGTGGACGTGCTGATGACCAATTTTCACCTGCCGCGCTCGACACTGATGATGCTTGTGTCAGCGTTTGCGGGCTATGAAGAGATGCGCGCCGCTTACCGCCACGCCATCGACACCGGCTACCGCTTCTATTCCTATGGCGATGCCAGCCTGCTTTTCCTGCGCAAGGATAACGACTGATGACCACCCGACCGCAGGATTTCGGCTTTTCCCTGCATGCAACCGACGGCAAGGCCCGGCGCGGCACTGTGCACACCGGGCGCGGCGATATCCGAACACCCGCCTTCATGCCCGTTGGTACGGCGGGCACGATCAAGGGGCTTTATCTAGACCAGGTGCGCGATACCGGCGCCGACATTATTCTGGGTAACACCTATCACCTGATGCTGCGCCCCGGCGCTGAACGCGTCGCCCGCCTTGGCGGCTTGCACGAACTGATCAGCTGGAAAGGCCCGATCCTCACCGACAGCGGCGGCTTCCAGGTGATGTCACTGGCTGGCCTTCGCAAGCTTGATGAAAAAGGCGTGACCTTCAAGAGCCATGTCGATGGCGCCATGTATGACATGAGCCCGGAGCGCTCGATCGAGATCCAGACGCTTCTGGGCTCCGATATACAGATGCAGCTCGATGAATGCGTGGCGCTACCCGCTGAGCGCGACGACATCGCGCGCGCCATGGAACTGTCGCTGCGTTGGGCGGAGCGGTGCAAGACCGCATTCGGTACCCAGCCCGGCAAGGGCATGTTCGGCATTGTCCAGGGCGGCGACGATGTAGCGCTGCGCGAAGCCTCAGCTCGTGCTCTGACTGCGCTCGATCTGCCCGGCTATTCGATCGGCGGGCTTGCCGTCGGCGAGCCGCAAGAGGTGATGCTGGCGATGCTCGATGTCGTCTGCCCGCTTTTGCCGAGCAAGAAGCCGCGCTACCTGATGGGCGTAGGCACACCGCAGGATTTGCTGCGCTCGGTGGCGCGCGGTGTCGACATGTTCGATTGCGTCATGCCGACCCGCTCGGGCCGCCACGGTCTGGCGTTTACCCGGCGCGGGCGCGTCAACCTCAAGAATGCCCGCCATGCGGAAGACCACCGGCCACTGGATGAAGACATGCCGTGCGAAGCGACAAACCGCTATTCACGCGCCTACCTGCATCACCTGATCCGGTCGGACGAAATGCTCGGCATGATGCTGATCTCCTGGCACAACACCGCCTATTACCAGTTCCTGATGGGGCAGATGCGCGACGCGATAGAGCAGGGACGTTTTGCAGCCTTCGCTGAAGAAACCGAAGCGATGTGGGAAGCCGGCGATATCGACCCGCTTTGAGCCGGTCAGGTCATGCCGGCAGCACCTTGCTTGAGGCTGACGCCATCGACCTGCCAGGCGCCGTCCTCCTGCTCTTCCATGAAGTAGACCGCCGTCCAGTCGCTGCCATCGGGCGCGCGGATCAGCACTTCCTGGACAATGCGGCCATCGGCAAGGGTTTCGGTCCGGCCAAAGGCGTAGTTTCCCGGCCGCAGGACGGGCAGATAGCCGGTCTGCACCATCCGCATGAACTGGTCGAGCGTCGGGTAAAGCCGTTTGATGTCCGGAGATGCATAAGTGTACGCGGTCTCGAACTGGCCTGACAGGAAGGATTCCAGCTGACGGGTGATCGTGTCACGTGCTGCGTTTTCGTCGGCGCGCGCCGGGTTGGTGGCAAAGACAACAAGCAAGGCGAGGGCGGAAAGGACGGTGCGAAGGGTCATCGGCATTCTCCCATTCAGGTAGACAATAGGTGCCGCGCGTTGGTCGGCAAGTGCCGGACAACAGCATGCGGACCGCGCGCCTTGCGCCCTTGGGGCAAATCGGGCAGATCACGGCGATTGCCTGCATCGGAAAGCTGTCCATGACCTTTCGCGCCGTCGATCATTGTGTGCTTCCGGTCGAAAGCCTTGCGACCGCGCGGACGCGTTATATGGCACTCGGCTTCACGGTCGCGCCCGATGCGATACATCCCTTCGGAACGGAGAACGCCTGCGTCTTCTTTGCCGATGGCACTTATTTGGAACCGCTAGGCATTGCCCAGCGCGAAGAGTGCGAAGCAACCGCCGCCAAGGGCAATGTCTTCACCGCGCGCGACCAGGCCTACCGGTTTCGCAATGGCCAGGACGGGTTTTCCGCCATCGCCTTCAAGTCTGACAATGCCGACCGCGACCACAGACTGTTTGAAGCGCTGGGCGTCAGCGCCGGCAAGAAGCTGCTGTTCGGGCGCACCATGTTCGGCGCGGACGGACGGTCCGGGCGGGCGACATTCAAGAACGCATTTGCCGGTGACCTGCGCTCGCCGGACTGTTTCTTCTTTGCCTGCCAGCGGGTTCGCATGCCCGATGTCGATCGCACGGCGCAGATGCGCCACGACAACGGGACAACCGGCATTGCGAAGATCGTGGCCAGTGAAGCCAATCCGACCGACTTCCAGTATGTCCTGCAGATGCTGACCGGCAATCGCGAGACCCATGCCGACAGCTTCACCATGGAAATCGCCACGGCCAATTGCCTCATCGAAGTCTGCTCGCCCGATGGACTGGCGGCCTACTACGGCGTCAAGCGCACGTCGCAGGATCGCGGCCTGAGGCTCGAAGGGCTGGTGCTCAACCGCGACGGAGGCACCTTGCCAACCGGGCTTCGCCGCCATGGCGGATATTCGATTGCAAACAAGGCCGCAGGGCAGGGCGCATTCATCGCCTTTGCCGACTGAGTGATTGAGCGCCCGCGCGCTGAAAGGATTGACCGACATCATGACTGCATCGACCATGCCGCTGGAAACCGTTACCGTCGGGTCTGTCAGCTTTGCCAACACAGCGCCGCTTGCGCTCATTGCCGGGCCTTGCCAACTCGAGAGCCGCGATCATGCCCTGATGATGGCCGAAGCGTTGAAGACGCTTGCCGACAAGCTGGGCATCGGCCTCATCTACAAGACATCCTTCGACAAGGCCAACCGCACCTCGCTCGCCGGGCGGCGCGGCGTCGGTCTTGAAGCGGCCCTGCCGATCTTTGCCGAGATTCGCGAGACCTTCGGCCTTCCGGTGCTGACCGATGTGCACACGGCCGAACAGTGCGGCATCGTCGCCGAAGCTGTCGATATCCTCCAGATCCCCGCCTTCCTTTGCCGGCAAACCGATCTTCTCATCGCTGCGGCGCAGACCGGCCGGGTGATCAACGTCAAGAAGGGGCAGTTCCTCGCCCCTTGGGACATGAAGAACGTCGTCGACAAACTGACCGGCAGCGGCAACCGCCAAGTACTCCTGACCGAACGCGGCGCAAGCTTCGGCTACAACACGCTTGTCTCTGACATGCGGGCATTGCCGATCATGGCCGAAACCGGTGCGCCGGTCATCTTCGATGCGACCCACTCCGTGCAACAGCCCGGCGGGCAAGGTGCCTCGACCGGCGGCGACCGGCGCATGGTGCCGGTCCTGTCACGGGCTGCGGTGGCCGTGGGCGTCGCAGGGCTCTTCATCGAGACCCATCAAGACCCCGACAATGCGCCGTCCGATGGGCCGAACATGGTGCCGCTTGGCGAGATGCACGATCTGCTGTCGCGCCTTCGCGCCATCGATGCTGTCGTCAAGGGATACTGACGACGGCCACGATCTCATCGCGCAGGGCAGACAATGCACCCATCAACTCGTCGCGGATCACCGGATGTACCGCACGTCCGCTGTCCGATATGAAGTCGGCAAATGAAAATCCGGCGTCGTGGATCGTATTGGCTGTACCACGCGTAAAGAATGGTACGTTCACCTGCGTTTGCACCGGCACATCCTCAAGGTCGATCCGCGACCACGCCAGCCGCGCTGCCTCTTGCATCGCCGGGCCGCGCACAGCGATCAGGTGAGCGCTTGGAAACACTGCGCGAAATCGCTGCAACGAGCGCAATGATGCGGCATCGGGCTCCATCAAGTGCCAGATGAAGATGCGCGTTCCCCAGTCTGCCGCTTCGGCATCAAAGGCGGTCGTTTCGGCAATCGAGACAAACCGGTCGCGGGCCCCGTCGGCGAGATCGATGATGTGATGTCGCTGCGTTATCGTCGGATCGACCAGCGGATCGAGCATCCTGAGTTGCGCCTGCGTCTTGCGAATGTCGAGGAGTTCGCAATCGGTCGGGTAGCGCCGCTCCAGATCACCATCGGGAACCGCCGTGTCGAACAGCCGTGGCGGTTCAGCCGAATCGGCCAGAAGCGAAAAGTCGGCCAGGAACCGCGCAAAGGTGGTCTTGCCGGCGCGGCTTCCGGCGGAACAGACGATATCAAGGCGCGAACCATCCATGCGCGCGCCCCTTGTCAGCCTGCGACCTTACTTCTCGGTAGGTGAGACCAGCGACCGCACCAGGTCGGTCTTTTCCAGTTCGGCATCGATATCGGCGAGCCATTTGCGCACATAACCGCGCAGGACGAACGAGAAACCGCCATCGTCGCCCTTGGCGTTACGGTTGGCGGTGAAATCGGAAAACGTCACGCCTGCCAAATCGACCTGCTCGTAGGCCATCTCGTTCAACTTGGGAACGTCAATTTCCTTGGCGTTCGGCAGCTTGGCGAAATACTTCTTGAAGGTCTTGTCATCCCACTCGAAGAAGTTGGTTTCGTTGATGAAATTGCGTGCGACGATGTAGTCCATCGCGTTGGTGTAGGGCGCAACTTCGCCGATTTCATCAAGCGATGCGACCGATGGGCCAACCACATGCACCAGCGCCAGGTTGAATTCGCCGGCGCGCGCGGCATCGAACACGCCGATACGCGTGAACAGGTCCATGGCCGCAGACAGGTTGCCGGCCTTGAAGTCCATGACCGTCACCTTGGCGCTGTCGCTGTGCAGCGTGTCGAGAATGCGGATCTGGTCGGCAACATTGTCGAGATCGACGATCTGGGTCGTTGCGGGATGAAACCGTGCCAGCGTGCCACGCGGATTTTCCGTGTCGAAAGCGCGCGTAACGATGTTCTTGCGTGCAAGATAGTCGAGCAGGGCCCGGCTGACGGTTGTCTTTCCAACGCCGCCCTTGTCGGCACCCACCATGATCAAAGTCGGCTTCATCACGCGTTCCTTTTGTCTTTGTGCTGCTGTGTTGCGCTAGGTGCGTTTTATGTCACTGGCGCGACGATTTGCGAATGGCTGTTGATGAAATATCGCGAATGGGCAGCAAAAAAGTGCCGCAAGTCATACCGTTGGTTCAAAAGGCGCTGTATGGAGACAAAAATCCATACGACAAAGGGACAATCACCATGACTGCAATCATCGACATCATCGGCCGCCAGATCTTCGACAGCCGCGGCAATCCGACTGTGGAAGTGGATGTGATCCTGGAAAGTGGTGCGGTTGGACGCGCCGCCGTTCCATCCGGGGCGTCCACTGGCGCGCATGAAGCGGTCGAACTGCGCGATGGCGGCGATCGCTATCATGGCAAGGGTGTCGGCAAGGCCGTCGATGCGGTCAACGGGGTGATCTTTGATGCGCTCGCGGGCATGGACGCTACCGAGCAGGCCAAGATCGACGAGATGATGATCGAACTCGACGGCACGCCGAACAAGGCCAAACTTGGCGCCAACGCGATCCTCGGCGTTTCGCTGGCCGTTGCAAAAGCTGCGGCGATTGCCGTCGATCTGCCGCTGTACCGCTATGTCGGCGGCGTCGGCGCTCGCGTTCTTCCGGTGCCGATGATGAACATCATCAACGGTGGCGCCCATGCGGACAACCCGATCGACTTCCAGGAGTTCATGATCGTTCCGGTCGGCGCCGATTCGATTGCCGAAGCGGTCCGGATGGGATCCGAGACCTTCCACGTGCTGAAAAAGAAGCTCTCCAAGGCCGGCCACAACACCGGCGTTGGCGACGAGGGCGGCTTTGCGCCGAACCTGAAGAGCGCCAAGGCGGCCCTTGATTTCATCATGGAGGCGATTGTCGATGCCGGCTACACACCGGGCGACGACATGTTTATCGCGCTCGATTGCGCCGCCTCGGAATTCTACAAGGATGGTGCCTATGTCTACGAAGGCGAGAAGAAGACGCGCGATTCCAAGACGCAGGCGCGCTACCTGAAAAGCCTTGCCGACAACTACCCGATCTACTCGATCGAAGACGGCATGCATGAAGACGATTGGGACGGTTGGGCTGCGCTCACCGAGCTTCTCGGCGACACCTGCCAGTTGGTCGGTGACGATCTGTTCGTCACCAACACGAACCGCCTGTCGCGCGGCATCGAAGAAGGCATCGCCAATTCGATCCTCGTCAAGGTGAACCAGATCGGAACGCTGACCGAGACGCTGGAAGCCGTCGACATGGCCCACCGCGCCGCCTACACCGCCGTGATGTCGCATCGCTCCGGCGAAACCGAAGACTCGACGATTGCCGATCTCGCGGTCGCCACCAATTGCGGGCAGATCAAGACCGGCTCTCTGGCACGGTCCGATCGCATGGCGAAATACAATCAGCTGATCCGCATCGAGGAACAGCTCGGCAATCAGGCCCGTTATGCCGGGCGCTCGGTGCTGCGCAACCGCTGATCTCTTCCGGATTTGACCACTATCAAGCCCCGCGCATTTCACGGCGCGGGGCTTTGCCGTTAGCGGGACCTTAACCACAAGCACCTAATCTCGAACCAGCGCAACATCGTTTGGTTTCGGGTCATGTGGACGCGCCAGTATCGCAAATCATCCTACCGGCATCTCGCCATTCCAGCCTTCGTGCTGGTGGCGTCGGGCTATTTCCTTTTCCATGCGCTGCATGGTTCGCTGGGTCTTGCGTCGCATAAAGTCTACCGTGATCGCATCGAAACCCTGGCTGTCGAACTCGCGGCGGTCGAGAACGTGCGCTCCCATCTGGAACGCCGCACTGCAGCGCTGCGCGACGGCTCGCTGCAACGCGACATGATCGATGAACAGGTGCGCCGGCGTCTCGCCCTGACGGCACCTACGGAAATCGTCGTGCTGCACGACACACAATGATGCTGCCCCGCATCAATTAACCGATGTCAAGTTAACTGATCGATTTAGATGCGTTGTTCGAGACTTCGCGGCAACCCGACCATGCAAATTTGCGCCTTGCTACCCTGTCGCACTTGGCTAAAGTGAAGCAAAACAAGAACAGTTTTGACAGGGAAGAGACATCATGGCGACACGCGTTCGCAAGGTCCCGGCCAAGAAGGCTGGCGCCACAAAAGGTGCCATCTCCGCACCACCCCCGGCAGAGTTTTCGAAGGCGGAAGAGCTGAAGGCCTACCGCGACATGCTGCTCATCCGCCGGTTCGAAGAAAAGGCCGGCCAGCTCTACGGCATGGGCCATATAGGCGGTTTCTGTCACCTCTATATCGGCCAGGAAGCCGTCGTCACCGGCATGCAGATGGCGATGATCGAAGGCGATCAGGTGATCACCGGCTACCGCGACCACGGCCACATGCTGGCAACCGGCATGGAAAGCAGTGGCGTGATGGCGGAACTGACCGGCCGGCGCGGTGGCTACTCGCGCGGCAAGGGCGGCTCCATGCACATGTTCTCCAAGGAGAAGCACTTCTATGGCGGCCACGGCATCGTCGGGGCGCAGGTCTCGCTCGGCACAGGTATCGCCTTTGCCAACAAGTATCGCGACAACGGCAATGTTGCCTGCGCCTATTTCGGTGATGGCGCAGCCAACCAGGGGCAGGTCTACGAGAGCTTCAACATGGCGGCGCTCTGGAAGCTGCCTGTCGTCTACGTGATTGAAAACAATCGTTATGCCATGGGCACATCGGTCAGCCGGGCTTCCGCCGAGACCGACTTTTCGCACCGCGGCCTGTCGTTCAAGATCCCAGGCTTCCAGGTCGACGGGATGGACGTGCGCGCCGTGAAGGCTGCTGCCGACGTTGCACTCGAACATGCGCGCTCCGGCGAGGGCCCGATCATCATGGAAATGATGACCTATCGCTACCGCGGTCATTCGATGTCCGATCCGGCAAAGTACCGTTCCAAGGACGAAGTGCAAAAGATGCGCTCCGACCATGACCCGATCGAGCAGGTGCGGATGCGGCTTCTCGACAGCGGCATGGCAAGCGAGGACGATCTCAAGGTGATCGACAAGGAGGTCAAGGCGATCGTCGCCGATGCGGCCGATTTCGCGCTTGCCGATCCGGAGCCGGACGTCTCCGAACTGTACACCGACATTCTTCTGGACGCGTGAGGGGGCCCTGATGCCAATTGATATTCTGATGCCCGCGCTCTCTCCGACCATGGAAGAGGGCAATCTGGCCAAGTGGCTGGTCAAGGAAGGCGACAAGGTCGCCGCCGGCGATATCATCGCCGAAATCGAAACCGACAAGGCAACCATGGAAGTGGAAGCCGTCGATGAAGGCGTGATCGGCAAGATCCTGATCGCCGCCGGCACCGAAGGCGTGAAGGTCAACACGGCGATCGCCGTGCTGCTCGAAGAAGGCGAAGACGCCACCTCCATGGATGCGGCACCCAAGCCTGCTGCGCCTGAACCCGCAGCCGCCGAGACCGCACCTGCCGCCGAGCCGAAGGCAGAAACTGCCACAAGCGTGCCTGCCGCGCCGAAGGTGTCCGAGCCGGATCCGGAATTTCCAGCCGGAACCGAAATGGTGCCGATGACCGTGCGCGAGGCGCTGAATTCAGCGATGGCCGAAGAAATGCGCCGCGATGACCGCGTCTTCATCATGGGTGAGGAAGTCGCCGAGTATCAGGGCGCCTACAAGATCACCCAGAACCTGCTGCAGGAATTCGGACCGCGCCGCGTGATCGATACGCCGATCACCGAACACGGTTTTGCCGGCATCGGTGTTGGTGCCGCGATGACAGGCCTTCGCCCGATCATCGAGTTCATGACATTCAACTTTGCCATGCAGGCGATCGACCACATCATCAACTCGGCGGCAAAGACGCTTTATATGTCCGGCGGCCAGATGGGCGCGCCAATGGTGTTCCGCGGACCGAACGGCGCCGCAGCGCGCGTCGGCGCCCAGCACTCCCATTGCTATGCGGCCTGGTATTCGCAGGTTCCCGGCCTGAAAGTGATCGCGCCGTACACGGCGGCTGATGCCAAGGGCTTGCTGAAAGCGGCAATCCGCGACCCGAACCCGGTCGTGTTCCTCGAAAACGAGATCCTCTACGGCCAGACCTTCGATGTCCCGAAGGTCGACGATCTGGTCCTGCCGATCGGCAAGGCACGCATCCATCGCACCGGGTCCGATTGCACGATCGTCTCGTTCGGCATCGGCATGACCTACGCCGTCAAGGCCGCAGCCGAACTCGAAACGATGGGTATCGATTGCGAGATCATCGACCTGCGCACGCTGCGCCCGATGGACCTGCCGGCGGTGATCGCCAGCGTCAAGAAAACCGGGCGTCTTGTGACCGTCGAAGAAGGCTTCCCGCAGAATTCGGTCGGCGACTACATCGCCAACCGCGTCACGCGCGAGGCGTTCGACTATCTGGATGCACCGCCGATCACCATTGCAGGCAAGGATGTGCCGATGCCTTACGCGGCCAACCTCGAAAAGCTGGCCCTGCCGAATGTCGGCGAGGTCGTCGCCGCCGTCAAAGCCGTGACATACGCGGGCTGAGGGGAAAAGCCATGCCGATCAACATCACCATGCCCGCGCTGTCACCGACCATGGAGGAGGGCAACCTTTCCAAATGGCTGGTGAAGGAAGGCGACACCGTTTCGGCTGGCGATATCATCGCCGAAATCGAAACCGACAAGGCGACCATGGAAGTGGAAGCGGTCGATGAGGGCACGATTGTCAAGATCGTGGTTCCCGCCGGTACCGAAGGCGTCAAGGTCAACGCGGTGATCGCCATTCTTGCCGAGGAAGGCGAGGACACCGCCGCTGCCGCCAAGGGCGGCGGGGAAGCCGCTACTCCTGCCAAATCGCAGGAGGCCAAGCCAGCTGCTGCCGCTGTTACCACCCCTCACGCTGAGCCTGTCGAAGCGCGAGGGGAGGTGCGACCTGCGGCGAATGCCGCCCACAATGACGGCGGCACCGCCGGTCCGGTTCCGGTCAAGGATGGCGCCAAGGTCTTTGCCTCGCCGCTCGCCCGCCGCATCGCAAAGAATGCCGGGCTCGACATCACGGCGCTCAAAGGATCCGGCCCGAAGGGTCGCATCGTCAAGGCTGACGTGGACGCAGCCATGGTCGGCGGTGGCAAGCCATCGGATGCGCTGAAGGCTGCGCAGCCTGCGGCAGCATCTGCACCGGCCGCAAGCACAGCGGCCGCCATGGCCAAGGGCCCGACCTCGGAACAGGTGCTGGCCAACTTCGCCGACGGCTCCTACGAACTCGTCAAGCACGACGGCATGCGCAAGACAATCGCCAAGCGCCTGCAGGAGAGCAAGCAGACCATCCCGCACTTCTATGTATCGGTCGATTGCCAGCTCGACGCCCTCCTGAAGCTGCGCGCCGATCTCAATGATGCCGCCCCGCAGAAGGATGGCAAGCCGGTCTACAAGCTGTCGGTCAACGACATGGTGATCAAGGCGCTGGCCCTGTCGCTGCGCGATGTGCCCGATGCCAACGTGTCCTGGACGGACGAGGCCATGGTGAAACACAAGCATGCCGATGTCGGCGTTGCCGTGTCGATCCCCGGTGGGCTGATCACACCGATCATCAGGTCGGCAGAAACCAAGAGCCTGTCGGAAATCTCGAACGCCATGAAGGACCTTGGCGCGCGAGCCAAGGATCGCAAGCTGAAGCCTGAAGAGTACCAGGGCGGCACGACGGCGGTCTCCAACATGGGCATGATGGGCGTTTCCAACTTTGCCGCTGTGGTCAATCCGCCTCATGCGACGATCCTTGCGGTCGGCGCCGGAGAACAGCGCCCGGTCGTCAAGGATGGCGCCTTGGCGATTGCCACCGTGATGACCGTGACGCTGTCGACCGACCATCGCTGTGTCGATGGCGCACTCGGTGCCGCATTGCTTGGAGCGTTCAAGAACTACATCGAAAAGCCGATGAGCATGTTGGTATGACGGTTTGCCGGCGGCAGGCATCGGCACCATATTGGAGTGCCAGTCTGCCCGAAGGAGACAACAATGGCCGAACCCGAAGACATGATTGTTCCGATGCTGCGCCAGATGCGTGCCGAAATGCATGACGGATTTGAGTCTGTGAACAAGCGGCTTGATAAGCTTGAAGCAGCGCAAAAAAACTTCCGCCATGCGCTTACTGCGGACAGCATGATGTCCAAGTTCATCACCGGCGACTTTGAGGAGAGAATAATTGCTCTCGAACGTCATGCCGGTCTTGTGCCCGATTCAGATTGAAGACCGAAGCGCATGACCACCATCCTCTGCTATGGCGACTCGCTGACCTGGGGCTCGGATCCGGGCAAACCCGGTATTCGCCATGGCGCAGCGCACCGCTGGCCTGATGTGATGGCGGCGGAACTTGGCAGCGGTTTTCGCGTCATTGCCGACGGCATGCGCGGGCGAACGACAGCTTATGACGAGCATCTTGCAGACTGCGACCGCAACGGTGTCCGTCTGCTGCCGTCGGCGCTTTATGTGCAGGCACCGGTCGACATCGTGGTGCTGATGCTTGGCGTCAACGATCTGAAACCGCACATTGCGGGAACCGCCATGGCCGCCAAGCAGGGCATGCGGCGCCTCGTGCAGATCGTTCATGGCCACGCGCAAGGGCTTGTCACCGGCCATCGCGCCAAGGCGCTGATCGTTGCGCCGCCCAAGGTGATCGAGACCGAGAACGACGAAATGGCCGCCATGTTTGCGGGCGCGCCCGAGGAAGCCGCCCACGTCGCCGGACATTATGCGGAACTGGCCGCCGAAAAGGGGGCAGCCTTCTTCGATGCCGGGCGCATCGCCGAGGCATCACCGCTCGACGGCGTACACCTCGACGCAGAAAATACCGCCAAGATCGGCCGTGCGTTGGCACCCGTCGTGCGCGCAATGGCCGAAAGTTGAGGCAGATCAAGGAGGATAAGCGTTCCCCGGTTCAGGGTCGGTCCATCGTCAACAACAAATGGGAGACAGGACCTCATGGCCCACACACCGCACGAACTGTCCGAGGAATTTCCGGAATTCGTCGACAAGATGCACGCGCTGAAGACCAGCAATGCGCACTTCGAAAAGCTGTTTGACGAATACCACGACATCAACCGGGCCATTCATCGGGCCGAGACCGATGTCGAACCGACCGACGACTTCAACATGGAGACGATGCGCAAGAAGCGCATGGTCCTGAAAGACCAGATCTACGGGATGCTCAACGTGGCCTGACGGCCTTTGGCCGCGTTGCCTCCCCGCCCACAAAGGAGAGGCAACGTGGCCGACACCAACTACGACGTCATCATAATCGGCTCCGGCCCCGGCGGTTACGTGACCGCCATCCGCTCCGCGCAACTTGGCTTCAAGACAGCCATCGTCGAGCGCGAACATCTCGGCGGCATCTGCCTCAACTGGGGCTGCATTCCGACCAAGGCGATGCTGCGCTCGGCCGAGATCTACCACTACATGCAGCACGCGGGCGATTACGGCCTGGTCGCCAAGGGGATCGAGGCGGACCTTGCCGCCATCGTC
>JBGSWL010000053.1:0-20276 GCA_041752455.1 Roseitalea sp. | reverse complement strand
ATCTCCCGCCTGCCTGCGCGGGCGGCGTGGTGGTGGAATAAAGGCTGATCGGGTGGCTCATCACGGGCACAGTCTCGCCGCCAATCGCCGAGAGGGCAAAATATTTAAGGTAAAGATTTTGTCACGAAGCCAGTGGCGAGTGACTTGTGACGAGCGGTATGTGGGCAGAAATAGCCACTGCCAGACCCAAACTGTGGTCCGCTGGGGCGGGGGAGACCGGGAAGCGGAGTGCGGAGACCTGGGAGAGGGGTGGAAAAGCGAGTGGCAAGGCACCGGCGACCGCGTGACCATTTGCTCGAGGTTCAAACTCAAGGCTCAGCCTTTGTTGAGCAGTTGCTTCCCTCCCCTTCGTGACTTCGTGGCCCTCGTCAAGCCGTGGCGCAGCGAAGGCGGATCCGTGGGAGAACCCTCCGACCGACTGGGCTTGCGGCGGCCTGCGGTGGCGGCATTCATGCTTCCTCCGCGCCTGGCGAGCGAAAATGCCAAACGGTCGCCCAAGGCACGTTCAACCCTCAACCGCGTCCAAACGGATCGAGCAGCGGAATCTCCGGCGGGTAATCGCGGGTGTTGCGGGTGACAATAGTCAGCCCGTGCGCCAGGGCGGTGGCGGCAATGAGGCTGTCGAGGACGGGCAGTTGCCTTCCCTTTCTCTCGTGGCGGGCGCAGAGGTGTCCCCAAGCACGCATGACCTCCGCATCCGGAGCAAGCAAACGCGGGCCGGCCCATCTCTCCAAGCGTGCAAACCAATCCTCGATCCGCGCCCGCTTGGCCCCGGAGGGCAGCAGGGCGATGCCCTTGACCATCTCGCCGAGAGAGATCGTCGAAAGGTGCAGGCTGGCGTCATGCGCGTCGATCCAAGCCAGCACCTTCTCCGACGGCGCTTGTTTCGACGACTCGCTGAGAATGTCGGTGTCGAGCAACCAAGCCATGTCAACCGAGCTTGATCGTGCGCACGGGTTCCTTCGTCCGGGTGGCCACCCAGCCGCGCACGGGGCATTCGCGCAGGATGGCGGAGAGTTTCTCCCGTCCGTCCGCCCGGGCGTAATCGTCGCAGGCCACTACGACGACGGCAGGCTTGCCGTGGCGCGTGATCGTCTGCGGTCCTTCTGCGAGGGCGCGGTTAACCACGGCGCTCAATTGGTTTTTCGCTTCCTGCAACTGCCAGACCATGAGGTCAATCTGTCCAGTCTGGCCGGATTGTCAAGGCACCGGCGGTCATGGACGCGCCGCGACAACTCAAGGAAGTGGGACGCCCTCGTCCCACAGCCAATGGCAGCCGCGCGCCGCGCGGGCTCCGATCAAGTGGGGGGGGCGCCCCACGTCCTTGGGATAGCAGCGGCCCTTGGCCCAGTGCCTGTCACTCAAGCCTCAAACTCAAGGCCCAGCCTTCTCGTTCGCTCGGAGTCCCGCGCAAAAATCGCGGAACGCTTTGTCCTCCTCCGCGGACGCCACCCCTGCAACGATGTGTCCGGCCAGGCTGCGAGCCACAGCCGCTTCAACGGGCGCCAGCTAATCTCCCCCACTCCGGACGGCTTGAGGCATCCCTTACCGGTGCGAGCATAAACCGGCTCCGCGCTGAAGCGATCCTGAATGGCCAAGCCCTCTTTCAGCACGCGCTGAAAAACGGGATCGAGCAGCAGCTTCGGATCAACTGACGGGCTCATTGTGGCATCGTATCATCGCCCTGCACGCCGTGCAATGACGACATGCCTTGGGCCCGAGTATCGGCATCCTTGCGGATGGGAAGCAGGAGGCTCTCACAGATCCACCTTCGCTGCGCTTCGGTTCCGCTGTGCTCCGGCTCAAACTCAAGTCTCCGCCTTCGTTGAGCCCCTCCCCTTTCGTGGCTTCGTGTGAAACACCCGCCGGAAGAGTCACTCCAGATCGCGCAAAATCGATGCGACTGCCGTCTGCAACCCCGGGAAGTGCAGGTGCAAGGCATCCCAGAGAATCTCGTGGGAAACATCCTCATAGGCATGGCTGATCCCATCGCGCATGCCCGCAACCTGCCGCCAGGGAACATCCGGGTATTGCTCGCGCAAACCGGCCGGCACGCGCTTGACGCATTCGCCGACCAATTCCATGACCCGCTCGAAGGCCCGAAGCCGCACCGGGTCGGCGACCAGCGTCTCAAGCGAGTAGCCGCGAACAAGATCCTGAGCCTCCGCAATGAAATCGCCAAGCTGACCCAGAGTGACCCGGGGATCACGCTTGCTCATAGACAACAAACATCTCGCGCTGCACCGCAGGCCACAGGTGCTTGTTCAGCCGGGAGCAAAAATCCACCTTCCGTCCGAAAATCTCCGAGAGATCCCGGCCGTAATCAAAGTAATCGAGGCCGACACCACGCAGCGCCCCCGCGCGAAACTCCGCAAAAACGTCCACGTCACTTGCCTCGGGATCGAAATCGTCCCGCAACACGGATCCGAACAGGGAGAGCCTCCTGATCCCTCGGGCCCGGCAAAACCGCCCCAGTTCCTGCTGGTCAAACGCAATGGGAAGTTCGGCCACGCTCACGGGAGATACCTTTAGGTCGTGCCCTGCCAGCGTCAAGCCTCACGGCGAGCCTCCGGCGGCGCACTCGGTGCGGCAACACGGAGGTCGGAGGTCGGGGGAGCGGAGAAGAAAATGCTGAGCCGGAGCAGCGCGGAACCGGAGCGTCAGCGAAGATAGGTTGCCTTGGCAACCAACTGATACCGGAGCGTCAGCGGAGATAGGTCGCCGCGGCGACCAAACAGGCCTTAGCCAAAGGCTGACATGCTGAGACTCTGAGCCGGAGCCGGACGGCTGGCCGGTCTGTTCCTGCGGCCGACCGAGGGCGGCGAGCATCTCTCCCCCGATCTCTTCCGTCGGTGGGGAGCCCTCTCGGCTGAGATCGCGGCGCACCGCCCGAGGCCAACTAGTGCCTCTCCCCAGCCCTCTTCGTGTGCTTCGTGGCTCCTCCCCACTCCGAAATCCAAACCTTGGAAGCCCAGCGCTCCCGGGGGCGCTGCGCCCTTGGTTAGGACGCGGCGGGCTCGTCGGCGACGCCTTCGCCCACCATGTAGCGGGTGAAGCGGCGGATGACAATGTTCTCGCCCAGCTCGGTGATCTTGCTTTTGACCAGATCGTTGATCGTGATGTCGGGGTTCTTGATGAAGGGCTGCTCCAACAGGCACACGGTGCCGAGAAACTTTTCCACTTTGCCCTCGACGATCTTGTCCACGATGTTGGCCGGTTTGCCCTCGACTTGCTGGCGGTAGATGACCCGCTCGCGCTCGAGCTCGGCCTGATCCACCTGTTCGCGGGAGACGCAGGTCGGGTTGGCGGCCGCGATGTGCAGGGTGATGTCCTTGACGAAGTCCCGGAAGTTTTCGTTCTTGGCCACAAAGTCGGTCTCGCAGTTGACCTCGACGAGCACGCCGACCTTGCCTTGCAGGTGGATGTAGGAAGCCACCGTGCCTTCCTTGGCCGAGCGCGAGGCTTTCTTGCCGGCGGAGGCAATGCCCTTGGCGCGGAGAATTTCCTCGGCTTTGGCCGGGTCGCCGGCCGCCTCGGTGAGCGCGCGCTTGCAATCCATCATGCCCGCGTTGGTTCGCTCGCGGAGTTCACGGACGAGTTGAGGTGAGATATCAGACATAGTTCGGAAGTTGGCAGTTTTCGGTTGGCAGTTGGCCGGGCCGGGCCGAGGAGAGCCCGGCGGTGCTTACTCGGCGACGGCGGCGAGTTCCGGGTCGGCCTTTTTCTGCCGGATGGCTGAGGCACCCTTGATGGCTTCGACCAGTTTCTGCAGGATCACGCGGATCGAGCGGATGGCGTCGTCGTTGCCCGCGATGGGATAGTCCACCAACTCGGGATCGCTGTTGGTGTCAACGATGGCCACGACGGGGACTTTGAGGCGGTTGGCCTCGCGCACGGCGATGTCCTCGCGGGTGGTGTCGATGATCACGATCGCGGCGGGAAGCTTGTCCATCTCGCGCAACCCGTCGAGGTTCTTGCCCAAGCGGGCCTGCTCGCGGCGGAGGGAGGCTTGTTCCTTCTTGCCGATCTTGACCACCCCGGGACTCTTGAGCTTGTTCTCGATCTCCTTGAGGCGGGCGACACTCTTGCGGATGGTGGTGAGGTTGGTGAGGGTGCCCCCCAGCCAGCGGTTGTGGACGTAAAACTGTCCGCAGGATTCCGCCGCTTCCTTGACGGCCTCCTGAGCCTGCTTCTTGCAGCCGACAAAGAGGATCTTGCCCCCCGCGCGCACGGTGTCGGCGAGGAATTTGGTGGCTGTTTCCAACTGCTCGACCGTGCGGCCGATGTTGATGATGTAGATGTCGTTTTTCTCCTCGAGGATAAATTCCCGCATTTTCGGGTTCCAGCGCTTGGTCTGGTGACCGTAGTGGACGCCGGATTCGAGGAGTTCGGTGATGAGTTCGATCGATGCCATGTTCGTGGTGGTGAAGAATGTGAGGCCTTAGCCGGCCTCTTTTTCGGTTTCGGCGGCGGCCAGTTCCTCGCCAAGGTCAAGCTGGGCGATTTCCACATCGCGATAATCCTGGAAGCCGGTGCCGGCCGGGATGAGGTGTCCCATGATGACGTTCTCCTTGAACCCGCGGAGCAGATCCACTTTGCCGAGGGTGGCGGCATCCGTGAGGACGCGCGTCGTGTCCTGGAAGGACGCCGCAGAGATGAAGCTTTCCGTGCTGAGCGAGGCGCGGGTGATGCCGAGCAGCACCGGTTCGCCTTCGGCGGACTTGCCGCCAAGTTCGGTGATGCGCTCGTTCTCGCGGTCGAACTCGCTGCGGTCCACCTTGTCGTCCCAGAGCAGCGTGGTGTCGCCCGGGTCCGTGATTTTCACCTTGCGGAGCATCTGGCGGATGATGATTTCGATGTGCTTGTCGTTGATCTCCACGCCCTGGAGACGATAGACCTCCTGCACCTCGTTGAGCAGATGCTCTTGGAGGGCGGCGGGTCCGCAAACTTGCAGAATCTCGTGCGGCACGACAGGGCCATCGGTCAGCTGGCTGCCTTTCTTCACGCGATCGCCATCGGCCACGATGATGTGCTTGTTCATGGGGATGAGGTGTTCTTCCTCCTCCTTGGTCTCCACGTCGAGGATGAGCAGGCGACGCTTGCCGCGGGCCGTGCCTTCAATCTTGACGATGCCGTCGATCTTGGCGATCTCGGCGGAATCTTTCGGCTTACGCGCCTCGAAGAGCTCGGCCACGCGGGGCAGACCGCCGGTGATGTCCTTGGTCTTGGCGATTTTGCGCGGGGTCTTGGCCAAGAGCTGCCCGGCCTCGACCTTGCGGTGGTCATGCACGACGATGTGCGCGCCCGCCGGAATCGAATAGCTGGCCACGACCGCCTTGTTGTCGTCCAAAATGACGACCTGCGGATGGAGGTCTTCCTTGTGCTCGATAACCACGAGGCCGGTGATGCCGGTGGCCTCATCGACCTCCCGCTTCACGCTCAAGCCGGGGATCATGTCGCGGAACTCCACCTTGCCGGACTTCTCCGTCAGGATGGGCAGGTTGTAGGGATCCCACTGGACGAAGACCTGGCCCTTTTTGACTCGGGCGGCGTCGGCGACGGAAATGACGGAGCCAATCACGATGCTGTGACGCTCGAGTTCGCGGCCGTCCTTGTCGTCGAAGATGCCGATAAAGCCGTTCTTGTTGAGGACAATGCTGTTGCCGTCAAGGGACTGCACGGTGCGAAGCTCGATGTAGCGGACCGTGCCGTCGTTCTTCGCCTTGATGATGGGCTGCTTGAAGGTCTGGCTGGCCGTGCCACCGATGTGGAACGTCCGCATGGTCAGCTGGGTGCCAGGCTCGCCGATGGATTGGGCGGCAATGATGCCCACGGCCTCGCCGAGCTGGACCAACTTGCCGGTGGCCAGGTTGCGGCCGTAGCACTTGGCGCAGACGCCCCGCTTCGATTCGCAGGTGAGCACCGAGCGGATGCGGAGTTGCTCCACACCAATGCGCGTGAGTTCCGCCGCGACATGCTCGTCCACCAACTGGCCGTTCTTGACCACGGACTTGCCCGTCACCGGGTCCTTGAGGCTCTCGCAACTGGTGCGGCCGATGATGCGGGTCTTGAGATCAACCACTTCCTCGTCGCCCTCATAGATGGGTTGCACGACGATTCCCTTGACCGTGCCGCAGTCGGGCATGGTGATGATGACGTCCTGGGCGGCATCCACGAGCTTGCGCGTGAGGTAGCCGGAGTCGGCCGTCTTGAGCGCGGTGTCGGCCAGACCCTTGCGGGCCCCGTGGGTGGAGATGAAATACTCGAGGACGGTGAGGCCCTCGCGGAAGTTCGAGGTGATGGGGCGCTCGATGATTTCGCCGGAGGGCTTGGCCATGAGGCCGCGCATGCCGGCGAGCTGCTTGACCTGCTGACGGTTGCCGCGGGCCCCGGAGTCCACCATGAGGAAGACAGGGTTCATCTCGGCCCGGCCCTCGTTGTGGTCGAGGGTGCGGAACATGACGTTCGAGATTTCCTCGCCGGCATGCGTCCAGATATCGATGATTTTGTTGTAACGCTCACCGTCGGTGATGATGCCCTTGCGATACTGCTTCTCGACCTCGTCGATCTGCTTGTGCGCGAGTTCGATTTCGACCCGCTTTTGCTCGGGGATGATCATGTCCACGATGCCGATGGAGATGCCCGCGCGGGTCGCCTCCTTGAAGCCGAGATCCTTGAGACGGTCGAGCGTCTCCACGGCGACCTGCGGTCCGCCAACCTGGTAGCAATGCCAGATGATCTCGCTGAGCTGTTTCTTCCCAGCGGGCTTGTTGACGAAGCCGAGTCCCTGGGGCCAAATCTCGTTGAAGCGAACGCGGCCTGCCGTGGTCTCGATGACCTTCTTGGTCGCGTCGCCGTAAACGGTGGGCGTCCCGAAGTCCGGGTTCTTGTAAAGGATGCGGGTGTGCGTCTTGATCGCGTTCTCCGCGATGGCCAACTCGACCTCCGCCGCGTCGGCAAAGAGCGGCAGGCGCAGATCCCGGTTCTTGTCGGTGATGCGCGGGTTCTGCGTCAGGTAATAGCACCCGAGGGTGATGTCCTGCGAGGGCGTGGTGATCGGCTTGCCGCTGGAGGGCGAGAAGATGTTGTTGGTGGCCAGCATGAGCATGCGGGCCTCGAGCTGCGCCTCCGCCGAAAGCGGCACGTGCACAGCCATCTGGTCGCCGTCGAAGTCGGCGTTGTAGGCGGTGCAGACCAGCGGGTGGATGCGGATGGCCTCGCCCTCGATCAACAGCGGCTCGAAAGCCTGGATGGAGAGGCGGTGCAGGGTCGGCGCACGGTTGAGCAGCACCGGGTGGCCCTTGGTCACTTCCTCGAGAATGTCCCAGACGACGGGCTCCTGGCGCTCGATGATTTTCTTGGCGCTGCGCACGGTATGGACGTAGCCCAGTTCCTTGAGGCGGCGGAGGATGAACGGCTCGAAAAGCACGAGCGCCATTTTCTTCGGCAACCCGCACTGGTTGAGCTTGAGTTCCGGCCCGATGACGATGACCGAGCGGCCGGAGTAGTCCACGCGCTTGCCGAGCAGGTTCTGGCGGAAGCGCCCCTGCTTGCCCTTAAGCATGTCGCTGAGTGATTTGAGCGGCCGGTTGCTCGCCCCGGTCACGGCGCGACCGTGGCGGCCGTTGTCGAAGAGCGCGTCCACGGCTTCCTGAAGCATGCGCTTTTCGTTGCGGATGATGACTTCCGGCGTCTTCAGTTGGAGCAGATTTTTCAACCGGTTGTTGCGGTTGATGACGCGGCGGTAGAGATCGTTGAGATCCGAGGTGGCGAAGCGGCCGCCTTCGAGCGGCACGAGGGGCCGGAGATCCGGAGGAATGACCGGAAGGACGCTGAGGATCATCCACTCGGGGCGGGTGCGGGAGTGGAGAAAGCCCTGAGACAGCTTGAGACGCTTGGCCAGCTTGGTCTTGGTCGTCTTGCTCTTTGTCTTGACCATGTCTTCCTGCAACTTGGCCACGAGGGCACCGAGGTCGATGCGCTCGAGGATTTTCTGCAGAGCTTCGGCCCCCATGCCGGCGCTGAAGTCTTCACCGTATTGCTCTTCGGCTTCGCGGAACTCGTTTTCGTTGAGCAATTGCCCGGCTTCGAGTCCGGTATTGCCGGGGTCGATGACGATGTAATCCTCGTAGTAAATGACGCGCTCGAGCTCCTTGCTCGTGAGGTCAAGCATGAGACCGAGGCGGGACGGCGTGCATTTGTAGAACCAGATGTGCGAGACGGGCACGGCCAGCTCAATGTGGGCCATGCGCTCACGACGCACGCGGGCCAGGGTGACCTCGACGCCGCAGCGGTCGCAGACCACGCCCTTGTGCTTGATCCGCTTGTATTTTCCGCAGGTGCACTCCCAATCGCGGGTCGGACCGAAGATGCGCTCGCAGAAGAGACCGCCCTTCTCCGGCTTGAAGGTGCGGTAGTTGATGGTCTCCGGGTTCTTCACCTCGCCATGACTCCAGGACCGGATGGACTCCGGGCTGGCCACGGTGACAGAGACTTGGTCGAAAGCCGGCTCGGTTTCGCCGGACAGGTCGCGCAGGATGGGTTCACTCATTGGGTAATATTCTTTGCGGTTCAGGCCACGAGTTCCGCCGCGGCGCGGCCGGGTCGGCCGGCCTGGACATTCAGGCCGAGGCTCTTCATTTCCTTGATCAAAACGTTAAACGACTCCGGCGTGCCGGCCTCGAGGGAGTTGTCCCCCTTGACGATCGACTCGTAGATGCGCGTGCGGCCCTGCACGTCGTCGGATTTGACGGTGAGCAGCTCCTGCAAGGTGTAGGCGGCGCCATAGGCCTCGAGGGCCCAGACCTCCATTTCGCCGAAGCGCTGGCCGCCGTATTGGGCCTTGCCGCCCAGCGGCTGCTGGGTGACGAGGGAGTAGGGGCCGACGGCGCGGGCGTGGATCTTGTCGGCCACGAGGTGGCCCAGCTTCAACATGTAGATGTAGCCGACGACAACCTCCTGCTCGAACGCGTCGCCGGTGCGACCGTCGTGGACGGTGGCTTTGCCGTTGCCGTTGATCCAGGTGAACCCATCGACCTCGCGGGCTTTTTTGAGGTAGTCGAAGATTTTGTCCTCGCTGATCCCGTCAAACACGGGCGTGGCGACCTTGAAGCCGAGCGCCTTGGCGGCGATGCCGAGGTGGGTCTCCAAAACCTGGCCGACGTTCATGCGGCTCGGCACGCCGAGCGGGTTCAACACGATGTCCACCGGAGTTCCGTCCGCGAGGAAGGGCATGTCCTCCTCGGGCACGATCTTCGCGACCACGCCCTTGTTGCCGTGGCGACCGGCCATCTTGTCACCGACACTGAGCTTCCGCTTGCTCGCGATGTAAACTTTGACCTGCTTGATGATGCCGGGCTCGATCTCGTCACCGCTTTCGACCCGCAGCATATTTTCCTCCCGCTCGTGCTCGAGGTCATCGAAGCGATGGCGGTATTGGCCGATGATCTCAAGGATCTTGTTGCGGATGGGGCTGGGGTCGATCTCCACCTGATTGTAAACGCCGGCCAGCTTGCGCAGCAGCGTCTTGGTGATCTTGCGGTTGGCTGGGATGATGATCTCGCCGGATTCCCCGTTGACCACGTCGAGCGGGATTTTTTCTCCGAGCAGGACATTGGAAAGCGCCTCGGTCAGCTGCTCGTGCAGCTCGTCGCTCCGCTTCTTGTATTCCTCCTCAAGGGCTTTGCCGTGCTTCTTGGCCTCAGCCGGGGAAAGCTTGCTCTTGGCCAGCTCTTTTTTGGAGGAGACCTTCACATCCATGACGATGCCGTAGGTGCCGGACGGAACGGTGAGGGAGGTATCCTTCACGTCGGCCGCCTTTTCGCCGAAGATGGCGCGCAGGAGGCGCTCCTCGGGCGCCAGTTCGGTTTCGCTTTTCGGGGTGATTTTGCCGACAAGAATATCGCCAGGCTTGACCTCCGCACCGATGCGAATGACGCCGTCGGGACCGAGGTTGCGCAGGGCCTCCTCGCCGACGTTGGGAATGTCACGGGTGATCTCTTCGGGTCCGAGCTTCGTGTCGCGGGCACCGATCTCGAATTCATCGATGTGGATCGAGGTGTAGATGTCCTCCTTGACCACACGTTCGCTGATGAGGATGGCGTCCTCGAAGTTGTAACCGCTCCACGGCATGAACGCGACGAGCACGTTGCGGCCGAGGGCCAGATCGCCGAGGTCGGTCGAAGGACCGTCGCCGATGATGTCGCCCTTTTCGATCCGGTCGCCAACCTTCACCAGCGGACGCTGGTTGATGCAGGTCGACTGGTTCGAACGCTGGAACTTCTGCAGACGATAGATGTCGACGCCCGGTTCGCCCGGATCGAGCTCTTCGGTGGCGCGGATGACGATACGCATCGCATCGACCTGGTCGACGATGCCCGACCGGCGCGCCGCAATGGCAGCGCCGGAGTCACGGGCAACGATCGGCTCCATGCCGGTCCCGACAAACGGCGCTTCGGCGCGCACCAGCGGCACGGCCTGACGCTGCATGTTCGAGCCCATGAGGGCGCGGTTGGCGTCGTCGTTCTCGAGGAACGGGATCAAGGCGGCGGCAACCGAAACCAACTGCTTGGGCGAGACGTCCATCAAGTCGACGGTGTCGCGCGGCGCCATCATCACGTCGCCTGCATGGCGGGCGATGACGAACTCGTCAAACAGCGAGCCATCGTCGGCGATCTTGGCATTGGCCTGCGCAACGTAGTGCTTGGCTTCTTCCATGGCCGACAGATAGACGACTTCGCTTGTCACCTTGCCATCGACCAGCTTGCGGTACGGGCTTTCGATGAAGCCGTACTTGTTGACGCGCGCGAACGTCGCCAGCGAGTTGATCAGGCCGATATTCGGACCCTCCGGCGTTTCGATCGGGCAGATGCGGCCGTAGTGGGTCGGATGCACGTCGCGCACTTCAAAGCCGGCACGCTCACGGGTCAAACCACCGGGTCCAAGCGCCGAAAGGCGACGCTTGTGGGTGATTTCCGACAGCGGATTGGTCTGGTCCATGAACTGCGACAGCTGCGAGGAGCCGAAGAATTCACGCACTGCGGCGGCTGCCGGCTTGGCGTTGATCAGGTCCTGCGGCATCACGGTGTCGATGTCGACAGACGACATGCGTTCCTTGATCGCCCGCTCCATGCGCAGAAGTCCGACGCGATACTGATTTTCCATCAGTTCGCCGACCGAGCGCACACGGCGGTTTCCGAGGTTGTCGATGTCGTCGATTTCGCCCTTGCCGTCGCGCAGATCGATCAGCGTACGAACGACTTCGACGATGTCTTCCTTGCGCAGGGTGCGAACCGTGTCTTCGACCTTCTGGCCGAGACGCATGTTCATTTTCACCCGGCCGACAGCCGACAGGTCGTAGCGTTCGCTGTCGAAGAACAGCGACTGGAACATGGCTTCGGCGGTCTCGATGGTCGGCGGCTCACCAGGACGCATCACGCGGTAGATGTCGAACAGCGCATCCTGGCGGTTTTCATTCTTGTCGACGGTCAGCGTCGTGCGGATGTACGGGCCGACATTGACGTGGTCGATGTCGAGGATCGGGAACGAGTCCTGGCCGCTTTCGATGAGCAGTTTCAGGGTCTTCTCGTCGATCTCGTCGCCGGCTTCGAGGTAGATTTCACCGGTCTGCGGGTTGGCGAGATCTTCGGCAAGATACGAACCGAACAGATCGTCATCGGAGGCGCGAAGCGCCTTGATGCCCTGCTCGGCCATCTGCTTGACCTTGCGCGCCGTCAGCTTGGTGCCGGCTTCCGCCACGACCTTGCCGGTATCGGCATCGACCAGATCGGTGATCGGCTTCATGCCCTTCAGGCGTTCGGCCGAGAAGGGAATGCGCCAGCCTTCCCCGTCACGCTCATAGGTGACGAAGTTGTAGTAGGTCGACAGGATCTCTTCGCCGTCCATGCCAAGCGCCATCAGCAGCGAGGAAACCGGAATCTTCCGACGACGGTCGATGCGCGCATAGACGATATCCTTGGCGTCGAATTCGATATCGAGCCACGAACCACGGTACGGAATGACGCGGGCAGCAAACAGCAGCTTGCCCGACGAATGGGTCTTGCCCTTGTCGTGGTCGAAGAACACGCCTGGCGAGCGGTGCATCTGCGAGACGATGACGCGCTCTGTGCCGTTGACGATGAACGTGCCATTGTCTGTCATGAGCGGCATGTCGCCCATGTAGACGTCCTGTTCCTTGATGTCCTTGACCGACTTGGCGCCGGTATCTTCATCGATATCGAACACGATCAGGCGAAGCGTCACCTTCAGCGGCGCCGAATAGGTCAGGTCGCGCTGGCGGCATTCTTCCACGTCGAACTTCGGTTTGTCATACTCGAAGCGAACGAATTCGAGCATGGCGGTGCCGGCGAAATCGGAAATCGGGAACACCGATTTGAAGGCAGCCTGGAGGCCTTCGTCAGCGCGCCCGCCTGCAGGCTCGCCCATCATCAGGAATTGATCGTAGGATGCCTTCTGCACCTCGATCAGGTTCGGCATCTCCGCAACATCGGGAATGCTGCCAAAATACTTGCGTACACGTTTGCGACCGTTGAATGAAATGGTCTGGGCCATTGCCGCTCCTCGTTCATGTCGCCCCGGCCGGGCGTCTGAAAGTCAGTGGACCGAACCGACGGTCCGGTCAGCTTGCGGGCGGGAACCCATGCACCCGGTCCCCTCGCCTCAAACGGTTAAAACCCGTTTCCGGAAACGCGAAACCGCGCTTCGGGAAATGGGTTCTTTTACGCATACTCGCAGGCCAGAAGCGGCGGGGCGCGCCCTTGAAAGGTGCGCCCCGCAACTTGCGCCTGAAACGCTTACTTCATCGATGCCTTGGCGCCAGCTTCCACGAGCTTGGCAATGATTGCCTCAGCTTCGCCCTTGGAAACCTGTTCCTTGACAGCCTTCGGAGCGCCTTCGACCAGGTCCTTGGCTTCCTTGAGGCCAAGACCGGTGATCGCACGCACTTCCTTGATGACGTTGATCTTCTGTGCGCCGAAGTCTTCGAGAATGACGTCGAATTCGGTCTGCTCTTCGACCGGCGCAGCGGCAGCACCACCACCAACAGCGGCTGCAACAGCAACCGGTGCAGCGGCAGAAACGCCCCATTTTTCTTCAAGCATTTTCGACAGTTCTGCAGCTTCCAGAACGGTCAGGGCAGACAGGTCTTCAACGATTTTGGCAAGATCAGCCATTTTTCAGTTCCTTGTGTTTAGGTTCGAACAGTTTCGTATTGACTGGTGCGAGTTGCCTCACGCAGCGTCCTTCTGGGCATAGGCGTTGAACACCCTGGCGAGCTGTGCTGCCGGGGCGCTGACCACCTGTGCGATACGGCTTGCCGGCGTCTGAATCATGCCAACGAGCCTTCCACGCAGTTCGTCGAGCGACGGCAGTTCGGCCAAGACCTTCACGCCGTTCGCATCGAGAACGGTCGCACCGAGTGCTCCGCCGAGAACGACAAGCTTGTCGTTGCTCTTGGCGAAGTCGCTTGCGACCTTGGGAGCCGTCACCGGATCGGTGGCGTAGGCAATGAGCGTCTGTCCCTTGAACAGATCGGCCATGCCTTCGGCTTCCGTGCCCTGAAGAGCGATCTTGGCGAGGCGGTTCTTCGCAACCTTCACAGTCCCGCCCGCCAAGCGCATGCGCGAACGCAAATCGCTCATTTCTGCGACGGTCAGACCTGTATAGTGGGCCACCACAACTGAACCGGACTCCTGGAAGACCTGGTTCAGCTCAGTGACGAATTCGCGTTTTTCCGCTCTATCCACTTCGTCTCTCCGATTTGCACCGCGCCCCGTTGCCGGATAGCGGTGCGGTTGCCTTTTGCCGCGATGCCGAGAGGACCCGGCGTCACGACGCTCGAGGATCCTGTCCCCTCGCACCGAGCCGGAAAACCGGCCCTAGCGGCACAAGGCAGTACGGTTCAAACCTTCACGGATCGCAGGTTGTGCGACCGAAAAGCTTCTCACCCGTCTCATGCAGGCCTCATTGATTAAGGCGACCCACCTGCAATCTCGGACAGGAGACCGGGCTTTTGGCCCGGCCGTTCTTCCGCACCGGCGAACCGGGGCAGAAAAATTGCGTTACACAACCAGCGCCATCAGGCTGCCAGTCGTAAAATCAGTTTGCCGACGAACCCGACACGGTTGCCGGATCGACACGGACGCCAGCGCCCATCGTCGATGACAGCGCAACGCGCTTAAGATAGGTGCCCTTGGCGCCTGTCGGCTTTGCACGGGTGACCGCCTCGGTCAGCGCGCGAATGTTTTCAGCGATGGCAGCAGAGTCGAACGACGCCTTGCCAACGCCCGCATGAATGATGCCGGCCTTCTCGACGCGGAACTCGACAGCACCGCCCTTGGAAGCCTTGACGGCACCTGCAATATCCGGTGTGACCGTGCCGACCTTCGGGTTCGGCATCATACCGCGCGGGCCGAGAACCTTGCCGAGGCGACCGACGAGCGGCATCATGTCCGGCGTTGCGATGCAACGGTCGAAGTCGATCTGGCCACCCTGGACGATTTCAACGAGATCTTCGGCGCCAACGATGTCGGCACCGGCTGCGCGGGCTTCATCAGCCTTGTCGCCACGGGCGAACACCGCCACGCGAACCGTACGACCGGTTCCGTTCGGCAGGTTGACGACGCCGCGGACCATCTGGTCAGCGTGGCGCGGATCAACGCCGAGATTCAGCGCAACTTCGATAGTCTCGTCGAACTTGGCGGTTGCCCGTTCCTTGACCATGGCGATGGCTTCGTCGAGACCGTAAAGGTGGTTGCGATCGACGCCTTCACGAACGGCGCGAATACGTTTTGCAATCTTTGCCATCGTGTCAGCCTTCCACCTTCAGGCCCATGGCGCGCGCCGAGCCTTCAATCATCCGCATTGCCGCTTCGATATCGGCAGCATTCAGGTCCTTCATCTTGAACTCGGCGATCTCGCGAACCTTGTCGCGCGTCACCGAGCCGGCAATCGTCTTGCCAGGGGTCTTCGACCCGGACTTGACGTTGGCGGCAGCCTTCAGAAGGAACGACGCAGGCGGCGTCTTCATCTTGAAGGTGAAGGACTTGTCCTGGAAGTAGGTGATGATCACCGGCACAGGCATGCCCTTTTCCATTTCGCCCGTCGCAGCGTTGAACGCCTTGCAGAACTCCATGATGTTGATGCCGCGCTGACCCAGCGCCGGCCCGATTGGTGGTGACGGGGTGGCAGACCCTGCCTTCACCTGCAGCTTGAGCTGCCCCATTACTTTCTTGGCCATGTCGTTCGTCTCACTTTAAACAGACCGGCAATGCCGGCGATTGGACGTTGGCGGTACGACCGGACATGCGGCCAGCATGTCCCGACATCTCCCGCCGGTTTTACCGGCAAGCCGGTTTCCGGATCAGCCCTTTTCGACCATTCCGAATTCAAGATCGACGGGCGTTGCACGCCCGAAGATCGAAACTTCCACCTTGAGGCGCGAGCGCTCTTCGTCGACTTCCTGCACCACACCGTTGAACGATGCGAACGAGCCTTCCGTGACCCTGACCGTTTCGCCGATCTCGAAGGAAACGCTGGGCTTCGGCCGTTCGACGCCTTCCTGGATCTGGCCGATGATGGCATCGGCTTCACGGTCCGAAATCGGGACCGGGCGCTTGTCGGAACCGAGGAAGCCGGTGACTTTCGGCGTGTTCTTGATCAGGTGATAGACGTCGTCGGTCAGTTCCGCGCGAACCATCACATAACCGGGGAAGAACTTGCGCTCGGCATCGACCTTGCGCCCCTTGCGGATCTCGATGACCTTTTCGGTCGGTACGAGCACCTGCTCGAAACGATCCCAGAGCCCTTTGGTCTTGGCGTTTTCCTCGATCGCTTCAGCCACCTTCTTTTCGAAGTTGGAATAGGCGTGAACAATGTACCACCGCGCCGTCATGTGCTGGGCTTCCATTCTGATAAAATCCCGTCAGCGGGCGCCGAATACGAGGTCAAAGACCAACGAGTAAATCTGATCCACCGTGAAAAAGAATGCAGACGCAATCACCACCATGACGAGCACCATGATTGTGGAAATCATGGTTTCGCGCCGTGATGGCCAAACAACCTTGGCTGCTTCGGACCTGACCTGCTGGATAAAGGTGAACGGGTTCGTGCGTGCCATGTTCGCTTTGCTCGCATCCCGGAGGACGCGGCATTCCTTTCTAGTCCCGCAAGTTAGCTGCAGCGCGTAAAGTAAAACGCGAGGCTGCCTTGACCTGCCGTTTTGGTGAATGCGTGCCCCACCCGTAAAGGGCAATTCCGACGCAAGCGATCATCTAGCCGTGATTCACGGCAGGATCAAGGGGCGGACGAGAAAATCTTCCCGTACGGCCAAGCAACTAGTCGCCGGACTGTCCACCCAGCCCGTGCCCGATGTCAACTGTTTCCGGCGCGGTGAGCATCGCGAGCAGCAGATTCTGCTGCGCATTGCGTCCTGGCAACGAGGCAAAGATGTCATGTTTTCTCGACGGAACGGGCGTGATCAACGTGCCCGGCCACAGCGCTCTCGTCTGCTCGGCAAATCGCAGGTCAAGAAATGCCGTCTTGCAGAAATAGAGATGTGGCGGAGCGGCATTTGGCGCCCTGCAAGCGCACAGATGGTCAAAGGCCGGCGAAAACTTGCCGGTACGGACATGATAGTGAAGCGGGTTGACCGGCGTGCCGCCAACCGAAACCGTGTGGGCAGCGCCGAGGCGGGCACCGGCACGGATGGCAGGATGGCCGCCCATGCTTGAGCCAAAGCAGACAATGCGCCGGTAGCCGCGCTCTGCAGCGAGGGTCTGCACAACGCGGAGGGTTCCTTCCAGATCGGTCGAGAGACCGGCTATACCATCCAGATGCCAATCACGCTGGCTGTCATGCAACACAAGGACGTCAAAGCCGGTCGGCGCAACCAATTGGAGAAACGCCGGCACCGGATAGAAAAACGAGCGATACAGATCGGAAAAACAGACCAGCAGCGTGCCTTCCTGCTGTTCCCTGCGAAAAAGGATGAAGTCGTTGCCTCTCCCTTCCCGCGTATAGTTGGCAAGCAGACCAAGCTGAAGCACGTCGCCGGAAAGCGCGAAGGTTGATGCAAGCGGGTCAGTGCGCAGCAACTCGCGCCATTCGACCGGTGTCAGCAGGCTCTCGCGCCGCGACAAGTCGATGCGATTGCGGATGATCCGCTTGAGCGGATTCATGCCCTAAGGCGCGGAAAATGACCGCGCAGATCGCGCAGGCAGGTCAGCGTGTCGACGTCGATATCGGGAAACATGGCACCGGTCTTTTCCTCGATCGACATGATCGTTTCGAGCAAGGCCAGCGAGGTCACGCCCAGTTGGTCCATCGGCATGGTCAGCAGGCGCTCGCCAGTCACCGATGTGCCCGATTAATCAAAGATCCGTCCGGCATGGCGCAGGAAGCATTGTTCGATCAGCTGGTCCGTCTCATCCATGGAGAGTGATCCGGATCGTCTCCGGGTAGCGGAAGATGCGGTCCGGTTCCCGGATTGTCACACGCTCCAGCGACGCTTTCGATGTGCTGCCAGCGAAAACAGACGCCAGCGCGGTCCAGCTTTCGCGCGAAAGGGCCCGTCCGATGCAAAGGTGGGCGCCGATCCCGAAATAGCTGTCCGGCCCTAGTGCATCGAGATCGACGCGAACGCGGGTTCCCGCAGCAATGGGGGTCGTGCCGAGCGTGGTATCGCGCAAGGCATCGCGTTCCGTCGCCGGCAATCCGGTTTCGGCAATTTCAGTCGGCCAATTCATGTCGCAGAGCCGCCGCAATGGTTCCTCGCCACCGATGACGCCGGCAACGGTCAGCCCGAGCGAAGCGATGAACGGGTCATGTCCGAGGACGGTCAGTGCCAGCGCATCAAGCGTATCGCCTGCAGGCGCTGGAGAAGCTGCGACCACGCGTCCAATGGCATCGTTCATGCGCTTGCGGCGGGCAAGGCCGGTGACGGGATCAAACAGCCGCGTGAACTCGACGATTTCGGTGCCAAGGTGGTCCGCTTCCGGCAGGAATGCGGTCGACATGTCCGCATACATCGGGACCAAGACATCAGCGACAAGATCGAATGTGCCGTCAGGGTCACCAAGGCGTTGCTGCAAGCGGGCGAGATGCGGTTCCCGCTTTGCAACCATCTGCGGGCGCGCAGCCGACAGCAGACCTGCAAGTCGACGGCGCGCATTCTTGTGTGCTTCGCCGCGCAGAAAGAGCGGGATGCGTTCGATAAAGGTGATGGCCCGGGACATGTCCAGACCGGTGGCGCGTTCGATTTCGCGGTAATGGGCTGCCATGTCCACCACGGCATAAGCGTCATCGCGCAGGACGACGGTCGCATTTTCAATCTGACAAGCGATCATGCGACCTGAAGGATCGGCAATTGGCCCGGTCGGCGCAGCAACGCTCTTCAAGGCTGAACTCATTGCGGATGCCCCGGAAATCGACGTTAGCGTCGCCTAACCCAAGGTAAGCCAAAGGTCAAATTTGCGAAAGCGTCAAATCCGGGGTGGCAGGGGCGCACGGGCTCGAACCGTGGACCTTCGGTTTTGGAGACCGACGCTCTACCAACTGAGCTACACCCCTACAGTGCCACCAGCCAATTCATGGCGGCTGCGACATCCGGTCTGATAATTGCCAGCCGACGCCGGTGCAAGCACAATTTCGTGCTGAGACGCTTCAGCGATAGCCTGAGCCACGGGGCAGACCTGCCCCTGCCCGCGCATCGGCTGCGCCTTGTGCCGCGAGGTAAAGGCCCAACAGCACCATGACCGGAACGAGCGGCCAGTCGAGTGGCTTCAGGCGCTTGGGTCCGAGGCGACGGATCACATTGCGCTCCAATTTCCATGCCTGCCTGACGACCTTGCGGATCTGGGAGGCGCCGCCAAGCCGGTCCCATCGGTCGGGATTCTCGCGCCGCATCATGTGCCAGAACTGAAAACCCTTGTTGCGACGCAAATCGGCAATGAACCCAAATCCGTGAAACGCATGAAGAAGGACGGCTGAAGGTTCGAGGCCGACAGCGACACCTGCCTTGTGAATGTCCATTTCGCGCAAGTGGTTTGCGATAAAGGGCGACGGGTGGTGCGGGTAGGGAAACTGCAAGGCCAGGCTCCGGCGCTCCAGTCCGCCATTGATCGGGGTGCGAAATATCATCCGGCCATCGGCTTCGGGTACTTCGACATAACCTCGGTCGAGCAGTGTCATGACACGCTGAACACGGTCGGTTCGGTGCGCCGGGTACGCCGTGCGCGGCGACAACATCCCAAGCTGCGGGTCTTCCTGCATGCGCCGCATCATGATGGCGAGCCAACCCTGCTCGCCGATGCAGTCGGTTTCGATCACGGCAACGATCTCGTGGTTGCTGAGCGCTACGGCACAGTTCTTCATCCGTCCCGAAGCGGTCTCATCGACAGCCTCCACACGGACAGGGACGGGAGCATTGCTCCATTCGGACGGAGGCTCGGCATCTTCGATATCCGCGCGCGCTCCCACAATCACCACTTCGGCAGGAATGCCATGCGGATCGTTCAGATAGGCTGCAACCGCCTTACGCTCATCGTTCCACGTTTTGGCGCCATCTTCGTAGTCGCTGACCAGAACGAGAGAAACCGGAAGAACCGGCGGCAGCTCCGCCGCAAAGGAAACGTCCTTTCCATCTTGCCTGATCATGATCGCATCTCCGACCCCACGATGCTGATGCCTGCTGAAACCATCGTAGGCAACGGCTTTTTCGTCATTGGTGAAGAGCGATTTGGCTGTTTCGTGCCGCAACGGAAGCACAAGTGAACAAAGTGCCAGGAGGCGCCTTGTTCGTTACGGTTTGTTGCAGCGTCGGCGCCGGAAGCAGAAATGGCCGCTCGCGCGGCCATTTTGCAGTCTTTCAGTCCGTCGGCGCTTTCGGCAGTCGGTTCTTCACGTGCTTGCCGTTACCCGAAAGCCGGTTCCCACTTTTCGGCGGCAAGCAGCCCGATTACTCGATGATCTTTGCGACGATGCCGGCGCCGCTAGCAGAAATGGCCGCTCTCGCGGCCATTTTGCAGATTTTAATGCCGTCGGCGCTTTCGGCCGTCGATTTTTTACGTGCTTGCCGTTACCCGAAAACCGGTTCCCACTTTTCGGCGGCAAGCAGTTCGATTACTCGATGATCTTTGCGACGATGCCGGCGCCGACGGTGCGGCCGCCTTCACGGATGGCAAAGCGCAGGCGCTCTTCCATGGCGATCGGCGTGATCAGCTCGACGTTCATTTCCGCGTTGTCGCCCGGCATCACCATTT
>JBGSWL010000052.1:0-15298 GCA_041752455.1 Roseitalea sp. | reverse complement strand
ACGGCGCGGATGCGGGCGGTTCGGGCATGGCCGAAAAACGCCGGCAGCGCCGGGTCGGCGGCCAGCAGCGTTCCGCGGGTGAACCCGGCAAAGCCGCGTTTGCCCTGCGCCACTTCGATCGCGTTGCAGACGGTCGGAGAGTCGACCCTTGCAAGAAGGGCGAACAGTTCTGCTTCGGTCATGGTCGCTTCGGTTGTCATGTCATGATCCTCCCGCCGGCAGCGCCAGCCATGTCTCCAATGCCGCATTGACCGCCGGGGCATTCTCCAGCGTCGAAATGTGCCCCGCACCCGGCACGATGACGAGTTCGGCAGCATCCATCAGACCGGCGATCTGCCGGTGCCGTTCCACCGGGCAAAGCCGGTCCTCCTCGCCGCAAAGGACAAGCGCCGGGCCTTTGAAAGCGCGCAAGGCCTCCGAATGGTCCGGCCGGTCGCGCAGTGCCAGCGACTGGGCGACAAAGGCATCCGGACCGACATCCATCGCCATGGTGACCAGGAGGTCGAGAAGGTTCCTATTCCCCCGGTTCCGTTCCGCCAGATAGACCGGCTTCATTTCATCGACGATCACCTCGCGCAGGCGCCCGGCTTCCACATCGTCGATCTGGCGGTTGCGCACGGCATAACGCTCTGGCGCATCGGCAAGGTGGTTGGTGTCGACAAGCGCAAGCCGCGCAATGCACCCCGGTGCCATGCCGGCCATCGCCATCGCGACGATCCCGCCCATGGAAAGGCCCGCCACGTTGAGTGGCCCGGGCGGCGCCGTTGCAAGCACATGGGCGGCCATGGCGGCTATCGACGGCTGGACAAGGTCCGGCACAAGGATGTCATGGCGGTCGCCGAATGCGTCCACCTGCGGACCGAACAGTCGCGCGTCGCACATCATGCCGGGCAGCAGGACAAGCGTTTCGCGCGCCATGGATCGATCAGGCCCGGCTTGCGGCGATCGCGGCGCCTTCGGACAGCGTCTTCAGCTTGGCATAGGCGATCTCCGGATCGACAGCACCAAACCCGGCAAATGTGCCAAAGCCGCAATCGGAGCCGGCCATCACCCGGTCCGCCCCGACGATTTGCGTGAACCGGTCAAGCCGCTGTGCGACCAGTTCCGGGTGCTCGACGAAATTGGTCGTCGTGTCAACGACACCCGGCACGAGCACGCGATCATCCGGGATCTCGGACTTGCGGTCGCGGAACACGGTCCATTCATGGGCGTGGCGCGGATTGGAGGTCTCGAACAGGATGTATCGCGCCTTGGCGCGCATCAGCGTGGACAGGACCTTGGCCATGTCGATATCGCAGACATGCGGCCCCTCGTAATTGCCCCAGCAGATATGGATGCGCACCTTGTCCTGCGGCACGTCGCGCAGCGCATGGTTCAGCGCCTCCACATGCATGTCGGCGACCTTGACGAATTGCTCGTCCGACAAGTCCGTGAACAGCATGTGCCGTGACAGCGCCAGATCCGGGCAGTCGAGTTGCAGGTCGAGGCCGGACGCCACAATGGTCTCGTATTCTGCCTTCATGGCGTCCGCCAGCGCCCACAGATAGGCCTCGCGGTCCTTGTAGTGGGCGTTCTGCAGGAAAAGCGAGATGACACCGGGCGAAGCGGCGTTCATGAACCCGCGCTCGGCGCCGTGTTTGGCCATCGCCGCCTTGAGGTTGGCGATGTCCTTTTCCAGTTCGCCCTGCCCTTTCGATGCCACCGCGCCAGTGCACATGGGACGGGCATATTTCGGCGTCCCGCCTTCGCGCGCCAGCCGATCGAGAAAAGTCGGGAACAGCTTGAGATCGGCCGGCGCATTGCGCGGGCTGTCGCCGGAAAAGCCCGTGTAGCGGTCCTTGACGTAAGTGGCGTAGCTGATTTTCGAGGTTTCACCGTCGGAGACGATGCCGACCCCGGCCTCGACCTGGCGGCGCACGGTCTCGTCCATCGCCTCGGTCATCGCGGCGTCGAAGGCGGCTGCGTCGTATGGTTCTTCGCGTTCGCGCGCGAAAATGAAATCGACGACCTTCTGGGTGCGCGGCAGCGAGCCGACATGGGTGACGGGGATCGTGGTCATTTTATCCTCTGATGGCATGGCGAGGCGGTTTCTGGTATGGGAAGAGCGGAACGGCAAGGAGACACAAGATGAACGCGCCGGCTCTTGCAAACCCCGCCGGAAAGAAGATGACCGTCGAGGAATTCCTCGAATGGGAAGAAGGACGCGACGGGCGCCACGAAATGCTCGACGGCCGCATCTTCACGATGCAGTCCGAACGCATTGCCCATGCAGTGGCGAAAATGGGCGTGGCCATCGCCATGCGCGACAGTATTCGCAAGGCCGGGCTCCCGTGCCAGGCTTTCGTGGACGGAGTCTCGATCAAGATCGACAACCATTCCAAGTTCGAACCGGACGCATCGGTCAGCTGCAAGCGGTCCGAGCCGGACGCAATCCTGCTCGAAGATCCCGTGATTGTCGTCGAAGTCACCTCCCCGTCGAGCCAGAAGCTGGACGCGATCACCAAGTTCACGCGCTACTTCACCGTCCCGTCGATCGAGCACTATCTGATCGTCCTGATCAGCGAGCGCAGCGTTGTCCACCACCAGCGCGACGGCGAGACGATCACGACGAAGATCATCGGCGAGACCGGCAAAGTGACGTTCGACCCGCCGGGATTTGCCATCGACGTTGCAGACATCTTCATCGACCTGCCGGAGGCCGTTTCGGCTGTTCCCGCAGCCGGTTCCTGACCCGGTCATGACGGCTTCCAGGTGGGGCCAGCCGGATCGTCCGTGGCAATGATCCGGTAGAGGGCGGCCTCGCCGGTCATCGACGGTGTGCACGTGTGGGCCAGATGTTCCGGAACGCTCATCGTGTCGCCGGGCGCAAGCGTCATCTGGCCGCCATCCCATTCAAGGCGCCAGTGCCCTTTGACCGGCATCAGCACCACAGGCCGGTCGTGGCTGTGCCGCTTTGCGCTCGCGGAGCGGCGCGTGATGAAATCAACCTCGAAGCCGGGCCTGTCCCGGATGCTTCCGGTCTCGCCGATCACCGAGACCGGGCCGGTCTGGGCAAGTGCCACCAAGTCCAGATAGCGGCGGACATAGCCGCCGACGACCTCGGCGGGGGTGGGGCAATCCACCTTGGCGACGTCCTCGCGGGTCAGCAGCGGCATCGGCTTTACGCCATCGGGAAGGCTTTCGCCCTTTTTGGTGTCGTAGAGCTTGCCGTTTTCACCAAGCACAAGGCCATGGGCCTTTGCATCCTCGATGACGTGCGGCGCCCAGATGACGCCGCCGCCGGCATCATCGCCGCCAAGGATCGCCATGATCATCCCGTAGTCCGTGCCGATATTCTCGAAACCGCGGAAAATGTTGGTGGGAATGTTGAAGATGTCACCTTCTTCCATGATCACTTCGCCGGCGTCACCCTTTTCGCCCCAGAAGAAGCGCCAGCGGCCCCTGAGCACAAAGAAGACTTCGGCCGTGCGATGGTTGTGCATCGAGTTGCGGCACTTGGGCGGCTGGCCGGCCGCACCGATGTTGAAGCCGTGCGGAATGGTGATGTGCACGTGCTGGTCCGGGCTTTCGCTGACACCGCCGCCGATGATCGTGAAGTTCTCCTTCTGGTCGCTGCCGGGCGTATGGGCATCGATGAAGGCGGTCTTGCACGGTTGAAGGTCGCCGTAGCGGACCAGGCGGGCTTCCATTTGGGCGGGTGTCATACGGTCTCTCCGGTCTCAATGAGGATCTGCTTCCAGATCGCAACTTCGTCATAGAGCGTGTATTCGCGGCGAAGGCCCCAAGGGCCGAACTCGGCATGGCTCATGCCCATGACATGCACCTTCGCGCCGGTCGGCCTGCCGAAAGCGCCCCAGCCTGAATGGGTTCCGTCGAGCGACCAGCGGATCGCCGCGCGCGGGCTCATCATGCCGCCCTCCATGCCGATCCGGTGGTGGATGCGGAAGGTGGCATCGGGAAAGGACGAGCGCAGGCCGATCCAGAATTGCTGCACCGGACCATGGCTGATCGCCGTCACCGACCCGGCATATTCGCCGATCACGGCGCGGTCATAGTCGCGGACAACCAGGTTGAAATCCGTGTCCATCAGGCCCTTGAGGATCGCCTCGTAGCGCTGACCCCATTCGTTGTCGTTGCCGGTGCCATGATAGCCGCCATCGACATCCATCTCCGGCGTGAACGGGCGGGCGCAGGCTTCCGGCCCACCCTCGCGCGCGATCAGCGATGCAGCAAAGGCGCGCGGCTCGAAACCGAGTTGGCGCACAAGGCCGCCATAGTCGCGCACCAGCCACTCGTCATAGATCGTGTCGGCTTTCGCCGCACAGTCGGCGATCACGCGGACCGTCCAGTGCTTGCCGGTTGCCTTGCCGAACTGGCCGTCGCGGCTGTGCGTGGCGGTGGTCAGCAGCCGGTGTGAGGACAAGTAGCCGGTCTGCGCATCCCCGGACCAGATCACATCTTCGCCAAGCAGTTCCCGGTCCGGGAACTCGTTGATGGTTGCCATGGTCGAAGCAATAACAGCCTGGTTGCCGCGCTGGATGCCCATCGGCGTGCGCACCGGGATGTCGTGCGAATAGTATCGGTTCAACGTCTCGATGCCGCGCTCTTCCCAGATCTCGCGGGTGATCCCGATGATGTAATCGGGAAAGTGCTTCCAGCGCTGTGAAAATCCTTCGAACGTCATTGTTCTTGCATCCTTATCCGGCGGTCCAGCCGCCATCGACGATGATGTGTGTTCCGGTTACGAGCGCGCTGGCATCGGAGGCGAGGAAGACAACCGCGCCCATGATGTCCTCCACCTCGCCAACACGACCGAGCTTGATCTTGGAACGGATCCAGTCGACCCGCTCCGGATTGTCGAAGGTCGCCTGTGTCAGCGGCGTGCGGATAAAGGTCGGGCAGACCGTGTTGACGCGAACGTCGTGCGGCCCCCACTCGATGGCCATGGCCTTGGTCATTCCCTCGACCGCATGCTTGGAAGCGGCATAGACCGTGCGGTCGATGCCGCCGACATGGCCCATCTGCGAGGAGATGGTGACAATCGAACCGCCCTTGCCTCCGGCGATCATCTTTTTCGCAGCTTCGCGCGCGAGGAAATGCGCCGCTTTCCAGTTGACGGCGGCCACGGTGTCGAAATCGTCCGGCGTGGTTGTGAGCGCCGGACCGTGGCGGGCGATGCCTGCCGAGTTCACGCAAATGTCGAGGCGTTCCATGGCGCCGATGGCTGAGGCCATTGCGGCGGTGTTGGTCACGTCGGCAACCAGCGCTTCGGCGGACCAGCCTTCGGCTTTCATGGCGTCAACAGTATCCTGAAGCCGGACAACGGACCGCGCCATGCAAACGACATGAGCCCCGGCTTCAGCGAGTGCGCTGGCGGCGGCAAGGCCGATCCCGGACGACGCACCGGCGACCAGCGCCACGCGCCCGTCAAGGCGGAAGGATGGCGTGCGTGGCAGCATCATGCGGCACCCACCGGATACCGCACCCGGCCCGGCACGCGGGCCTTGTTGAATTCGCCCATGCGCGCCAACACATCGACGCCGACCTGCCGGTAAAGATCGAGAAGATCGACCAGAACCCAGTTCTCGCGGATCAGCCCGCCTTCCAGCCGCCAGAAATCGAGGCTGCGCAGCAGCACCTCCCTTCCCGCCGGTGCAACGCCCATCCACCCGTCACCGGTCAGTGTCAGGCGCATGTTGGGCCATCCGGTCTCGGCGACATAGTCGCCCGCCGCGATCCAATGGCTCATCAGGTCGCCCATCGCATCAAGCTTGCGGTCGGGCATGGCGCGCAGGAACGGGATCTGGTGCCAGTTGCGGAAACCGGCAATGCCGCGCCCCGTGCCGATACCGGCAGGGCCATACCAGTTGAAGCGCGGATGCCAGTAGCGGTCCAGTCGCATGACCGCCGGGTCGGGATCGGCCGGGTGCTTGCACAGATCGGTAAGCATGGCGATCACGTGATCCATTGCGGCGCTGCCGTCTCCGGATGCGAGAAGGCCGTCGCCGGACATCGGCGCGGGCGTGCACAGGAACTTGCCAAGCTGCGGCGCCATCGGCCAGGCACCCGCCTGCATCATCAGTTCAGGAATGTCCCAGATCGCCTGCACCTCTGTGACCCTTTCGTCCTCCACCCGGAAGAATTCGTGGTAGCGCATGTGCGCCAGATGCCCGGTTGGCGGAATATCGAGGAAGGGCGCAACGAAGGTTCCCATGTAATTGCCCATGCAACCGATCCAGTCCTGCCCGTCCGGTGTCGTGCCGGAAACGACGATCATGTCGCGGCGTTCAAGGTCCGGCATCGCCTCCAGCAACGGCGAGTAGCAGTTCGTAAACAGCGCCTCCGGCCCGGCAACGTCACCGAACGGGTGGCACGTGCGGACCGTTGCGGCGGGCGACAACAATGCGCCAAGCGCTGCGCGCAGCTCTCGCGCGTTTGCGGTTTCTGCCGCTTTGCGGAAGGGCAGGATCAGCGCTCCGAGGGCTTTGGCAGCCATGGCTTCAGGTCACTCCGCTGCCAGCTTGGGTTCAGCCGCCGCACCATAGGGCACGTTGCGCCCGCCATAGCGACGCACGCGCACATTGCACTGTTCGGCATGGCCGACAAAACCTTCGAGGATGCACAGGCGCGAGCCGTATTCGCCGATCAACGCGGCGGCCTCGTCGGTCAGCACCTTCTGGTAGGAGTGGGTCTTCAAGAACTTGCCGACCCAGAGCCCGCCCGTGTAGCGGCCGGCCTTCTTCGTCGGAAGCGTGTGGTTGGTACCGATCACCTTGTCGCCATTGGCAACATTGGTGCGCGCGCCGAGAAACAGCGCGCCGTAGCAGGTCATGTGTTCGAGGAACCAGTCATCCCGGTCCGTCATCACCTGCACGTGCTCGGATGCGATGTCGTCGGCCACCGCAAGCATCTCATCATAAGTGTCGCAGACAATGATCTCGCCATAGTCCGCCCAGCTTTTCGCCGCCGTATCGGCGGTCGGCAAGATGGTAAGCAGGCGGGCGATTTCGTCCATCGTCGCACGGGCCAGCTTTTCCGAATTGGTGACGAGAACGGCCGGCGAGTTGTAGCCGTGTTCGGCCTGGCCGAGCAGATCGGTGGCGCAGAGTTCGGCATCGGCCCCGGTCTCATCGGCAATCACCATGGTCTCGGTCGGCCCGGCAAACAGGTCGATGCCGACGCGGCCGAACAGCTGGCGTTTTGCTTCTGCAACGAAGGCGTTGCCAGGCCCGACCAGCATGTGTACCGGCTTGATCGTTTCCGTGCCGATGGCCATCGCGCCGACGGCCTGGATGCCGCCGAGGACATGGATTTCGTGGGCGCCGCCAAGCTTGATGGCGGCAATCACCGCCGGGTTCGGCTCGCCCTTGAAGGGCGGGGTACAGGCGACGATGCGCGGTACGCCGGCCACATCGGCGGTCGCGACCGACATGTGGGCCGAGGCAACCATCGGGAACTTGCCGCCGGGCACATAGCAGCCGACGGACTGCACGGGAATGTTCTTGTGGCCGAGGATAACGCCCGGAAGCGTTTCGATCTCCACGTCTTTCATCGAGTCGCGCTGGATGCGCGCAAAGTTGCGCACCTGCTCCTGCGCAAAGCGGATGTCGTGCATCTCCTGGGCCGAGACCTTGTTCATCAGCGCGGCAACATCTTCGTCGCTGAGGCGGAACGCGGCGGGAGCATAGTTGTCGAACTTTGCCGAAAGGTCGCGCACAGCCGCATCGCCGCGCGCCCCGATGTCGGCAAGTATGGCTTCGACGTTGGCGCGCACCTTTGCGTCATCCTGTGCGCGCTCATTTTCTGGTTTGGCGGATTTCAGCCAGCGGACTGCCATTGTTTTTCCCCGATTTGTCTTCTGCGGTTCTTGTCCCGGTCGTGCGTCATGTTCCGGGCAAGCGCTTTCCCGTCGCCGTGTCGAACAGGTGGCAGATCGTGGTCGGAACCCGGACCGCCACCGTGTCGCCGATCTCGACCACATGGTCCTTGTCGGCCTTGACGGCAGCGAAACCCTGTCCTGCACGCACGGTCACCATGGATGCATCGCCGAGAAGCTCGAACGAATAGACGGGGGCGGCAATCTCGCCTTCGCCGCCAGGAGCAAGGGACGCATCCTCCGCGCGGAAGCCGAGTGTCACCTTGCCGTCGTGGGCGCTATTGAAACCCGGGACCCGCACATGGTCCGACGAGAACACCCCGCCCTTCAATTCGCCCTCGATGAGGTTCATGGCCGGTGTGCCCATGAAGCCGGCAACAAAGGTGTTGTCGGGCCGGTTGTATATGTCACGCGGCGTGCCGACCTGCTGCACAAGCCCCTTGTTCATGACCACCACGCGGTCGGCAAGCGTCATCGCCTCGATCTGGTCGTGGGTGACATAGATCGTCGTCACCTTCAGTTCGTGGTGCAGGTTCTTGATCTGGGCACGGGTCGAAACACGCAGCTTGGCATCGAGGTTCGACAGCGGCTCGTCCATCAGGAAGACCTTGGGCTTGCGCACGATGGCGCGGGCAAGCGCCACACGCTGGCGCTGGCCGCCAGACAGTTGCGCGGGCTTTCGGTCGACGAAGTCGTTCAGTTCCACCATGTCGACCGCCCGCTGCACCCGCTCGCGATGGGTGGCCGGATCGATCTTGCGAATGCGCAATGGGAAACGGATGTTCTCCCAGACCGAAAGGTTCGGGTAAAGGCCGTACGACTGGAACACCATGGCCACATCGCGGTCCTTCGGCTCCAGATTGTTGACGACCGTGTCGCCGATCCGGATTTCGCCGGAGGTCAGGTCTTCCAGACCGGCGACCATGCGCATGGTCGTCGTCTTGCCGCAGCCGGACGGCCCGAGCAGGACGAGGAACTCGCGGTCGCCGATCTCCAGGTTGAAGTTGTCGACCCCGACAAACGCGCCCCAGCGCTTGGTGACATTTCTGAGCGAGATACCGGCCATTTCCTATCCTTTCACCGCGCCGGCCGTCAGGCCGCTGACAATCTGGCGCTGGAAAAACATCACCATGATAAAGAGCGGCGCCGTTACCGATATGACCGCTGCAACCGCGAACATCACATTGCCCTTGGTCTGGGTCGTGCCGAGGAAGCTGGCGAGCTTGGGCACCATGGTCTGGTTGTCAGCCGACAGCAGCATCGCGGTCACCGCGAAGTCATTGTAGGCCAAGAGGAACGAGAACAGGCCGGTGGTGATGACCCCCGGCCACATGACCGGGATGATCACGTGCCGGAAGGCCTGGAACCGCGTGCATCCGTCCACCATGGCGCTCTCGTCGAGTTCCTTGGGAATGTTGCGGAAGAACGAGGTCAGCATCCAGAGCGTGAACGGCTGGTTGATGGCGACCAGCACTATGATCGTCGTCGGCAGGTGCCCCCAGAGGTTCCACTGGTAGAACGGCAGAAGATAGCCGGAGACCAGCGTGACCGGCGGCATGGCGCGGAAGATCAGCGCAATGATCAGCAGCCAGAACGCATAGCGGTAGGTGGACCGCGACAGCGCATAGGCGCCGAGCGTTCCGAAGGTGAGCGAAATCGTCACCACGCAGACGCAGACGATCAGTGTGTTGAGCGCCGCGCGCCAGAACTCTTCCTGCACCCAGGCGCCATGATAGCCCTGGCCGGTGAACCGCCCGCCGGTTTCCTCGACTGTGAGCGGACCGGTCAGCGCATTCACCCAGTCGGCCTTTGAGAAGAAATCGCCTTCGACCTTGAACGAGCCCCAGAGCGTCCAGAAGAACGGAAAGGCGGCGACGATGAGCCAGGCAATCACGAAGATGATCAGCGCTGTGCGCAGGATGATCGGCTGGCGTTCGGTTGCTGCACTCATGACATTCCCCTCACGCGATCTTGCGACCGTAGTCGCGCCAGGTTCGCACGACGACCGGCGACAACAGGATCGCCACGCCGAGGATGGTCAGGACCGATGTTGCAGCCGCCGAGGACAGAAGGCGCGTTTCGCCGCCGAGGTCCTGATAGATGAAATAGGACAGAGACTGAGCATGCGCCGCCGCCTGGAACGAGACGATCGGTTCGAAGACCCGGAAATTGTCCATGATCTTGATCAGCGCCATGAACGTCGTCAGCGGGATCAGGTGTGGCAGGATCACATAGCGCACACGCTCCCAACGTGTCGCGCCGTCGATCATCGCCGATTCCAGCGTGTCCTGCGGTACGGTCTGCAGTCCGGCATAGTAGATGACGAAGGCGAACGGCGCCGACGACCAGATGCCGTAGACCATCAGCATGATCCAGGTCAGCGGCGTCGATGCCTTCAGCGAGAGGTTCGGATCGCCGGCAATTGCCTGCAGGGCCGAACCGAGGATCCCGCGCGCATCGATCATCCAGAACAGGATCAGTGCCCCGACCAACGGCGTGACGATCATTGGCAGGAGCGAAAAGAAGATCGTCGGCCCCTTCATGAATCGCGGCAGGGAATTGACCGACAGGGCAATGAAGAAGCCGAAGATCATGGCGAGCGGCGTGACCACCGCCGTATAGGTCAGGGTGAAGGCCAGCGCGCCGTAGAACGGCAGGTTGAGGACGCGGCTAAAAAAATCGCCAAGGCCGCTTGCAGCCGACCACGCGGCTCCGATCTCGCTTGTCGCCAGGTGGTTGCGGTTCAAATAGATGTCGCCGCCGACAAAGCGCCCGAGGGGCTGCTCTTCCAGAAGCCTGGCCGTTGCCTCCTGATCGACCGTGGTCGATTTCGTACAGCCGAACGGACCGCAATTTTCGATCTCGACGATCACCTGCGCATGCGGCGCATAGACCGACTGGATGAGGACCGACACGATCGGTGCCGCGATGAACAGGAGCATCGCAAGCGCCGATGGCAGGACGAAGGCAGCAAAACTGCGATGTCTCATGACGCAAATCCCCGTTCCGAGCGAGCGGTCAGGCCGATGACACGTTGGCGAGGGTGGGGAAGCGGCGCGCTGGCGCCGCTTCCGCTTTCAGGCAAGCCTCAGTTGAGGAAGCCCTTTTCCTTGGCCGCGGCCGTATAGGCAGCTTCGACGTCTGCCAGTGCCTGTTCGGCGCTTTCCTTGCCCTGCAGGAAGTCGGCAATGTTGTCGCCGAGTGCCGTGTGCAGCAGGCCGTGATAGGGCAGCATCGGATAGGGCACGGCCTTGGCGGCCATGGTCTTGAAGACGCCTTCATTGACCGGGGCCGGGGTGTAGCCGTCGATCATCCAGACCGCCTGCCCCATGGTTTCCTCGTTGAGGAGGGCCGGCGAAATGCCGTGCTTCAAGGCAAGGAAGGTTGCAGCAGCGTCTTCTTCCGACGCGTTCTTGGCGACAGTCCAGCCATCCCACCAGAGTGTCGTTGCGGGCACGCCCGAACTGCCGACCGTCAGAGGACCGGAAACCTTGGTGTTGGTGTGGACTTCCGGTGCGGAACCTTCCGCATCCATCAGAACGCCGGTGCGCGAGCCCCACATGTTCATCAGCGCGACATTGCCCGCTTCCCATTCGGCGGACGTCGCATTGGAATCATGTGTCAGGAAGTCCGGGTTCATGTAGCCGGACAGCGTCTTCATCGTTTCGAGGGCGGCAACACCCTGCGCGTTGTTGACGGAAACCTCCGCCGTGCCCGGCTTGTAGAACTCGCCGCCGGCGCCGATGTACATGTTGACGAATTCCTGGGCGAGGTTCCAGCCCGACGCGTAGGCGCCGCCGACCGGGTTCTGCATCTTGCCGGAAGCGCGGATCTTCTCGGCGGCCGCGACCACTTCCTCATAGGATGTGGGAACCGCGATGCCGAGTTCTTCGAGCACATCGGCGCGATAGACCAGATGCTGGGAATTGGCCATGAAGGCCACGGCCATGATCTTGCCGTCAATGGTGATCAGCTGCTGTGGATTGATGCCTTCGCCGTACTTGGCGACGAGGTCGTCCAGCGGACGGATGACATCCTCGTTCATCAGTGCCACGATCGACGAGTTGGCAATGATCGCCGAGGTGAAAGCCGGCGGATTGGCCTTCATGCCGTCAACGTTGATCTTCTGGTGATCGGCCGTGAGGTTGGACGAGAATTCGATATTGTCGCATTCGGCGGCCTTTGCGGCGACCGACTTGATGGCCGGAAATTCATTGCCGACGATCGATACCCGGCCCTTGGCCGTGATGCCGCAATCGGCAGCCTGCGCGAATGCGGTTCCTGCAATAACCACGACGCCGGCGAGCAGCGCCTTCTTGAAGTGATGCATGACTTTCTCCCAATGTCTCCCGGCTCTTGGGTGGCTGGCGAGCAACCTGACCGCGGCCTTCAGAAAAGACTGGCAGACATTGAATACGTATGCAAGATCAAATTTCAGGCAAACTTCAACTTTGGAATCAGGCCAGAAAGGACACAGGACATGACCGTCAGCGGCGACGAAAAACGGCGCATTCACAGTGACTTGATGCGATTGGCGGAGGCTCCGGCAGCGCACCTGGCGCAAGCAATTGCCGCTCGTTTCCGGCCCGACTGCGTCTGGCGGGTCTCCCATCCGGTCAACGTCCTCTCCGGCAACGATGCGGCGCAGACGGGCCTGTGGACTCCGCTGAAGACCGCCCTGCCGGACCTGGAACGCCGCGACCTGATTTTCGTTGCGGGGACATGGCAGGGCAAGCGTCTCGTCGCCGCCATGGGCCATTATTGCGGCACGTTCCGTCATGACTGGCTTACCATCCCGGCCACCAGCAAGACGCTCTACCTGCGCTATGGCGAGGTCTACGAACTGGACGAGGCGGGGATGGTGATTCAGGCGACCCTGCTGTGGGATGTGCTGGACGTGATCCGCCAGGCCGGTTTCTGGCCGCTGGCGCCGAGCATGGGCGTGGAAGAGATGTGGCTGGGGCCGATCACCGGCGACGGCCTTGCTTTCCGTGACAGCGACCCGGCGCATTCGGCGGCCTCTATTGCCCAGACGCTGGCGATGCACGGGACACTGTCCGAATACAAGGATGCCGCCCTGTCGCGCGAAGGCCTGCTCACCATGCCGCAGCGTGACTATTGGCATCCGAAGATGATGTGGTACGGGCCATCGGGCATCGGCACTGCGCGCGGTCTCGAAGGCTTTGTCGACCATCACCAGATGCCGTTCCGCATCGCTTTCCGGCGTCCGCAGGGCACGGTTGACGAGGTCAATGCGGAGCGGGCCCGCCATGGTGCAGGGCACTTCATCCGCATCGGCGACGGCCCGTACTCGGTGACCGGCGGCTGGCCGTCGGTCTATGCGGTGCATGATGGCGGCGGGTTTGCCGGCCTGCCGCCGAGCGGAAAGCCCGTGACCATGCGGGTGATGGATTTTTATCTCCACCACGAAGGCCTGATCCGGGAGAACTGGGTTCCGCTCGACATGCTCGACCTCATGCAACAGATGGGGCTGGACGTGATGGACCGCATGCAGTCCTTTTTCCGGCGCGGGCGCTGACCGCCGGCCTCAGGGCGCCCGTGTCGAGGAGCGCACGACCAGCACAGCGGGCAGCACGGTGGCCCTGTGCACGACCGGCTGACTGGCGATCTGTTCGATGAGGAGCCGCGCGGCCTCATCGACCATGTCGTCCGGCGACTGCGAGACAGTTGTCAGGTCATAGCCCTTCCACGAGGCTTCCGGGACGTCGTCATACCCGGCAATGGAAAGGTCGGCGGGGATTTTCAGGCCGAACTCTGCCCGCGCCACATCCATGACCGAAAACGCCATGTGGTCATTGGCCACGAAGATCGCGTCCGGCCTGACCGGTGCGGCCAGGAGCTTGCGGGCCGCTTCCGCTGCGCCGTCGAACGTGTAGCCGCCGACCTCGCGCGCAAAGGGGACGATGCCCTTTTCCGCAAGGCCCCGATAGAAACCCGCTTCGCGGTCGCGGCTGGTGGAGGAATCCTCGGCTCCGGCGATGAAGGCAATGCGCTTGTGCCCACCGGCAGCCAGATGCCGGGCGACAAGGCGGCCGCCTTCAATATTGTCCGAGGTGATGGACGATGTCGGCGACGACGAAACATATCGGTTCAGCGTGACCACCGGAATGCCGATGGCCGCGCATTCGCGCGCCAGGCCCGAAGAGAGCGTCGCCGAGGCCATGACGACGGCTTCGACCTGGTATTCGAGAATGCGCCGGACGACCTCGTCCTGATTGCCCGGGTCGGTCATGAACAGCAGAACCTGATACCCGTCCTCCTGCAGCTTGCGTGCGAGCTTTTCGATCACGATCGGATAGAACTGGTTGTCGAGATAGGCGACCAGCAAGGCCACAAGCCGCGACCGGCCCGAGATGACGGCGCGCGCCAGCGCATTCGGCCGGTAGCCGAGTTCGGCCGCTGCGCTCATCACCTTTTCGCGCGTTGCCGGCGAAACGCTTGCGCCCGGCGTGAAGGTCCGGCTGACGGCTGATTGCGAGACGCGTGCGAGACGCGCCACATCGGCGGAGGTCGGGTTCTGCTTTTGCGTCGGCTGGCTCATGGGAAGACAGTGCGCCCTGTTGTGCAACTTTGCATAGGGACTTTGGCCAAGGCCCGCAATGAAGGGCGAAGGTCGCTCAGCCTTTCACCGGTTCGAGTGGCGGCAAGTGGGCGGCCGGAGGTCCGACGCCTCAAATGCTTGGCAGTGTCGCGTTTGTTTCCGTTGGTCGGCGTCATTCTCAAGGGAAGCGGCTTGGGCTTGCCCGCAATGGCACCGATTGCCGCACTGGACGCAGCGTTTTCTCCACAAGCTCGAGCCAGTGCAGAGCCGAGTGCGACGTGGCCGCCGGAAAACCGGCGGCCACTTCAAGGTTACTGGCGGACGATGTAGACGATCTGGCGGGTGTTGGCGTCAACCAGGACAGGCTGGCCATTGACGTAAACATAGCGATATTCGTAGTCGGGAATTTCGCGCAGTTCGATGGTGTCCGGCAGACCGGCACCAACCACGACTTCGCCGTCGAGATAGACCGGCTCGACCGTGTTGGTCGTGACATAGGTGCGCACGTTGGCAGGCGGGTCGATCGCCGTGCCAGCAGCACCGCCGGCAACCGCACCGACTGCGCCGCCAACGGCTGCGCCGATCGGGCCTGCAATCAAGGCGCCCGCGACAGCACCTGTCACGCCGCCGACCGAAACTCAGGTAGAGGTCGTGCCGGAGACGCTTCCTGAAGTCCCTTCGCAAGTTCCAGAAGCTCCATCGGAAATTCCTGCTGACGCTCCGGTTGAAGCACCGGCCGAAGCACCGGCCGAAGCTCCTGCAGTAGCTCCCGTCGAAGCGCCTGCCGAGGCTCCAGCTGAGCGCCCCGCGACGCCGCTCGAAACCGCTCCGACCACCGAACAGCCGGCGCAATCAGGCGC
>JBGSWL010000051.1:0-4747 GCA_041752455.1 Roseitalea sp. | reverse complement strand
TGAGATCGAGAAGTCGACGACGAGATCATCGCCCCAGTCTTCGACACTCAGCACGTCGTTCTTCGACGCCACCACGATCGACGGCCGATCGAGGAGTTCGGGCTGGTAGGCACCGAGTTCGTGTCGGAGCACCTCGAGCTGGCGTTGCGGCGAGTCGCCATCGACCGCCGAGAGATCGAGGAGATAGATGAGGACTCGGGCCCGTTCGACGTGGCGCAGGAACTGGTGCCCCAGACCGACACCCTCACTGGCCCCCTCGATCAGTCCGGGGATGTCGGCAACGACGAACTGAGTGGTGTCGTCGAGGCGCACCACACCGAGGTTCGGCTCGAGCGTCGTGAACGGATAGTCGGCGATCTTCGGCTTGGCAGCGGTGACGCTGGCGAGAAACGTCGACTTTCCGGCGTTTGGCAGACCGGTCAGGCCCGCGTCGGCGATCAGTTTGAGGTGAAGCCAGATCCACTTCTCGACGCCTTCAAGACCCGGATTGGCGCGGCGCGGTGCCTGGTTGATCGACGACTTGAAGTGCGCGTTGCCGAAACCGCCATTGCCGCCACGCGCCAAAAGAAACCGGTCACCGGCCTTTGCCATGTCGCAGATCAGCGTCTCGTCGTCTTCTTCGAGGATCTGGGTGCCTGCGGGCACGCGCAGGACCACGTCGGCGCCACCGGCGCCGGTCCGGTTGCGGCCCATGCCGTGGATGCCGGTCGCGGCCTTGAAGTGCTGCTGGTAGCGATAGTCGATCAGCGTGTTCAGACCGTCGACCGCCTCGATCCAGACATCGCCGCCCTTGCCGCCGTCGCCGCCATCGGGGCCGCCGAATTCGATGAACTTTTCACGGCGGAAGGAAACGGCACCGGCGCCACCATCGCCCGAGCGCACATAAACCTTTGCCTGATCCAGAAATTTCATGGTCGTGTCATGCCTGTCTGGCTACCGTGCCGGAAACCATGTCCGGGACCGCGCGGGCCGTGTCTATCGCATACGGCCAGACGAGGCGAGGGGCAATAGAAAGCAAGTGGAGCGCCCATGTCGATCAGTGTCGTCACCTACAACATCCAGTACGGCTTCGGCCTTGATGAGCAGTACGATCTCGAGCGGATCGTCAACGCGATCGCTGCCGCCGACATCATCTGCCTGCAGGAAGTGACGCGCGGGTTCATCAAGAACGGCGGCGCCGACATGCCGGCGCTGATCTCCGACCTTCTGCCTGACCGGTTCTGGAGCTACCACCCGGCGGCCGATATCGACATGATGAGCGGCATGGCCGGTGAGCGGGCGGTCAACCGCCGCTTCCAGTTCGGCAACATGGTGCTTTCGCGCTGGCCGATCCGCGCCACGCGCTATCATCTGCTGCCGCGTCTGTGGCGCCGCGACGAGTTGAACCTGCAGCGCGGTGCGCTGGAAGCAACCATCGACACGCCGGTCGGCGACATCCGCTTCTACTCGACCCATTTTGACCATATCGACCCGCGCGAACGGCTTTCGCAGGCAAGCGCGCTCGCTGATATCGCGTTGAATTTTGCGGTCACCGGCGGAGCCGTCACCGGCGCCGGCAGCTTCGGCCTTCCGGCCTATGAAGACAGTGGCAATTTCCTGCTGCTCGGCGACTTCAATTTTGCGCCTGCATCAGATGAATACGCCCATCTGACGCAAGAATGCGGCCTCGTTGCGGTTTCGGCGGCCGATACGGGCTGGAGTTGGCGCGACCCGGCCGGGCGGAATCCGGACCAGCGCCTCGACCACATCTTCGCCAATCCGGCACTGGCAAGCCGCATGAGCGACGCACGGGTGGATCGCGACGCGATGGGCTCGGATCACATGCCGGTCTGGGCAACCATCAGCGCGTGAAGTCGACGCGCACGCGCGCGACGGGAAGTGGACCCTTGAAGACGTTTGCAGTGTTCTTCACGGTCTTGCCATCGTCGGAAAGAATCAACGTATCGAAGAACCGCACGACGTTGGTTTCCTCGCCGGGTTCAAGATCGACCTTGTAGGTGAACCTGGCGCGGTTGCCATCGAGCCGGACCGTCGTCGTTCCGATCACGTCTTCGCGGGTGCCGCTGTAGGTGGTCGGGCCGGTTTTTGTGAAGCGCCAGGTCTTGGTGTCGCGCTCGCCGTCGTCGTAGACGAAATCCTCGCGCAGGGTCAGTGTCTTGCCGTTCCAGCGACCGTGCAACGCGACGGTGAAGGTGCGCTTGACGCCATTGATCGCGCTGAAGGAGCCGGTGGCGTGGGTGCGGCCGAGAAAATACTCTTCGAGACGAAAATCGGCCGCCTGTGCGATCGGTGTTCCCAGCACGGGAACCAGTGACAGGGCGAGAAGGAACATGCGCATTGGTCGGGCATCCTTGTGAGCGGTATCCTGATCTACGCCGCCACGCGGCCGGCGGATCAAGCGCCGGCCTGTTTTCCCAAGAGCCACGAGTGCCGGTTCAGCCGGAACCGCTCGACCGGAACCCGGCCAGCCGAGATCGTGTCGATCGCATCGAGGCCGACAAACTCGAACCCGTGCTTGACCAGAACCTGACGCGAGCGGGCGTTGACGGTGCGGCAGGCGGCAAAGATCACGTCGGTTCCGGTGACGCGGAAGGCCAGATCGACGAGGGCGCCGGCGGCTTCGGAAGCATAGCCCTGGCCCCACCAGGCGCGCCCGACCCAGTAGCCGATTTCAAGTCCGCCAAAACGATCGCGCCGTTCGACGCCGCACATGCCGATCAGCCGCCCGGTCTCGCCAAGGGTGATCGCATAGATGTGGCCTTCCTGCTCGCCGCGCTCATACCGCTCGATGAAGGCTGCAGCATCGTCGCGGCTGTAGGGGTGCGGCATGCGCGATGTCATTTCGGCGATTTCGCGGACATTGGCGATGATCGCGAGATCGTCGATGTCGTCGCGCACCGGCGGGCGCAGGACGAGCCGATCGGTGGTCAGAACCGGCGTATCGAGGCTGAACTGCCCCTCCCGGCTTTTGTCGATCTTCTTGACAATGTTGATCATGGAAACGGGTCCGGAAAAGAGGAAAGGGGAGTTGGGTTCTGCCCCAACTCCCCTCTGGATCACTGAAACCCGGGTCGCTGGGACACCGGGGTTTTTTATCAGGAGCCCCGGTTACTCGGCTGCAATGGCTGCCGGCATGACAGACACATAGGTGCGGCCATTGGCTTTTGCGCGGAATTCGACGGCGCCTTCAACCTTTGCAAACAGCGTATGGTCCTTGCCCATGCCGACATTGGTGCCGGGATGCCACTGGGTGCCGCGCTGACGGATGATGATGTTGCCCGGGATGACCTTCTCGCCACCGAACTTCTTCACGCCAAGGCGTTTGGATTCCGAATCACGACCGTTGCGCGAGGAACCACCGGCTTTTTTGTGTGCCATTGCTCTACTCCTTCAGCCCGAGGGCTCTTTTCATCTGTTCACAAGCGCCGCAGCGCCACAACCTGATTACGCGCCGGTGCGTTCCTTGGCCTGACCCTGCCAGTCGCGGATCTGGTCGGCCGAAAACGGCATGTACTCGTCGATCTTTGCGATCTCGTCTTCAGTCAACGCGGCAATCTGGGCGAAGGTATGGATGCCCTGCTCGTTGAGCTGACGTTCTGCGACCGGACCGATCCCCTTGATGAGGGTCAGCTTGTCCTTTGCGCCATCGGCCGGGGCCTGAAACAGCGAGGCCATGGCTGTCGATGCGCCGGCATCGGCGGACGCCTTTGCGGCAGGCGCCTTTGCCTTTGCCGGTGCGCCTTCTTCAGCGGCGGCTTCGACCTTGGCGGCTTTCGGTGCGGCAGTCTTGGTTGCCTTGGCTCCGCCCGTCAGGATCTCGGAGATCCGGACCGTCGTCAGCATCTGGCGATGGCCCTTCCTGCGGCGCGAATTCTGGCGGCGGCGCTTCTTGAACGCGATCACCTTGCGGGCGCGACCCTGGAAAACGACTTCCGCCGTCACCATTGCGCCGGCGACCACGGGGCTGCCCACGGTCACGTCAGCGTCGGTGCCGACCATCAGCACCTCGGCAAATTCGATCATGTCGCCGGCTTCGCCTTCGAGCTTCTCGATCGTCAATACGTCTTCGGCGGCAACACGGTACTGCTTGCCCCCTGTCTTGATGACTGCGAACATCGTTCGTCCTTTCGCGTTCGGTCCGGCTCTTGCGCTCGCGCGCCGGCCGTCTTCTTTTTCAGTCTTGGCGGTTGGGAATGGCCGCTCGGTTTTCTTTTTGCCGGGCCGCGGGCGGCAGAGCCATCCGTGCGCGCGACAAAAAGCGAGAGGCGCGGAACGGGCCGCGCCAACACCGGGTGCTCTTGATGCAGCTTCCCCCGAAAGTCAAGGCTTTTGCGCCATGGCGATGCGCAAGGCTTGTTTTCGCCGCCGTCAGAGGTTAGAGACCGCCGACCATCGCGGAGAGGTGGCAGAGTGGTCGAATGCACCGCACTCGAAATGCGGCATACGGGTGACCGTATCGGGGGTTCGAATCCCCCCCTCTCCGCCACTCATTTCCCCGATTTTTCCCTGTTGCGGTTTGGCCCGGTATTTCCCCGCGTTTTCGCGGGGTTGCGGAGGGCTGTCCGGAACAGAGACCCATGATGCTGGCATTATCGCGGCGTTTCCTGCGAACCGTCTCTGTTGCCGCAAAAGCGTATGTCGGATTGGCTGTTTTCCCTGCTTTACAGGGAATTTACAGGGAAAATGTGTTTCCTGGTGGTCTTTCGGCGCGATTCCGCCCAAAATCATCGCGCAATAACAGTGGGTT
>JBGSWL010000050.1:0-13274 GCA_041752455.1 Roseitalea sp. | reverse complement strand
CCCTGCGAAATCAGCACGTCAACCTGCCGCAGCTTCGTGACGATCTCTTCCGCGCTGTGTCTCTTTCTCGGCATTTCGTAAGTCCTCCATCGGCTCAAGAGCCATACATCAGGGAGGACCACTTTTCAGGGGGCAGACCAGAGTTGTTGCGTTATGGCGAACACCAAAACATTCGCGGACATGAAAAAGCCCGTCAGGCAGCCGACGCCTGAACAGATTGCGGCATTTGAAGAGACGGGACGGGCACTCACTCCCGCAAAGACAGAAACACGGAAACCTTCAAACACAGAAATCCGTGAACCTGTAGAAACAGTTTTGCACGGACACGGACGCAGGGCTTTGCAGGGTTCTACCATTGCGGATTCACAGTCTTCTGTGAAGGCGGAGACCCGTAAAACCGCAACCACGGAAACACGGATTTCCGGGCCTATTGCAAGGCTGACAATTGATCTGGCGGAAGCCGACCACACGCGCTTCAAAGTCGCCTGCGCTATGACAAAGCGGAAGATGGTGGAAGAGGTCCGGGGCTTCATCGAACAGCGCACGGTCGAGCTGGAAGGGCAGGCCGGACGGACGCGGTAGTGTCCGTCGATTCGCCGATACGGGCGCAAAGCGGCCCACAATCGTATGCATGGCGACGCGCCGAAAGCCGCGCAAATCCTGACTTTACACAACAGACTTGCTATAGCGCCGCACATTGCGGACAATTCGTGCTGACCTGCTTCCAGGTCTCAGCAGTGTATTTCAATATGTTTGAGGTATCTTTGATATAAAAAAGAAAACCCGCCAAAGCGGGTCGCGTAGAAATCGTAGGTATTTGTCTCTGAACAATTCAAATATCTCAGAACCCAGTTAGCAGCGCAAGTAATATTTGCGACGGGTCTGTGCGCCCTTATTTTTTGCAGGTTTTCTCCAACCGCCAAGGAGGAAAGCCGTGTCTATGCAAAATGATCCGCAAGCCGCCTTCGTCAAAGCACACCGAGCGCTGACGACTCGAATGGAGAATCCCTGCGTGGCGGAGCCCCGCGCAGCCAACGATGCTGCCATTGAAAACGAGCGGCGCAGGCGCTCACTGAATACCTGTCATCGCTATGCGCGAGGGGAGCGGCCCCGCAAAGCCGCGCCGCGTGCGACCAACGCCTATGTGCCAGAGTTGGCGGCGCGCTTGGAGAATGATCCCAATCTAACAGACGGTGCGCGGCGCTGTGCACGCAAGCTTGCCGAGTTGATCTACCGCCAAAACAGGGAAGGCCGGTCGCTGCCGGTGACAGTCACATACCTCGCCAAGGCGCTTGGCCGTTGCCGTCGCACGGTGCAACGCTATCTCCGTCAGCTTGAACGGGAAGGGTATGTCGCAGTAGACGTGGTTGTGTCGCAAAGAGCGCGTATGTGCGTCGGGCTCGTTGTGCGGCTTCTCGGCACTCTGCTGGCCGCGCATCACCGCCAGCGCTGGCCCGGAAGCCTTGGGAAGCCAGGTGCGACACCAAAGTCACTCAACAAGAGCAAAGGCTATAATCCTGGCCTGGAAAGCCACCGGCTCAGCGTCCAGCAATGGGCGTTGCGCTGCATGGACGGCGTTTTTGCCTCCTTTATGAAAACAAGCCCTTTGGCCGGGCTGCCTCTGGTCCTCGAAGTCTGAGACAGGCCCCGAATGTCCAATGTCGATTCCGGCCCGACAGAGGGGCGGAGAATGCGCTATTGCCTTCAGGGGGTGTTCCGGGACCGGTTTTGGCCAGACCGCACCCTTGATGTAACCTCGTCCAAAGCGCGGCGTCCACGCCGCCAGCCTTCGGGTAAGCGATCCGGTGGTAGACGTGGTCCAGCTCTGTCCCGAGGTAGTCGCAATCTGCATCGCAAATTGCAAACACCCGTGACCAATTCGTGGGCAAGACGAAAGGCGTTCGCATCCTCACCTCTGGACAATGCGATGCTTCGACTACAGCCTTGGTCCCAAACTGTCCGCCGGTCCCTCGGGCTGGCGCGTCACTGACGATTTTCCCACCGATGCTGCAATAGCCGTAGGGGAGTTGGATGCCATCGAAGCGTTTCTTTCCGCGCATGTCCGGCTGATTGTCGAAGGTGCTTCCGACTCGGAAATGCCCCAAATTCTTGCGAAGACTGACAAGACTAACGACACCGTGGGGGAGTAATAATGGCCGCAGCTTTGCCGGTAGTTGTGAATGAGGGTGCCGCGCCGTCGCGCGCGGCGCTTTATTTGCGCGTCTCCACGGGCCGTCAGGCCGAAAACGATCTGTCTATTCCTGACCAGCGCCGCCAGGCGCACGCTTTCTGCGTGGCACGCGGCTGGCCGGTCGCTGCCGAATTTGTCGATGCCGGTCTTAGTGGCACGGATTACAAGCGGCCCGAACTGCAACGGCTTCTGGACATGGCGACTGCTGGCGGCGCGCCGTTTGACGTAGTGCTGGTGCATTCGTTCAGCCGTTTCGCGCGCGACCATTTCGCGCTCGAATATCATGTGCGCAGCCTTCGCAAACACGGCGTCCGGCTTATCAGTATGACGCAGGATTTGGGCGACGATCCCATGAGCGTGATGGTGCGCCAGGTCTTCGCCCTGTTCGATGAATACCAGTCCAAGGAGAACGCCAAGCACGTTTTGCGCGCCATGCAGGAAAACGCCCGGCAGGGCTTCTGGAACGGCGCGGCTGCGCCCTATGGCTATGCCATTGTCGCCGCCGAACAGCGCGGCGCGAAAACCAAAAAACGCCTCGCCATCGACCCTGTCGAAGCCGAAGACGTGCGCCTGATGTTCAAACTGTTCCGCGAAGGCGACGGGCAGTCTGGCCCGATGGGAGTGAAGAACCTCGCTGCCTGGCTGAACGATCATGGCTACCGGACACGGCGCGGCGCGCGGTGGGGCGTGGGTCCGCTCCACAAGATCATTACCAATCCGACCTACAAGGGCGAATACCGCTTCAACCGCAAGGTCTGGAAGTCAAAGGAAGACAAGCCGCAATCCGAGCAGATTGCCGTGCCGGTCGATGCCATCATTGATTCCGCTGTCTTTGACGCGGTCCAGATCACCCTCAAGTCCCGCAATCCGAGGGCAATGCCGCCGCGCGTGGTCACAGGACCGATATTGCTGACCGGCATTGCCACCTGCGCGCATTGCGGGGGCGGGATGACACTGCGCACCGGCAAGTCGGGGCGCTACCGCTACTACACTTGCGCTGCGACAGCGCAGAAGGGAAAGTCGGCCTGCCAGGGCCGCTCGATCCCGATGGACAAGCTCGACCGGATCGTCACGGAGCGTCTCGCTGACCGGCTACTCACGCCTGGACGGGTCGGTTCACTACTGCACGGCCTGATGGAACGGCAGACGGCGCGCGAAGAGGATCACGCACATCGTCTGTCATCTTTGCGCGGCAAGCTGGCAGATGCTGAAGCCCGGCTTGGTCGGCTCTACAGGGCTATCGAGGATGGGGTTGCCGATGCCACGGATGCGACGCTCAAGGAGCGAGTTGCCACCGTAAAGACAGAGCGTGATATCGCGCAGGTCTCCCTTGATCGGGCGGTCGCCGAACTGCGCCCGGACTCCCGTATCAGCGAAGACAAGATCGCAGCCTTTGTCGAAGTGATGCGCACCAATGTTCTGGAAGGGGCGGTGCCGTTCCGCCGTGCCTATATCCGCGCCGTAATCGATCAGGTCGAAGTAGACGAAACGGAAATCCGCATCCACGGCAGGAGGAATGTTCTCGAACGGCTTGTTATGGGCGAAGGGGCTGCTCCGGCAGGAGTGCCCAGTTTTGTTCGTAAATGGCGCACCCGAAGAGATTCGAACTCCTGACCCCCAGATTCGTAGTCTGGTGCTCTATCCAGCTGAGCTACGGGTGCAACCGCCAGCCGCCGGGCGGCTGGACAGAGGCGCGTGGTAGTCGCTTGCGCCGCAAAATGCAAGCGCTGAACGCGCGGTTTTGTGTCAGCGGTTGCGGCTGTCTTCCACCAGCACCGGGCGGACTGCGGGACGTGCGACGGAGCCGAGGTTGACGGGGGCATCCGGCAGGCGGATCTCGAAATGGGTGCCGACGGTGCGGCCTTCGCGCAACTCGATGGTGCCGCCATGGGCGGTCACCAGTTCATGGGCGATGGCAAGCCCAAGCCCGGTGCCGCCGACCCGGGCCGATCCGCGGAACGGCTGGAAAAGGTTTTCGCGGCTCTTGCGCGGCAGGCCCGGCCCGGTGTCCTCCACCGAAATGATGACGACCGTGCCCATGCGGGCTGCCGAAACCGAGAGGCGCTTGATGGCGCTCGGCTCGCGGTCGGCCCGCATCGCCTCGACAGCGTTGCGCGCAAGGTTCAAGATGACCCGGAACAGTTGTTCGGGATCGGCATCGACCTCAAGGTCAGCGGGCACGGCCATGGACAGCTGGATCGAACCGTCCTGATCCACGCCCAACAGATCGAACACGTCGCTGACGACTTGCGCCAGCAGCGTGCGCCGGCGCGAGGGTGCCTTCTCGTCGGCTTTTCCGTAGGCAAGCACGTCGGATGTATAGGCAACCGCCCGGTCGATCGTGCGGATCAGTTTGGGCGCAAAACGCTTGATCGCCGGGTCTTCGATATCGATCAGCCGGTCGGACATCAGCTGGGCCGAGGCGAGGATGTTGCGCATGTCATGGTTGATCTTGGAGACGGCGAGACCGAGATCGGCAAGGCGCTTCTGGCTGCGCAGGGTCGACTGCAATTGGCTCTGCATGCCGGCGAGCTGGCGTTCGGCAATGCCAAGCTCGTCGTCGCGCCCGGTTGGCACGATGATCGCGCCCTGGTTGGCCGGATCGGCAGCAAATCGCAACATGGATCGCGTCATCGCCTGGATCGGGCGGATCAGGATCCGGCGGATCGCAAGAAACACGAGAGCCGCCGTGATCAAGGCGATGACGAACGAAATGAGGGCGATGTTGCGCGAATACGTGATCATTGCGCTGCGCAGCGGCGCCTCCGACAGGATCATTTCGATCTCGCCTTCATCGCCATTGTCGCCCATCGGCCCGGTGATGCTCAACGTGCGATTGCCGCCAAAGAGCAGCGTGTCGAATGCATCGCGCGTGGCGACAAGTGGCATGACCCGGCCAAGATCAGCCCTGAGGTCAACCACGGGCGGCATGTCCGAAACAACCAGCAGGCGCGAGACGCCTGCATTGCGCAAGACGATGGCTTTTGCGCCGGTCGCCATCAGCACTTCGTCCTGCACCTTGCGCGGCAGTTCCGGCACCTGTTCTGCGGTGATGAGAATGCTCGCAGCGGCAGCGGTGTTGAGGCGCTGCTGCAGCCACGTCATCCGGAAGTTGGCGACCGACGGCACGAAGATCAGCACTTCAGCGATCAGGACAAACAGGATGGTCAGGAGAAGCAGCTTGGATGACAGGCTTCGCCCCGGGCGATTGGATGGCTGCTCGATGCCATCGCGCCGGTCATTTGCCTCATGTGGATTTGCTGCCATCAGACGGTGTGCTCGCAGGGTTTGCGCGTCATCCAAAACGCCTCAGCACCCGGATGATCCATCGCACCCATGGGTTGCGAGTCGCCGGGACAGAGTAGGTTGTTGCAGCGCGCTTGGCAATTTCGGTCATCGTCGGATAGGGCGCGATGTAGCCGCGAAGTTCGGAGGCCTTCAATTTGCGCGCCATGGCGAGCGCAAGAAGGTTGATCATCTCGCCGGCATTGGCGCCGGCAATCGACGCTCCCAGAATCCGTCCCTTGCGATCGACAATGATCTTGATCAGCCCGTGGGTCTTGCGTTCGGCCTGTGCACGATCATTTTCCGCGTAAGGCCAACGCAGCACGCCGATCTTGCCGTGGCGCTTGGTGGCTTCGGCTTCGGTCAGGCCGACATGGGCAAGTTCCGGGTCGGTGTAGGTCGCCCAGGGAACGATGTCGCGGTTCTCCTTTCCGGGAAGGCGGAACAGGATCGTCTGGATCACAAGGCTCGCATGATATCCGGCCACGTGGGTGAATTGCAGCCCGCCGGTGACATCGCCGATGGCGAAGATCTTCTTGTTGGACGTGCGCAGTGCCGCATCGACTTTGATGCCCTTGCGGTCGAACGTGACGCCAGCTTCTTCTAAGCCCATGTCCTTGACGTTCGGCGCGCGGCCGGTGGCAACCAGCAGATGGGTCCCGTCCACGAAGGACTGGGCGCCTTCGCTTTCGACCATGACGCGCACGCCGGTGACGCCGCGCTTTTCAACGGCGACAACCTTCGTTTCTTCCCGAATGACCACGCCTTCGGCGCGGATGCGCTCAAGCACTATGGCGGTCAGTTCCGGGTCATCCTTGCCGAGTGCCTTGAAGCCCTCGATGACAGTGACGTCGGAGCCAAGACGCCGATGGGCCTGCGCCATTTCCATGCCGATCGGTCCGCCGCCGATGACGATCAGGTGACCGGGCTTGCGGGTCTGCTCGAACAGCGTCTCGTTGGTCAGGTAGTCAACCGTATCGAGACCCGGGATCGGCGGCACGAAGGCCGACGAGCCTGTCGCGATCACGAAGCGGCGCGCCTTGATTACATGGCCGCCGGCCTCAACCGTGTCGCGCGATGTGAACCGGCCACGGGCCTGTATGACCTTGACGCCTAGCGCGGTGAAACGTTCGACGGAATCATTGGGGGCGATGGTCGCGATCACCGCCTGGACATGGTCATGCACACGGCCGAAGTTGACTTCAGGCTCGACGGCGCGGATGCCGAACTTGTCGGCATGGCGCATCGCGTCGGCGGTCTTGGCAGCAGCAATCAACGCCTTGGATGGTACGCAGCCATAGTTGAGGCAGTCGCCGCCCATCTTGCCGGCCTCGATCAAGACAACCGACACGCCGAAGGCGGCAGCGGCAGCGGCAACCGTCAGGCCGCCGGAGCCTGCACCGATCACGCAGATGTCGGGTTTCAGAACGTCACTCATCATGTCCCCTTGTGCCGGCGATAATCGCCCAGCCTTGTAGCTATTCAGCGCGCGCGGGCGCGCAATTTCTTGATCACGATCGGGATCACAGCAACAACGGCAAGCGCCACGAAGGCAAGCGTGATTTCCGGCGTCACCAGTTCGGCGACCGAAGGTTCACGGCCCGCAGCCTCGGCGGCGTCGATGACGCTGCCAACGCCTTGGCCAAGCCATGTGTAGGCAAAGACGCCCGGCAGGATGCCGATGAACGTTGCTGCCACATAGGTCCGCAACGGAACGTTGAACAGCGCTGGTGCTATGTTGGAGATGGCGAACGGGAACACGGGCGCAAGGCGCAGGACGAGCAGGTAGCCAAAGGCATCCTTTTCGAACTCCTCGGCCAGATTGCGAACGCGGGCCGGCATCCGGTCACGCAGGAAAACCCCGACGGATGAGCGGGCGACGCTGAAGATCGCCGTTGCCCCGACGGTTGCGCCGATGGCAACGGCAAGGCCGGCAATGAACCAGCCGAACAGGAAGCCGCCGAAGATCGACAGGATCGATGCGGCCGGAAACGAAAACGCCGTCGCCACGGCGTAGAGCGCGGTAAATCCGGCAAGGGCGCCCCAACGGTTGTTTTCGACGATCGCGGTCAGGCTTTCGCGGCTTTCAGCGAGGAACGTCAGGCTGAAATACTCGTGCCAGCCCATACCGTAGGCGAGCGCAAGACCGGCTGCGACAACCACCAGCGGCAAGACCCGCTTCCAAAGTGCGGTGGGCACCGGCGTCTTTTCGGTCGGCGCGTCAACCATCTCGGATATCTCTCTGGTCAGCGTTGTCATCGGTCTGCGATCCTTGTGGACAGTACGGGAAAGGCGCATCTCGCGCCTCGGGTTTTCATCTCGCCTCGTCCATGCGCCCCTGCACACTCACTATCAAATGACAACCCGGTGAGGCTGACTTGTGCAATGACCTGCCTGCCGCTTTTTCGGGATGGACTTTCCCCGCAGTTGCAGCGGCACTTGCAACCACGGTCGCCCCGGTCTTGCATTGACAAGCGCGGGACCTTGCCCCATAAGCCCCGCCACGTTCGGGACCTGTGCCCGGCGCGCAAATGGTTTTATGCGCACCGTAGCCTGAAGCCGATATCCGCAAGACTTACCGCAAGGGACCGCTGCCACCGGCGGAAGAGACATGAGCACGAAACGTACTTACCAGCCGTCCCGCCTCGTGCGGAAACGCCGCCACGGTTTCCGCGCCCGCATGGCGACGGCAGCCGGCCGTCAGGTTCTGGCACGTCGCCGGGCCCGTGGACGCAAGCGTCTGTCGGCCTGATCCTTTGGCCATTGCGGTGCGGGAACCCGCGCCCATGCAGCCAACAGGGGAGCCGCCAAACGTGCCTGCGGCTTCCTCCTGCAAACCCTATTCCATCCTTCGCACCCGGCGGGATTTTCTTGCCGCGCGCGAAGGCATGCGTGTTTCCGGCGAGACCGTCCGGCTTGAAGTGTTCAAGCGTCCCGGCGACAGCCAACCGGCCGGACCGCGGGTCGGGTTCACCGTCACCAAGAAGAATGGCAATGCTGTCGTGCGCAACCGCATCAAGCGGCGGCTGCGCGAAGCCGTGCGCCTTCATGCCGCCCGTGACATGAGGCCCGGCCATGACTATGTCATCATTTCGAAGCCCGACGTGTTGACTACAGGATTTGCCGCTTTATGCGAGGACGTCATACGGACCATCGGCCGGGCACATGCCCGGGCGGACCGGGACGCCTCAAACGCCAGCTGACCCATGACCTCCCGGCGGGGGATGTCGATCGCAGACGGAAAACCTTACCATGGACAACAATCGCAACCTGTTTCTGACGATCGCACTGTCGGTGCTGATCCTCACAGTCTGGCAGGTTCTCTACGTCAACCCGCAGATCGCAGCGCAGCGCGAAGCGCAACTGGAAGCCCAGCAACAAGCGCAGGCAAATGCCCCGGCCGCCGGTGCATCGACGACAGCTCCCGCCGGCGCCAGTGGCGAAATTCCGGCCATTGCCGGCGCTTCCGGTGCGGCGACCGGGATGGACCGCGACGCCATCGTGGCATCGGGCGTGCGTCTCAAAATCGATACGCCAACGCTTTCCGGGTCGATCAATCTTGCTGGTGCACGCTTCGATGACCTGAAGCTCAAGGACTACCATGTGGAGGTCGACAAAACCTCGCCGATCGTCACGCTGCTCTCGCCTGTCCCAGGCAACGAGGCCTACTTCGCCGAGTTCGGCTATACGGGCGTCGATGGCGCGCCGGGCCCGAACGCCACCTGGACCGCACCGGCGGATGCAGTGCTGTCACCGACGACGCCGGTGACGCTGACCTACGATGCGCCCAACGGCCTGACCTTTGCACGCACCATCGCGGTCGACACGCAATACATGTTCACCATCACCGATGCGATCACCAACAACGGCACGGCACCTGTGGCGCTGCAGAACTGGGGCCGCACGACGCGCTATTTCAAGCCGGCCCTCGCGCCGATCTTCGTGCTGCACGAAGGCATGATCGGCGTGACCGGTGAAGAAGGCCTGACGGAATACACCTTCAGCGAAATCGAGGACGAGACGCAGTATGTGCCGGGCAAGTCCACCGACGGATGGCTTGGCATCACCGACAAATACTGGGCGACCGCGCTGATCCCGGCGCAGGGCACGTCATTCCAGCCGCGCTACTCGTATTTTGCCGATGGCACGCCGCGCTGGCAGTCGGACTATTTGTCCGATGCCGTGACCGTGGCGCCAGGCCAGACGGCGAATGTCTCGGCCATGTTCTTTGCCGGCGCCAAGAAGACCGCGATCATCGATGCCTATGAAGCTGATCGCGGCATCCGCCAGTTCGAACTGATGATCGACTGGGGATGGTTCCACTTCATCACCAAGCCGCTGTTTTACCTGCTCGACTGGCTCTTCCACCTGTTCGGCAATTTCGGCGTGGCCATCTTGATCACGACCGTCGTCGTCAAGGCGATCTTCTTTCCGCTCGCCAACAAGTCCTATGCCTCGATGGCGCGCATGAAGGTCGTCCAGCCGAAGATGCAGGAAATCAAGGAGCGCTACGGCGAAGACCGCGAGAAGATGCAGAAGGCGATGATGGATCTTTATCGCACGGAAAAGATCAATCCGGTCGCCGGTTGCTGGCCGGTGCTGATCCAGATCCCGGTGTTTTTCGCGCTCTACAAGGTTCTCTATGTGACGATCGAGATGCGGCACGCGCCGTTCTTCGGCTGGATCCAGGACCTGTCAGCCGCGGATCCGACCTCGATCTTCAACCTGTTCGGGCTGATCCCGTTCGACCCATCAAGCGTTCCGCTGTTCGGCACATTCCTGATGCTTGGCGTCTGGCCAATCCTGATGGGTGTCACGATGTTCGTGCAGATGCAGATGAATCCGGCTCCGCCGGATCCGACCCAGGCGATGATCTTCAAGTGGATGCCGATCCTGTTCACCTTCATGATGGCAACCTTTCCGGCTGGTCTCATCATCTACTGGGCATGGAACAACTTCCTGTCGATTATCCAGCAGGGGATCATCATGAAGCGGAATGGCGCCAAGATCGAACTCTGGGACAATCTCAGCGCGATGTTCAAGAAGAGCGGCTCGAAACCGACCGTTTGACCCTGCCTCAACCGCCAATCGGAACAAAACCCCGCTCCGGCGGGGTTTTTTCATGGGCGCCAAACCGCTAGAAGACATGACCATGGATCACACCTCAGATACCCACATCGGCACGTCCGGCAAGTCGCCACTGCAGATGGCCCTCAAGGCGACCGGCAACTGGATCTTCGTGCGCGGGGTTCCGGCGCTGGAGTTCCTTCCACCGGAAGGACCGCCAGAAATCGCCTTTGCCGGCCGGTCCAATGTCGGCAAGTCCTCGCTGATCAATGCGCTGACCGGCAAGAACGGGCTGGCGCGAACCTCCAATACGCCGGGGCGGACGCAGGAGCTCAACTTCTTCGTTCCCGGTGGCTTTTCCGGCACGGAAGATGACCTGCCACCGCTCGCGATCGTCGACATGCCGGGCTACGGCTATGCTGAAGCTCCTAAAGAAAAGGTCGACGCCTGGACAGACCTCGTCTTCAACTATTTGCGCGGCCGCACGACGCTGAAGCGCGTCTTCGTCCTGATTGATGCGCGCCATGGCATCAAGAAGAACGACGAGGATGCGATGGTCCTGCTCGACAAGGCCGCCGTCTCCTACCAGATCGTGATCACCAAGTCTGACAAGATCAAGCCGCCGGCGCTCGAGCGTCTTCTGGTCGAGACGGCCCAGAAGATCGCCCGGCGCCCGGCGGCCTATCCGGTGCTGGTCGCGACATCGTCGGAGAAGGGCTTCGGCATCGAGGATCTGCGCGGCGCCATCGAAATCGCGATCAATCCCGTCTGACGCATCCCTGTCATGAAGCGCCCGTAAGCGCAGCCTCTGATCTTTTTCTGACGGAGGATGTCATGAACAACGCGACTGCCACGGCCCACATGAAATGGGACCAGACCTGGAAGACCGAAGAAGGCCGCGCCGCCTGGTCGGTCGCCGAACCTGACGTGATGGAATGCATCCATGCCGTGGTCGCACGCGGCGGCCAGACCGGTCTCGATCTTGGCTGCGGCATCGGCCGCCATGCGCTTGCCATGGCCGAGGCCGGCATGATCACCCACGCGCTCGATGGCAGCGCCGAAGGCCTGGACCAGCTTGATGCGGAAGCCCTGCGCCGCGGCCTCGATGTCGTGACCCGTCGCGGCCCGTTCCACGAACTGCCCTATGGCGATGGCACGTTCGACTATGTCCTGACCTTCAACGTGATCTATCACGGCGATCCGGAGATCGTGCGCGCCGCTATTGCCGAGATGCATCGCACCCTGAAGCCGGGCGGCACATTGCAACTCACCATGCTGACCCGACGCAACCGCAATTGCGGGATTGGTCGCGAAGTCGCACCGGGCACGTTCGTTCAGGACGATGCGACCGACGACAAGGTGCATCCGCACTTTTATTGCAACGCGGCCGAACTCGTGACGTTGCTTGATGGCTTTGACATCCAGTCACTGGTCGCGAAGGACCACAAGCCGGGCATGGCCCACTGGCATTGGCACTGCGTGGCGGAACGTCTCTGACGCTCTTTGACGTTTCTCTGGCAATCCGGACGCGAAACCGGTTCCCACTTTCGCTGGATTGCCAGCTCCTCCGTCCGGGCGGCTGAGCGAAACGCTCAGCTGACCCGGGCGCGCAGGCGGTCAGTCAGAAATTCCATGGCGATCACGACGAGGAAGATCGCAAGGATGATCGTCGACGCATTGCGGTACTGAAACAGATCGAACGCCGCCTTCAACTCCTGGCCGATGCCCCCGGCGCCGACGAGACCAAGCACGACAGAAGACCGCACGGCCTTTTCCAGCGAAAACAGCGATGTGTTGATCAGCGACGGCATCGTGTCCGGCAGGATCGCCGCAGTCATCACCGAAGCGCGGTTGGCGCCAATGGCTGACAGCGCTTCCTGCGGTGCCTTGTCTGCATCCTCGAAGGCCTCGGCAAAAAAGCGTCCACAGAAGCCGATCGTGTCGACCACGATCGTCATCGTTCCGGCGACGGCGCCAAGCCCGATCGAGGACACGAAGATCAGCGCCCAGACCAGATCGGGGACGGTCCGGAACAGCGACACCAGCCCCTTGAAGAAAAACGACGCGATCGGCAGCGGCGAGACGCCGCGTGCCGACATGAAGGCGACCGGCAGTGACAGGATCACGCCGATCACCGTGCCGGCAATGGCAATCTGGAATGTCTCGATCAGCCGCCAGAACACCCGCATCAGGAAATCGGGATCCATGTTGGGTGGCAGCATCCGGCTGATCAGCTTGGCCATGCGCGGAATGCCGGTCGCCAGCCGGTCCGGTGACGGCGCGACTTCGGTGATCGAGGCAATGACGATGGCGCCGACCACCACCAGCAACGTGAACTGCACGGCACCCATGGCGCCGAAGCGAGGCGGCGTGGCCGGGTGAACGCGTTGAACCGGCGCACTCATTGGAAAACCCTTTCCAGATCGGAGAGCGCCAGTGATGCGGTCGGCGCATCGATGACGATGGCGCCATCTTTCAGTGCGATGACACGGCGCGCATAGGTCAGCGCATGCTCCATGTCGTGGGTCGTGTAGAGCAGCGTCATGTTGTGGGCCGCGGCCACATCGCGAAACGCCGCCATCACATCGTGGCCGGCGGCCGGATCAAGGCTTGCGGCGGGTTCATCGGCGATCATCAGGCGCGGACGGCGCACCAGAGCGCGGGCAATCGCCACGCGCTGAGACTGGCCACCGGACAGGCGGTCGGCGCGTGATGGCGCCTTGTCGGCAAG
>JBGSWL010000049.1:0-12160 GCA_041752455.1 Roseitalea sp. | reverse complement strand
GCCGCGCGATCTCGCCGCTATCCGCGACGGGCTGGAAGGCGCGTCAGGCATTACTGCAGCCCTTGCGGGGCTCGACCTGCCGGCGGAACTGCTTTTGGCGCGCGACGCGCTTGCGGCGCGTCCCCTCGGGCTTGCCGGTTTGCTTTCCAGACAACTGGCTGACGATCTGCCGCTGATGGCGCGCGATGGCGGCTTCATCGCACGCGGTGCCCATGACGAGCTTGATGAGTTGCGCAGCCTTCGCGATGAAAGCAGACAAGTCGTTGCAGCGATGCAGGTGCGCTATGGCGAGGAGACCGGCGTCCGGTCGCTGAAGATCCGCCACAACAATGTGCTCGGTTATTTCATCGAAGTGACCCAGCAGAATGCCGACGCGCTGACCGGATCGGATGCGGCGCGCCAGCGCTTCATCCACCGGCAGACGCTGGCAAATGCCATGCGGTTCACGACCGTCGAACTGGCCGACATGGAAAGCCGGATCGCCAATGCGGCCGGAAGTGCGATCGCCATCGAGCTGGACCTTTACGAGACGATGCGGGTTGCCTGCATCGAAGCGGCCGACAGCCTTCGCGCCGTCGCCGAGGCGGTTGCCGTGCTTGATGTTTCGGCCGGGCTTGCCGAATTGGCCGAGATAGAGGGCTATTGCCGCCCGCAGGTCGATGCCACCGCAAGGTTCCGCATTGTTGCAGGGCGCCATCCGGTCGTCGAACAGGCGTTGCGGCGCCAGGCAAGTCACCCGTTTGTTGCCAATGACTGCGATCTGTCGCCTGCGGCGGGAAGCAGCGCCGACGAGAGCGGTGCCCTCTGGCTGCTGACCGGACCGAACATGGGCGGCAAGTCGACGTTCCTGCGCCAGAATGCGCTGATTGCCGTGATGGCGCAGGCCGGTTCGTTCGTTCCGGCCGGAAGCGCCGAGATCGGCATTGTCGACCGCCTGTTCTCGCGGGTTGGCGCGTCCGACGATCTGGCGCGCGGTCGCTCGACCTTCATGGTGGAAATGGTCGAAACCGCCGCGATCCTCAACCAGGCGACCGAGCGCTCGCTGGTGATCCTTGACGAGATCGGGCGCGGCACGGCAACGTTTGACGGCCTGTCGATCGCTTGGGCAGCAATCGAATACCTGCACGAGAAAAACCGGTGCCGGACGTTGTTTGCCACCCACTTCCACGAACTGACGGCGCTGAGCGCGCGGCTGGCCCGGCTGGCCAATGTGACGATGCGGGTCAAGGAATGGAACGGCGACGTGGTCTTCCTTCATGAAGTTGCCAAGGGAGCCGCCGACCGGTCCTACGGTGTCCAGGTCGCGCGGCTTGCCGGCCTGCCCGATCAGGTGGTCGCACGTGCCCGCGATGTTCTGGCCCGGCTTGAAGATCAGGGGCGCAGCGAGCGCAAGCCGATCATTGATGACCTGCCGCTGTTTTCCGCCGAGGTGCGGCAGGCGTCACCGAAGCCTGCTGCGGCGGACCCGGTGGCGGGCCATGTGCTTGCAGCGCTTGACAAACTGGCGCCGGATGAAATGACTCCGCTCGCCGCCCTCGAAGCGCTTTACAGCCTCAAGGCGCTTGCGACGAATAAGGACTGAAAGGCAGTTGGCCGAAGCGATCACCACATCATCCACCGCCATCGACGAAGCCGATCCGGTTTCCCTCGATGACGCACTGACGGCGCTTTGCCATGCCAATGGCGGCAAGGGCGCGTCATCGGAGGTGCGCCAGCAGGTGGTCCGGCATCTGCGCGCCACGATGATCGAAGGTCGTGCCGCTGCCGAGCGCCAGCTTTTTGTCGATGGCAAAGGGCGCGGTTGTGCCGAACGGCTTTGCGATCTGCAGGACACGATCATCCGGGCGATCCACCGCTTTGCCATGGACCATGTCTTCAAGGCTTCCAACCTGTCGCGCGGCGAGCGCCTCGCTCTCGTGGCCGTCGGCGGCTATGGTCGCGGCACACTGGCGCCCGGTTCCGACGTCGATCTCCTGTTCGTGCTGCCCTACAAGCAGACCCCGCTCGGCGAGCAACTGGCCGAGTACATCCTCTACATGCTGTGGGATCTCGGGCTGAAGGTCGGTCATGCGACCCGCACGATCGACGACTGCATCCGCCTGTCCAAGACCGACACGACGATTTGCACGTCGATCCTCGAAGCCCGGCATCTGGCCGGCGACGAGGCGCTATTCGACACGCTGATGGACCGGTTCAGCCGCGATGTGGTGCAGCGGACCGCGCCGCAGTTCATTGCGGCCAAGCTTGCCGAGCGCGACCAGCGCCACAAGCGCATGGGCGAGGCGCGTTATGTCGTCGAGCCCAATGTCAAGGAAGGCAAGGGCGGTCTTCGCGACCTGCATACGCTGTTCTGGATTGCCAAATACGCCTACCGGGTGCGCCGCCGCAGCGAACTGGTCAAGCTCGGCCTGTTTTCGCGCGCCGACTTCAAACTGTTCGTCAAATGCGAGGATTTTCTCTGGGCGGTGCGCTGTCACCTGCATTTCCTGACCGGCAAAGCCGAAGAACGCTTGTCGTTCGATGTGCAGCGGTCATTGGCCGAACGGCTCGGCTACCAGTCGCATCCGGGGCTTGAGGATGTCGAGCGCTTCATGAAGCACTACTTCCTGATCGCCAAGGATGTCGGCGATCTGACGCGCATCTTCTGTTCGGCGCTGGAGGATCAGGAAATCAAGCAGGCGCCCTTGCTTTCGGCGCTGCTGCCGGGCCTTGCCTTCTCGCGCCGCAGCCGGAAGATTGCGGGCATATCCGACTTCGTGATCGACCGGCAGCGGATCAACGTCGCCAACGAGAACGTCTTCGAGCGCGACCCGGTCAACCTGATCCGCATCTTCCATCTGGCCGACCGCTATGGCCTAGAATACCATCCGCAAGCGCTGCAACTGGTGCGCAAGTCGCTGAAGCGGATCAACCGGGACCTTCGCGCCGACGTCAATGCAAACGCGATGTTCATCAACATCCTGACCTCGCGCAACGACCCGGAGCTCAATCTTCGACGGATGAACGAAGCGGGTGTCCTGGGGCGCTTCATTCCCGATTTCGGCAAGATCGTCGCGATGATGCAGTTCAACATGTATCATCATTACACGGTCGATGAGCACCTGATCCGCACGGTCGGCGTTCTCGCGCAAATGGAAAAGGGCGTGCTCGACAAGGAGCATCCGCTCGCCGCGACGCTGATGGGCGGACTGAAGGAGGATCGGACGATCCTCTTCGTGGCACTACTGCTGCACGATATCGCCAAAGGGCGGCCGCAGGACCATTCGATGGCCGGCGCCGAGGTCGCGCGCAAGCTTGGCCCGCGGCTCGGACTGTCTGCGGAGGACACTGCGCTGGTCGCCTGGTTGATCGAGGAACACCTGACGATGAGCATGATCGCCCAGTCACGCGATCTGTCAGACCGCAAGACGATCGAGGATTTCGTCTCAAGGGTGCAGACGATGCGCCGCCTCAAGCTGCTGCTGGTGCTGACGATCTGCGACATCCGCGCCGTCGGCCCGGGCGTCTGGAACGGCTGGAAAGGCCAGTTGCTGCGCTCGCTTTATGCCGAGGCGGAACTGGCGCTGACCGGCGGGTTTTCCGAGGTCAGCCGGCGTGATCGCGTCAGCCGCCAACGTGAGGCCTTGGCTGCACGGCTCAGCGATTGGCCGGACGCCGAGCGCGAGGCCTATGTGGCGCTGCACTATGACAACTACCTTCTGACGGTCGATCCGGAAGATCAGGTTCGCCACGCGGCATTTGTGCGCAAGGCTGGCGGAGACGACCGCAAACTGGCGACAGACGTGCGCACCGATGCGTTTCAGGCGATCACCGAAATCACCGTGCTCGCGCCGGACCATCCGCGCCTCCTGTCGATCATCGCGGCTTCCTGTTCGTCCGCTGGGGCCTCGATCGACGGCGCCCATGTGTTCACGACGACCGATGGCCGGGCGCTCGACACGATCCTCATCAAGCGCGAATTTCCCGATGATGCCGACGAACTGCGCCGCGCACGGCGCATTGGCGAGCAGATCGAAAACGTTCTTGCCGGCACCATTCGCCTGCCGGATGTTCTGGCCAACCAGGACAAGCGCAAGCGCAATCTCGGTGCCTTCCACGTCGAGCCGAACGTGCGCATCAACAACACGCTGTCGAACCGGTTCACCGTGATCGAGGTCGAAGGGCTGGACCGGCCGGCGCTGTTGTCGCGGCTGACGTCGGCGATTTCGGACCTGCAACTCGACATCCGCTCCGCACACATCACGACCTTCGGGGAAAAGGTGATCGATACCTTTTATGTTACCGACCTGATCGGACAAAAGGTCGAGGATTCGGCGCGCCAAAGCCGCATTCGCAAGGCCCTGCGCGCGGTTCTGAGCGACGATGCATCACCGCGCCCGATGCGCGCCAAAACTTCCGACGGGACCGCCTGATGAGCCTTTTTGCAAAATTCGCCAGCGTCGGTGGCGCGACCTCGGCGAGCCGTGTGCTCGGCTTTGTGCGCGAGGCGCTGATTGCGGCAACGCTGGGCGCGGGACCGGTCGCCGATGCGTTCTATGCGGCGTTCCGGTTTCCGAACCTGTTCCGCCGCCTGTTTGCCGAAGGGGCTTTCAACTCGGCCTTTGTCCCCCTGTTTGCCAAGGAACTTGAAGGTGGCGGAAAAGAGGAGGCGGCAAAATTTGCCGGCGAAGTATTTTCGGTGCTGACGCTGATCCTTGCGGTGCTGACCGTCTTTGCGATGGCATTCATGCCGGCGCTTGTCGGCACCATCATCGCGCCGGCCTTTGCCGAAAACCCGGAAAAGTTTGCGCTGACGACCGACCTGACGCGGATCATGTTCCCCTATCTTGCCGCCATGTCCCTGGTGGCCATGCTGTCGGGCATTCTCAATTCCCTGCGGCGCTATTTCATCGCCGCGCTGGCGCCCGTGCTCCTTAACGCCGTGCTGATCGCGGCGCTGCTCTATGCCGGGTACACGAATGCCAGCGATCCGGTTGTCGGCTATCTGCTGGCCTTTGGTGTGGTGGTGTCGGGCTTTCTCCAGCTCGGCCTTCTGGTGCTGGAACTGCGCCGTGCGGATTTCTCGTTCCGGCCACGGCGACCGCAAATGAGCGCCAAGGTGCGCCGCCTGCTTGCGCTTGCCCTGCCCGCCGCTCTGACCGGCGGCACGGTGCAGATCAATCTGGTGATCGGCCAGATCATCGCCTCGCGCCAGGAGGGCGCCATTGCGCTGCTGTCCTATGCGGACCGCATCTACCAGCTGCCGCTTGGCGTCGTCGGTGTCGCCATCGGCGTCGTGTTGCTGCCGGAACTGTCGCGCGCGCTGCGGGCGGGCGATGCGGGCGAAACCGCATCGCTGCAGAACAAGTCGCTGGAATTCGGTCTTGGCCTGACGGTCCCGGCAGCCATTGCACTGATGATCATCCCGGTGGAGATCGTCACGGTGCTCTATGAGCGCGGCGCGTTCACATCGGTGACCACCGGCGGCGTTGCGGCGGCGCTGGCAGCTTTCGGCATCGGCCTGCCAGCGTTCGTGATGATCAAGGTGTTCCAGCCGGCCTATTTTGCCCGTGAAGACATGCGCACGCCGTTGTGGTTTTCCGTGGCGGCGCTGGTGATCAACGCCGGCGGCAGCCTGCTGCTGTTTCCATCCCTTGGCCATGTCGGCATCGCGCTGGCAACCAGCCTTTCAGGCTGGGCCAATGCCATCCTGCTTGGCGGGTATCTGTGGTGGCGGCGCGATTTCCGGCCGCAGGCATCCACTGTCCTGCGGCTTGGCAAGATCCTCTTTTGCACCCTCGCCATGGCAATCGTTCTGCTCGGCTACCGCTACGCATTTGGCGACCTTTTCGCATCGGCAGGCCTCCTGACCCGCCTGACAACGGTCGCGGTGTTGCTCGGATTGTCGATCGTCGTCTATTTCGGCCTCGCCATCGCAACCGGCGCGATCGACCGGGCTGCGATCATGCGGTTGTTGCGCCGCAGGCGGGCCGCCACGTCCACTTGAACGGCACGGCGGGGCCTGCCATAAGCCGCGACGACACGTAACAGCCAGTCCTGATCGGGTTTCCCCCATGAACCAAGCCTTCACGCCGCGTGTGTTCTCCGGCGTCCAGCCGACCGGAAACCTGACCCTCGGCAACTATCTCGGCGCGATCCGCAAATTTGTTGCCATGCAGGAGACATTCGACTGCATCTACTGTGTTGTGGACATGCATGCGATCACGACGCCGCAGGATCCGCACGACCTGATCGCGGCAACGCGCTCGGTGGCCGCCGCCTACCTTGCGGCCGGCATCGATCCGCGCCGCCATATCGTGTTCAACCAGAGCCGGGTGCCCGCACATGCGGAACTGGCGTGGATCTTCAATTGCGTCGCCCGCATGGGCTGGCTCAACCGGATGACGCAGTTCAAGGAAAAAGCCGGCAAAGACCGTGAGAACGCATCCGTCGGGCTGTTTGCCTATCCGGCGCTGATGGCGGCGGACATTCTCGCCTACCGCGCCACCCATGTGCCGGTCGGCGATGACCAGAAGCAGCACCTGGAGCTGACCCGCGACATCGCCCAGAAGTTCAACAACGACTATTCGGCCCGGATCGCCGAACTCGGTCTTGGCATCGAGATGGAAATCGGGCGGGAACGCGTCAATGCCTATTTTCCGCTGACCGAACCGGTGATCGAAGGCCCTGCGACCCGCGTCATGAGTCTGCGCGATGGCACCAAGAAGATGTCGAAATCGGACCCGTCCGACCTGTCGCGCATCAACCTGACCGACACGGCCGACGATATCTCGCACAAGATCCGCAAGGCCAAGACCGATCCGGAGCCGTTGCCGTTGGACTTGGCAGGGCTCGACGAGCGGCCGGAAGCGGCCAATCTGGTGGGGATCTATGCGGCGCTCAACGATATCAGCCGCGAGGCGGTGATGGCCGAATATGGTGGCCAGCCGTTCTCGGTGTTCAAGCCGGCGCTCGCCGATCTGGCGGTGGAAAAGATCAGCCCGATTGCCGCCGAAATGCGGCGCCTGATGGCAGATCCCGGCCATATCGACGCGATCCTTGCTGACGGAGCCGAGCGGGCTTCGGCGATTGCCGCCCCGAACCTTGCCGACATCAAGCGCATCATCGGCCTGTCGGCCTGAGTTGCTTGTCGCAACCACAAGGCTGCTTGCGGCCTCTCATGGCGCATGGCAGATAACTGGCATGGTCAAACGCCGCCTTTCCGGGGAAGCCGGACACAGACGCAAGTTCCTTGCGATCATCGACGAAACGCCGGAATGCGAGCGGGCCGTGCTTTATGCGGCGCGGCGCGCCGCCAATACCCACGGCGTCCTTGTCCTGTTGTTCATCGTCGAAGCCGCCGAGTTCCAACATTGGCTCGGCGTTGAACAGGTGATGCGCGCCGAAGCGGAAGATGCCGCTGCGCAAATGCTGTCGAAATATGCGGCACTGGCACGCCAATCCTGCGGCATCGAGGCCGAGACGGTCATCCGTGATGGTCCGCCGACAGAAGCCATCCACGCCCTGATCGAAGATGATCAGGACATTGCGATCCTTGTCCTTGCCGCGGGCGCTGCCAAGGAAGGTCCCGGGCCACTGGTCGCCTCGATAGCCGGGCGCAATGCGGCGTTCCCGATTCCGGTGACGGTGGTTCCTGCGAATCTTACGGACGAGGACATCGAAAGCCTGTCCTGAGATCCGTCAGCCGACGCTTCCGGCTTGAACCGGAGGCGGCAGAACACTAACTTGTAATCATTCGAAACAGCCACGCGGAGCCGTTCATGTTCATCCAGACAGAAGCCACGCCGAACCCCGCAACGCTGAAGTTCCTGCCGGGCAAGGTGGTCATGGATCGCGGGACCGCTGATTTCCGCACCGCCGAGGAGGCCGAGGGCACCTCGCCACTGGCTGCGCGCCTTTTTGCAATCCGGGGCATCACCGGTGTCTTTTTCGGCTATGACTTCGTCACCGTCACCAAGGCCGATGCGATTGACTGGAGCCACGTGAAACCGGCCGTACTCGCCGGGATCATGGAGCATTTCATGGCTGGCGCTCCGGTGATGGCTGATGGCGGTGCCAGCGGCGGCACCGCCGATGGCGAAGAATTCTTTGAAGCGGGCGACGAGTCGATTGTCGCCACGATCAAGGAACTGATCGAGACGCGCGTGCGTCCTGCGGTTGCGCAGGATGGCGGCGACATCACGTTCCGGGGGTTTCGCGATGGCACTGTGTTTCTCAACATGAAGGGCGCTTGCGCCGGTTGCCCGTCATCGACGGCAACGCTGAAGCACGGCATCCAGAACCTGCTGCGTCACTTCATTCCGGAAGTTCAGCAGGTCGAGGCGGTCTGACCGCGCTTCACCGCCATAAAAAGGCCGGGCATTGCCCGGCTTTTTCGTAACATCATTCTGCGCTTTTCAGCCCTGAAGGACCACGACCTTGGCGCCAGGCTGGGCGCGGTCGTAAAGATCGATGATGTCCTGGTTGACCAGGCGAATGCAGCCCGATGACATGGCCTGGCCGATCGACCACCATTCCGGCGAACCATGCAGGCGGTAACCGGTGTCGCGGCCACCTTGCGTCAGATAAAGCGCACGGGCGCCAAGCGGATTGTCGAGGCCCGGCTGCATGCCGCCGCGGTATTTCGCAAGTTCCGGCTTGCGGCCGATCATTTCTGCCGGCGGCGTCCATACTGGCCACTCACGCTTCCAGCCGATCTTCGCATCGCCAGCCCAGCGGAAGCCGTCGCGGCCCACGCCGATGCCGTAGCGGATCGCCCGTGTATCGGAGAGGACGAAATAGAGATGGCGGTTCGGTGTGTCGACAATGATCGTCCCCGGCTTGTGCTTGGAAGCGTAGGAGACCTCCTGACGGCGGAACTGCGCCGGGATTTTCGAAACCGGAACGGTCGGCAAGGTGAATGCACCGTCGGCTCTGCTGGCATAGGCATTGGAGAAATAGGTGGAATTTGTCACCGAGCAGCCGGCGAGGCTTGCTGCTGCCGTGGCTGCCATACCGGTCAGAAAAAATCGTCTGTTCATGGTCGTCCTCACGTTTCAATCTGTTCCGATTGGCCACAAACATGGTTACCCAATGGTTAAGTGATTTGCGGCGCCGATGGCAACATCTAGCTGGAAGTTCGTTCACGGCACTGTGCAGTCTGTCACACTCTGTCACGTGATGGCCACAATGGAGCGCGAGCGGCGCGGCTTTTCGGGAGGTTTCACATGCCCATCGTATCGCTGGACAAGGGTTTCATCCTGGACGACGGACGGCAGTCGTTGCGTGCGATGGCCGTGCGGCGCGGTGTGCAACGGCTGCTGAGCGAAGCGGGCGAAGCGCATGTGCCTGAATTGACGCTGGCCAATGGCCGCCGCGCCGATCTTGTCAGCCTCGCCGCTGACGGAACCCTGACGATCATCGAAATCAAATCATCGCTGCAGGATCTGCGGGCCGACTGCAAATGGCCGGACTACCGTGATTTTTGCGACCGGTTGTTCTTTGCAACCCTGCCCGATGTGCCGCTGGCGCCGTTCCCCGCCGATTGCGGGCTGATTATTGCCGATCCCCATGGCGCGGAAATCGTCCGCCCTGCGCCGGAACACCGCCTTGTCGCGGCGCGGCGCAAGGCCTTGACACTGCGGTTTGCGCGGCAGGCTGCCTTGCGCCTCCATGGCGCAGAGCTAGCCGGTGTCGTCGTCGTCAGCGGCGATTGACGCCGCTTGGCTCAGCGCGGCGCCCGCTTGGCGAGAATGCGCTGCAGCGTGCGCCTATGCATGTTCAGACGGCGTGCGGTCTCCGAAACATTTCGCTCGCACATTTCATAAACCCGCTGGATATGCTCCCAGCGCACGCGGTCAGCCGACATCGGATTTTCCGGCGGCGCCGGGGTTTCATCGGGCGAAGCCGTCAAGGCATGGAACACATCGTCGGCGTCGGCCGGCTTTGCCAGATAGTCGATCGCGCCGAGCTTGACCGCGTTGACGGCCGTCGCGATGTTTCCATAGCCGGTCAGGATGACTGCGCGCGCATCGGGACGCTTCTCGTGCAACGCCTTGATCACTTCGAGGCCATTGCCATCTTCGAGGCGCATGTCGACGACTGCATAGGCGGGCGGCGAGGCTTTCACGTGGGCCAGCCCCTGCGCGACGGTTTCGGCCATTTCGACCGTAAAGCCGCGTGTTTCCATGGCCCGCGCCAACCGGCGCAGGAACGCCGTGTCATCATCCACCAGCAGCAGGCTCGTATCCGGACCGAGCACGCCCGGCTGTCCGGCCTTGTCCTCTTCGGTTTCACTCAACATGGTCAGGTTCTCCTTCAAGCTTCTTTACGCATTTCGAGCTTCCACGGATGAGCGCCGCCAGGAAACAACAACTTCCGCGCCTTTGCCCGGTTGGCCCGCATTGGCAAAGCGCACGCGCGCGCCTGAGCGTTCCAGCAGGGTCTTGGCAATGAAAATGCCGAGCCCAAGGCCCGAGCCGCCCTTGCGCTCACGCATGGCGCCGCGAGTGGCGCGCAGATCCGGTTCGCCGAGTTTCTCCACCTGTTCGGACGCAAATCCCGGCCCATCGTCGACGATGGCGATGCGGATGGCCTCCGAACTCCAGGACAGATTGACGTCGACATGACCTTTGGCAAAGTCGACCGCGTTCTCGACGATGTTGCCAAGGCCAAACAGGATGCCGGGGTTGCGCCGGAAGATCGGCTCGGACCCTTCGGCTTGCAGGACCTGCGCGGTGATCTCGACACCAAACTCGCGATGCGGCGCACTGACATCCTCGACCATCTCACGCAGCGTCATGAAGGCGATCGGCGCTTCTGCCGAGGTGTTCAGGGTTGTGATGCGGCCGAGTATCTCGCGACACCGGTCAGCCTGCGTGCGAAGCAGGACCACATCTTCCTTCAAGGGATCATCGTTCGGCAAGGCCCGGTCCATCTCCTTGGCGACCAGCGAAATGGTGGCGAGCGGCGTGCCCAGTTCATGGGCAGCGGCGGCGGCAAGCCCGTCAAGCGCCGACAGATGCTGCTCGCGCTGCAGCACGAGTTCGGTTTCCGCTAGGGCATCGACCAATTCACGGGCTTCGTCGGCAACGCGGAACACGTAGAATGCGGTGAAAGCGACCGTTGAGATGACGGCGCACCACATGCCCGCGACGAATATGAACGGGATCTCGATGTCCTCACCAGCATGCCATGGCAGCGGCAAGTGCCAAAGGACAAGGGTCGAGGCGGCAACGCCGACCAGAACGCCGAGGCCTGCGGTCAGGCTCGCCGACAGTGTTGCCGCAGAAATCACGACCGGTACGATCAGCAAGAACGAGAACGGATTTTGGAGCCCCCCGGTCAGAAACAGCAAGGCGGCCAATTGCAGGATGTCGAAGGCCAGAACAGCCGCAACGCTGCCAGGCTCAAGGCGCTGGTTTGCCGGCAGCCGCCAGGCGAGAATGATGTTGAGCAGTGCCGAAAAGGCGATCAACACAAAGCACGAGACCACCGGGAACGGAAAACCCAGCACGGCTGCAACAAGCGTGACGGCCGCGCTCTGACCGAATACGGCGATCCAGCGCGTATTGGTCAGCGTCGCAGCGCGCAATTGCCGCCGCTCGCGCCGGTCCGTCTCTATGTCTTCTGCCGTCGTCAGGGTCTGGGCAGTGGTCGCGATTTGATCCATGGCCGCTTATATGGCTTTCGGCGGTGTTGCGCAAAGCAGACCGTGGCATCTTGCCTCATTCAGCGCGGCTTTGTCCGGCGCGTCGGGGCGGCATTGGCCGGATCCTCCGGCCATTCGTGGCGGGGATAGCGCCCGCGCATGTCGGCGCGCACATCGCGCCAACTCCCCGACCAGAACGCCGGCAAATCCGTTGTCCGCTGGATCGGCCGCATCGCCGGCGACAGGAGTTCGACGGTCAACGGCACGGCACCATCAAGGATCGCCGGATGGCGCGCCGTCCCGAACAATTCCTGCACCCTGATGCGCAGCACCGGCGCCTGCCCTGTCGAGCCATAATCGAGGCGGACACGGGTGCCGGTCGGCGCTTCGAAATACTCCGGCAGCAACCGGTCCAGTTCACGGGGCGATGAGAGCCCCGCCCGCGCGATCAGCGCATCACAGACCGCATCGGCGGAAAGCCCGCGAAAGCTGGTAAGGCCGGCGAGCCAAGGCGCCAGCCATTGCCCGGCC
>JBGSWL010000048.1:0-20019 GCA_041752455.1 Roseitalea sp. | reverse complement strand
CGATGCGCAGGGTGCGGCCGGCCTTTGGCGGGATGTGCTGGCCGCCGATCCGGCCGATGCCTTCGGTGCTGAGCTCCAGCTCGCCCGCCTCGGTGCGGCCCTCACGCCGCCTGCTGCGCCGCCCGCTTATGTCGAAAGCCTGTTCGATGACTATGCGCCGCGCTTCGACAAGGCGCTGGTCGAACGGCTCGGCTACCAAGCGCCGGACCTGCTTTTGGCGGCGATTGTCGCGCCGGACGCGGCGCCACCGACCTTCCGCCATGGCCTTGATCTTGGCTGCGGCACCGGCCTTATGGGGGAGCGCCTTCGCCCGCTCGTCAGGTTTCTCGAAGGCATCGACCTGTCAGCCGGAATGCTGGCGCAAGCGCAGGCCAAGGGGATCTACGACCTTCTGGTCAAGGGTGACATTGCCGTTGCAATACCGGATGCAATGCCCGTCGATCTCGTCGTGGCCGCCGATGTGCTGATCTATCTCGGTGATCTGGCGCCGATCTTTGCGGCGGTTCGCCAAAGGCTCAAGGCGGGCGGATTGTTTGCGTTCACGGTGGAAGAGTCCGGCACCGATACCGACTGGCAGGTGCAGGCGTCGCTGCGCTATGCGCATGGCTCCAACTATGTGAGCCGTGCGCTGCAGGCAGCAGGGTTCGACATGGTCAGCATCGCCGAGGCCGTGCTTCGCCGTGATGGCGCGAGGCAAATCGCCGGACTGGTGGTCACGGCGCGCGCCGCCTGATCGTCGCGAAAAACCGCCCTTGTCCGCAGAACTTCCTGTTCACTTTTTGTGCCGCCGCCCCTAGATTGGGTCCGTGAGCATTGCTGATCAGACACTTGAAAGCCGCATCGCCGCGAGCGTGCACCTGCCGGAGCCATTTGCCGGCTGGTTTGCCATGCGCGGCTGGCAGCCACGGGCCCATCAGCTTGACCTTCTGGCGCGGGCGCAGGCCGGGCGCTCGACACTGCTGGTCGCACCGACCGGAGCCGGCAAGACGCTGGCCGGGTTCCTGCCGGCACTCACCGAACTTGCAGAGCGCGGACCGCTCAAGCCGGGAGTGGTGCGCCCAGGCATTCACACGCTCTACATTTCGCCGCTGAAGGCGCTGGCGGTCGACATCGAGCGCAACCTGTCGCGCCCGGTCGACGAAATGCGACTGCCGGTCACCATCGAGACGCGCACCGGCGACACGCCGCAGGCCAAGCGCCAACGCCAGAAACTGGTGCCGCCCGACGTCCTGCTGACGACGCCGGAACAGCTTTCGCTGCTGCTCAGCCACAAGGATGCGGAGCGGTTCTTCGGCGACCTGCAGTTCCTGGTGCTCGACGAATTGCATTCGCTGGTCACCTCCAAACGCGGGCATCTGCTGGCGCTGGCGATTGCGCGCCTTCGCCGCTACCGGCCGGCGCTTCGTGCCATCGGCCTGTCGGCCACGGTTGCCGAGCCGGATGAACTGCGCCGTTGGCTGGTCGGACAGCTGCCGGGCGAGGATCGCATGTCGGATTTCGTCGAAGTCACCGGCGGCGCCAAGCCGGACATCGCGATCCTGCAATCGGAAGCGCGGGTTCCGTGGTCGGGGCACTTTGCCCGCCATGCGATGCCGGAGGTGATGGCGGCCATCAAGGCGCACCGCACGACGCTGATTTTCGTCAACACGCGCAGCCAGGCGGAACTGCTGTTCCAGGAACTGTGGACGATCAACGAGGACAACCTGCCGATCGCGCTGCATCACGGGTCGCTGGATGTCAGCCAACGCCGCAAGGTGGAAACCGCGATGGCGGCCAATCGCCTGCGGGCGGTGGTCGCCACCTCGACGCTCGATCTCGGCATCGACTGGGGCGATGTGGACCTCGTAGTCCATGTGGGATCACCCAAGGGCGCAAGCCGTCTCGCCCAGCGCATCGGCCGCGCCAACCACCGCATGGACGAAGCGTCCAAGGCGATCCTCGTGCCGGCCAACCGGTTCGAGGTGATGGAATGCCAGGCGGCGCTCGACGCCAATTATCTCGGCGCGCAGGATACCCCGCCAATCGGTACCGGCGCACTGGACGTGCTCTGCCAGCACATTCTCGGCATGGCCTGCGCCGAGCCGTTCAAGGCCGACGCGCTCTATCAAGAGATATGCAGCGCCGCACCGTACAGGCACCTCGACCGCGAGACCTTCGACCGGGCTGTCGATTTTGTGGCGACCGGCGGCTACGCGCTTCGGGCCTATGAGCGCCATGCCCGCATCCGGCTCAACAAGGACGGGCTGTGGCGGATCAGCCATCCGGATGTCGCCCAGCAATACCGATTGAATTCCGGCACCATCATCGAAGCGCCGGTGCTGTCGGTGCGCCTGACGCGGCGGGGCGCGGCGGCCAATGCGCGCGGCGGGCGCGTGCTCGGCAAGATCGAGGAACTGTTTCTGGAGACGCTGGCGCCCGGTGACACGTTTCTCTTCGGTGGCAAGGTGCTGCGCTTCGAGGGCATCCGCGAGACCGAGTGCCTCGTATCCCTGTCGCCGAACCTTGAAGCCAAGGTGCCCTATTATGCGGGCGGCAAGTTTCCGACGACGACGTATCTGTCAGCGCAAGTGCGCAAGATGCTGTCCGATCCGGACCAGTGGAAGCGCCTTCCCGATCAGGTGCGCGACTGGCTGGCGATGCAGAAGATCAAGTCGGTCATTCCCGGCCCAAACGAGATGTTGGTGGAGACGTTTCCGCGTGGCAACCGCTTCTACATGGTCGCCTATCCGTTCGAGGGCAAGCTGGCGCACCAGACGCTCTGCATGCTTCTGACCCGGCGGATGGAGCGCGCCGGCGCAAGGCCGATCGGCTATGTCGTCTCGGACTATGCGATCTCGATCTGGGGCCTGAAGGACATGAGCGCGATGATCCGCGACGGATCGATGCCGCTCGCCAGCCTGTTCGATGCGGACATGCTCGGCGATGACCTTGAGGCGTGGCTCGACGAGAGTTTTGTTTTCAAACGGACCTTCCGGTACTGCGCGCTGATTGCCGGGCTGATCGACAAACGCCATCCGGGCAAGGAAAAGACCGGCCGCCAGGTGACGGTTTCGGCCGACCTCATCTACGATGTGCTGCGCCAGCACGATCCCGGGCATATCCTGATGGAGGCGACCCGGCACGATGCGCGCGCGGGCCTTCTGGATGTGGCGCGCCTCAACGATCTCTTGCTGCGGATCGCCGGGCGAATCGTGCATAAGCCGCTGGAGCGCATTTCGCCGCTGGCGGTCCCGGTGATGCTGGAAATCGGCAAGGAGCCGGTGACATCTGCGGCCACCGGCGATGACCTGATGGCGCAATATGCGATGTCAGCCGGCGATCTGGTGCGCGAGGCGATGGGTGACGATTGGAACGAGGACGGGAATTGACATGCGGCCGGCCCTGAAAGGACCCGAACAGATGACGGCGGGCGCATGCCTTGAAACCTTGATCGGCGGCCAAAGCGTGCTGCTCGATCCGGGCGGTGTGCTGATTTTTGCCGAGGCCCGGGTGATGGTGGTTTCGGACCTGCATCTGGAAAAAGGCGCATCGTTTGCCCGACGCGGCGTGTTCCTGCCGCCCTATGACACCGCAGCAACGCTCGCGCGCCTCTCGGCCCTGGTCGCCAAGCATGACCCGGCGATGATCGTCAGCCTCGGCGACAGCTTTCACGATGAGCGAGCGAGCCAGAAAATCGATGCGCAAACATCATCAGCCATCGCCGCGCTGGCGCGCGGTCGCGACATTATCTGGGTGACGGGCAACCACGACCCGGCGCCGCATCATCATTTGCCCGGAACGAGTGTCGACATGTTTGCCCTGTCTGGCGTGACGCTGCGTCATATCGCCGATCCCGCCTGCACCATGCCGGAAATCTCGGGGCACTATCACCCGGCGGCGATCCTTGCGGCCAAAGGCAAGATGGTGCGACGCGCCTGCTTTGCTTCCGATGGTGTGAGAATGATCATGCCGGCCTTCGGTGTCTTCACAGGTGGCATGAACATCCGCGAGCGTGAGGTCATCCATCATTTCCGTCGTGCGGATCTGATTGCCTACATGCTTGGTACCGACCGGGTCTATCCGATCGCCGCGCGCGACCTCGCCGGCTGATCGGTTGCCGGTCAGACGGCAAACGACGCTGCAATGGCAAGCATGGAGCCGGTGACGAGAACCGACAAGACGCGCCGCAAGGTGACGAACCAGGCGGACACGCGCGGGTCCTCGGCGAGGCCATGGTCCCACGCTCCCATCGCGGCAAAGCCGAGCGCCAGCATCAATACGCCGCCCATGCCTCCCAGAAGAAATGCTGCCCAGCCCCAGAGTGACGGAAACACCGACAGACCGAGGTCGCGCGCCATCACGGGGCCGGGCTGACCCGTCAGCGCCAACCCCCAGCGAATGCCGCCGAGAAACGAAAGGATAACCGCGCCATAGGCCATTGTCGCAAAGCCAATGCGCGCGGCAAGGATCGGCTCCAACGGCAAATAAGCCGCCAGCGTTCCGGCGGCAAAAGGCAGGAACCCGGCAATTGCCAGCGCCCATCCAGTCTTGCGGTCTTCATTCACGGCGGTTTTCTTGTTCTTCACTTGTGTTTTTGCACTCTTGTTTGCCGGCTACTGACAGGCGCAAGCCGTTCAATCCCGGCGGAACAGGATGCGGCCGAGCCAGCCGATCACGAACGCCGCCAAGACTGATAACAAGCCATAGGCGAGCGACTGGTTTCGCGCAAAGGCGGAAATCTGGAATTCAAGGCCGGCTTTTGCAATCCGAAGCGGTGCCTCGGTCTGGGCGACAAGTTCGCCGGAGCGGAACAGATAGGCGCGCGCACGGTGATTGCCGAGCGGCACATTGGTGGGAAGGCGCAGTTCGGCGCGAAACAGCGACTGGGAGACAAAGCGCACGCCGCTGGTGAATTCCGCATAAAGCCCGGTCCGTTCCTTCAAGGCACGCACCTGCGCAATGAATTCATCCAGTTGCGGCGACTGCGGCTTGTCCCTGTCCGGCTGAATCCGGATCTGGCCGACGCCAAGCGACAGGCGTGCCAGCGCATTGAGGTTGGTGATGTCCTGCGGCAGTCGCGTCGAGGCGATCAGGTACGACAGCGGCAGATTGTCGAAGGGCTGGTTTTCGACCGTCATCCAGACGCCAAAGACCCGCCCCTTGCGGCGGGCGACCAGATCGGCGGTCGGTCCCTCGAGGATCAGGAAAATATCGTAGCGCCCCTGCCGCTGGATCAGCGGATCGGCATTGTCGACGGCGCCGAAAATCGTCAACGCTTCGCCGGAAAAGTTGCTGGTGATCTCGACGGTTTCCTTGGAGAGACCGATCTCGATGCGTTCGGGAAGACGCTGGGGCTCGACGGCAACCGGCGGCGGCGGCAACGGCTCGGCCGGCGCTTCGACTGCGGCGGGGGCAGCGGGTGCTGATTCCTGCGCCACGGCCGGCACAGCCCACAGGGCACCGAGCACGACATATGTGGTCAGAAGCAGCCTCATCATGACAGCGCCGCCGGTCCGAGGGTATAAAGATCATCCGGAGCCACGAACAGCGCATAGCCAAGGCGCAGCGCGACCGCCAGAACCAAAAGGGCCAGAAGTGCGCGCAACTGATCGCCGCGCATGCGCTGACCGACCTTGGCGCCGTACTGGGCCCCCGCAACCCCGCCGATCATCAGCAGCAGCGCCAGCACGACATCCACGGTCTGGTTGGTGACCGCCTGAACCACGGTCGTGAACGCGGCGACAAAGATGATCTGGAACAGCGAAGTGCCGATCACGACGTTGGTCGGAACCTTGAGCAGATAGATCATCGCTGGAACCATGATGAACCCGCCGCCAACGCCCATGATCGAGGCGAGCATTCCGATGACAGCACCAAGCAACAGCACGGGAATGACGCTGACGTAGAGACGCGACTGCTTGAAGCGCATCTTGAACGGCAGTTTGTGGACCCAGTTGTGCTGACCGGGACGGCGCAGCGATTGTGGGGTGCCTGCCTTGGCGCGGCGCATCGCCCGCAGGCTCTCATTGAGCATCAGGCCGCCGACAGCGCCGAGAAAGACGACGTAGAGAACCGAGATGATCAGATCGAGTTGGCCCATGGCCAGAAGCTTGGTGTAGATCCAGATGCCGACCATAGAACCGGCGACGCCCCCGAGCAGCAGCACGGTGCCCAGCTTGAAATCAACGCCCTTGCGCTTGATGTGGCTGAGGACACCGGAGACCGACGAGGCAACGATCTGGTTTGCACCGGTCGCCACCGCAACCGCCGGAGGAATGTTGTAGAAGATCAGCAGCGGCGTGATCAGAAATCCGCCGCCGACGCCGAACATGCCCGACAGGAAGCCGACCGCCGCACCCATGGCCAAAAGGACCAGGAGATTTGCCGACATTTCGGCAATCGGCAGGTAAAAGGCCACGCGTCACTCCGGGTTCAGCCAAACACGCGCCGCGGTTGTCTGCCGGGCAACGCCGGTCTTTCTTGCGCCCGCCAATCCTTGCAAGTCAAATGCGAAGTGCCGATGACGTCAGTGCAATTTGTGTGTTCAAGGGGCTTTCTTTGCCAATTCGAGCAGTTTTTCGCCAAGGGCCTGATCGACATCGCCCGTCACTGGAAGACCGTTCTCCGCTTGGAAGGCGCGGATCGCGTCGCGGGTTTTCTGACCCATCACACCATCGACCGAGCCGGCGTCGTAGCCGTTTGCATTGAGGATGGCCTGGATGTTGCTCACGGCTTTCTTCATGTCTTCCGGTGATAGCGGCGGAGCCGAAGCCGTGCGGGCACTGTCGGTGCGCCATTCGTCTGGAACGGTGACGGTGTTGACGTCTTGCGCAATCGGCTTGACGCGCCACAGTTCGACAGCGCCGCGCGCCATTTCCAGCTGATCGGGGCGAAGCACGGCTGCCACTTCATCGCGCTTGGCGGCAGCGTCAGTGTCACCGCTCTTTGCGGCAAGCGCAAACCATTTGTAGGATTCGGCCAGATCCTGCGCTGTGCCTTCACCCTTTGCTGCCAAGATGCCGAGGTTGAACTGGCTGTCGCGGACGCCGAGTTCCGCGGCACTCATGAACCAGCGCGCTGCCGAATCGTAATCCGGCTGACCGTCTACGCCAGAGGCAAACAGCACGGCCAGATTGTGCATGGCGCTGGCGTTGCCCTGTTCGGCGGCCAACTGGTACCAGGTCTTGGCGGTCTCCACATCACGCGGCGTGCCGAAGCCCTTCTCATGGAAGTTGCCGGCGCGGTATTGGGCCGGGGCAAACCCGAGTTCGGCCGAGCGCTCATACCAGGTGAGTGCCGCACCGAGGTCGCCGGCGGCATTGCCATTGGTGCCTGCCGTCAGGTTCTCAGCAACCACATAGAGCGCGAGCGGGTCGCCCGCTGCTGCTGCTTCACGCAAGGCAGCAGGACCTGCCGCTTCCGGCACCTCCTCAAGGCCCTGATCGATGGTGGATTCCGGAGCAACCGCGAGACTGGCCTCGGATGCAGCGTCGCTTTCAACGGCAGGGGCTCCGGTTGTCAGGTCGGTTTCGGCGGACATCGGGGCCGACATCGCCGCCTCGGGCGCTTCGCTGTCGACTGCAAGACGAGGCGTATCGGGTGTGACCGCGGCAATGCTCGGCGCCTGCTCAATAATGGCAGCCGGGGCAGATGTTTCAAGGCTCGTCTGGATCGGAGCCGGTGCCAGGAAGCCGCGGACCAATGGCAAGGCAAGCAAAGCCAGAAGGATCGCGCCGGCGCCCATCAGCAGCGGCTTGCGGCCGATCGAAAACTTGCGCCCGCTGGGCGGCGCGCCTGCGGCAGTCTTGCCACGGTTGGCTTTGCCACGACCTGACGCACGATCACCGATCGATGCATCCGCGGCTGCGGCCTTTGCAGCGCGCCGTGCAGCCGCGATGAAGTCGGAGCGACCGACATCGCTGTCTGAAACGCCGGAGCCTTTGGCGGAGGGGTCTTCGGACTGGTTGCGCGGCGCTGCACGTTCGGCACGTACACGCGCCATGATATCGGCGAGCGCCATCTGGTCGGCACCGGGCTCGATCGGCAAATCGTCGGTGACCGGCACCTCACGCGGATCGTGCGCCATGTTGGCAGTCGTTTGCGCTGCCTCCGTTGCGTTTGCCGGTGCCGCGTTGCGCGACAAGCGGCGCGTGACCGCCTCAAGAATGGATGCCTTGCGCTTAGGCTTGGCGAAAGCTTCGGAACGCTCGGTCGTGCCTGCGACATGCAGCGCTGCAAACGCCGCATTGGCGGCGGCCTCCGCCGGGGTCGGCGTTGCCGATGTATGGCGAATCGCCGCCATGAGTTCGGTCTCGATCGACGGGGCATCGGCGACCTGCACCTTTGCCGCTGGCATGACCTTGGCCGGCTCGGGGGAAAAGTCATCCGACCGGTCGACAACAGGCCGGGCAGTTTCGCTGAACCTCGGCGCATCCATGCGAGGCGCCGCGAAAGCAGGTGCGGCCATCGCCGGCGCATTCATCGCCGCTGGGGCACGCATGCCGGATACGCTGTCCTCGAGGCTGGCGAGATGATCGACAACCTTCAGGAGCGTGTCATGGATGGCCTCGAAGGTCCGGCTGTTGCGGGTGTCCGTGTCGCGGGCGAGGTCTTCGAGCGCGCGCAGATCGTCAGTCAGATCAGCGAGTGCATCCGGCATGTCGAGCCCGCCGGCCTTTACCCGTGCCACCACCTCTTCGGCGGCAGAGCGAGCCGCAGCAATGATCGCTTCCTCGTCAATCGCCTGATGTGTGACCGGGGCAATCCCGCTCGCCAGTTGCTCGAGGCGCTGTTCGAGCCTTTCAAGATCAAACCCCGGCGTGGATGCGTGAGGGGCAGGACCCGACGACAGCATGGCGGCGATTTCCTCAAGCCGTTCCTCAAGGTTGGCGATGGACGGAACCGCCTGCTGCTCGCGTCCCGTCTCGTCGATGCGACGGGCCAGTTCTTCCATGCGGGAGTCAAGCGAGGTTAGCGCGACTTCAGTTGTGCGGCGGGCGGTTTCCGTACCGGCGGAAAGCCTTGCGGCGATCGCTTCGAAGCGATCTTCCAGATCGGCCAGCATGATACCGGCATCGACACCCTCGCCCTTGTTCTGCATATGGGCGATTTCTTCAACGGCGAGCGCGATATCGTCGAGCCGTCCGGCAAAGCCGTCCATCAATTCCGTCGGAAAGCCCGCCACGGCCGGCGCTTCGTTGCGCTTGGCATCGGATTTCGCAATGTGCTCGATCCGCGCCATGATCGCGTTCAGGTGGTCGCGATAGTCGGGTATTTGCGGAAATTCCACCGGCTGACGACCATCGTCGATCTGTCGACCAAGGGCGGCCATACGGGCCTCCAACCGCTCGATGGCGTCGATACCAACGGCGGGAACCGCCGGAGCAACAGGGATCGAGAGCGTTGCGATGGCGCGGCTGATCTCATCAAGGCGATCCTCGACGGTATCCAGCTGCACCGTTGTCGGCTGCATGGACTGGCCGGCGAGATGTTCAACAGCCGTGGCCAGCATCCGCAACTGGTTTTCGATCTCGCCTGTGTGCCAGTGGTCGGGCAGCCGCCGAACCGCTTCATGGACCGTATCCAGCCGCCCTGCCAGCTCGACAAGGTCATCGTGGGTGGCAAGCTTTTCGGCCAGGCTGGCACCCAACGTCGCTCCCAGCTGGTTGCTGAGCTTATGACCAAGTGTATTTCCAAGCGAATTGCCGATGGCATCCGGCATGCCGGCGATTTCGCGTTCGATCACCGACCAGCGGTCGTTGAGTTCGCGGATCGATTCTTCGCGCGCCAACGATGTGACAACGCCCTTCAGCTGCTCGATCTCGGAGCGCAGAATGCCGACATCGCCCGAGCCGGCGCGCATCGCACGAAGTTCATTGCGGATCTCGTCAAATCCGGCCACGGGGGCATCCATTTGCCGGTCCACGTCACGGCGCAGCCGCGAAAGCTCGTCGCGCAACTGTCCTGTGCGCTTTGCTTCACCGTCCAGTGCTGCCATCCGCGCCCTGATCGCTTCGGCCTCTCCGATACGCGGCTGCGGCGAAGGCTGCGGTGCTCGGGTTCCAACCCTGGCCTCCAGTGCGCCAAGGGCATCATGCAACCGTTTCAAAGTATCGCCAGTTGTGCCATCGCGTTCCGAAGTCTGTGAACGGTTGCGCATGTGTTGCCGCTTTCCTGAACCTGCCCCGCGTCCGGGTGCATGGGTGTTGAACCAACCAAGATAAGCCGGCCGCGAAGCAACCGGTCCTTCGCGTTAACTTTTTTACGAACAGGGTAAATAACCCGTTAACCGCCGTGCTTTTGCTGCGCTTGCCTCAACGACCCTCCTTTGAAATCCAAGGTTGCTAAGGATGTAACGCTCGCGTAACACCACGTCACTTGTCAGTGGCGATGATGAAACCGTAATGCCGGTCTCACGGTGGGGGCTGCCGCTTTGATCTGACTGGGTTCAAAACGACGCGAAGGAGCGTCGCGGGGCTCGGTCGATTCGATGTCGATGCCAGATGCACCGCTGAAATCAGACGATTGCATGAGATACCCATGATCAATTTGAAAGCTGAATTGCACGATTTCGAAGGTGACCGCGCTTATCGGATCGGTGAACTTGCGTCAGAATTCGACGTGACCCTGCGCACCCTCAGGTTCTACGAGGACAAGGGCCTCATCTCTCCACGCCGTGTCGGCAATACACGCCTTTACTCCCGGGCTGACCGAGCCCGTCTCCGGATCATCTTGCTTGGCAAGCGCGTCGGTTTTTCGCTGACGGACATTCGGGAAATCCTCGAACTGTACGATCCGAGCGGCAACAACATCCGGCAGATGGAAGTCTCGGTTGAAAAGGGTGAGGTGCAGCTCGGTATCCTCAAGAATGAGCGTGCCAAGATCGATGCGGCAATCACCGAACTTGAGGGGACGGTGGAGAAGCTGCGCGTCATGATTGCAAACACCAAGGGCTGAACCGGCCAAGTCTCCAATCTTTCCATATCAATTCAACGCCTCGAGCCAGCAATGACTCGGGGCGTTTTCCATTGACTTGTGGACATCTGACGAACCGGAACGAACGGTCACGCAATTTTGACGTTTACGCAAACGTCAAAATTTGTTAGTCCCCGTCATGAATGGCGCAGGCTGTGGAGTGCGGTTGCGCCCGACCATCTGGAGGAGGCCCCATGCCGAGCTACACCGCGCCCGTCGAAGACACGCTGTTCATTCTCAACGACGTCCTGAAATACGAGAAATTCAACAACCTGCCCGGCTTTGCGGATGCGACGCCCGACATTGTAGAGGCGGTCTTGCGCGAAGGTGCGCGGTTTGCCGAGGAAGTGTTCTTCCCGCTCAACCAGGTTGGCGACCAGCAGGGTTGCATACGCCACCCGGACGGTTCGGTGACCACACCCGAAGGTTTCCGCGATGCTTACGAGCAATTCAAGGCCGGTGGCTGGATGGGTCTTGCCTTCGATCCGGAATATGGCGGTCAGGGCTTGCCGTACACGTTGCACACGGCAGTCGGTGAATATTTCTCGTCAGCCAACATGGCGTTGATGATGTATCCCGGCCTGACGCAGGGCGCGATGGCGGCGATCTATGTGCATGGTTCAGCCGAGCAGAAGGCCTTGTTCCTGCCCAAGATGTGCGAAGGTGCCTGGACCGGCACGATGAATCTGACCGAGCCGCATTGCGGTACGGACCTCGGGCTGCTCCGCACAAAGGCGGTGCCGCAGGGTGACGGCTCCCACAAGATTTCCGGTCAGAAGATCTTCATCTCGGCCGGTGAGCACGACATGGCCGAAAACATCATCCACCTGGTTCTGGCGCGCATCGAAGGCGCACCGGAGGGTGTGAAGGGGATATCGCTCTTCATCGTGCCGAAGTTCATCGTCGAGGCAGACGGCACGGTTGGCGCAAAGAACGGCGTGTCGTGCGGCTCCATCGAAGAGAAGATGGGCATCCATGGGAACGCGACCTGCGTCATGAACTATGACGAGGCGACCGGCTACCTCATCGGCGAGGAGCACAAGGGCCTCAAGGCGATGTTCGTGATGATGAACGAAGCGCGGCTCGGTGTCGGCCTGCAGGGTCTCGCCATGGGCGAAATCGCCTACCAGAACGCCGTCATCTACGCCAAGGAACGCGTCCAAGGCCGCTCGCTGTCCGGTGTCAAGTTCCCCGAAAAGAAGGCTGACCCGATCATCGTCCACCCGGATGTGCGTCGCAACCTGATGACGATCCGCGCCTTCAACGAGGCGGGTCGCGCGTTTGCCCTGTGGGCGGCCTTGAAATCCGACGTTGCGCACCGCGGCGAGGACGAGAAAGAGCGCGACCTTTCCGAGGAGATGATGGGCCTTTTGACCCCGGTCATCAAAGGCGTGCTCACTGACAAGGGTTTCGAGCATGCGGTCATGGCCCAGCAGATGTATGGCGGCCACGGCTACATCGAGGAATGGGGCATGAGTCAGTATGTGCGCGATGCGCGCATTGCCATGATCTATGAGGGCGCCAACGGCATTCAGGCGCTCGACCTTGTCGGCCGCAAACTGCCGATGAACGGGGGGCGCGCGATCCAGGCGTTTTTTGCAGAAGTCGGTGGCTTCTGCGAGGAAAACCGCGGCAACGAAGCGCTGTCGTTCTACACCAAGCACCTCAAGAAGGGCCTCAACGACCTGCAGCAGGCGACGATGTGGTTCGTGCAGAACGCAATGGCCAAACCGGACAATGCAGGTGCCGGCAGCCACGACTACATGCACCTCTTCGGTCTTGTGGCGCTTGGTTACATGTGGGGCCTGCAAGCCAAGGCTGCACAGGAAAAGCTTGCGGCGGGCGCCAATGGCGATGCACGTTATCTCGACAACAAGCTGGCAACGGCGCGGTTCTTCTTCGAGCGCGTGATGCCGGAGACATCTGCGCATCTGGCGCGGATTTCGACCGGCGCGGATTCGATGATGGCGATCCCGCACGACGCGTTCTGACAACGCGGCTACCTCCCCCTTGTGGGGAGGTCGGCAATTGCCGAGTGTAGCGAGGCAATGCCGGGTGGGGGTCCATTCCGCACCGGGCAAGAACCTTACCCCCACCCGGAAAAGCGGCGCTGCGCTTGCTTTTCCGACCTCCCCACAAGGGGGAGGTAGGAGACACAATGACCGACTTCACACTTCACGGCTTTCACGAGAGCGGCAACGCCTACAAGGTGGCGTTGATGCTGCAACTCAATGGCGCCGACTGGAACTGCCAGCGCATAGCCTTCTTTTCCGGTGAAACACGCAAGCCGGAATACCGCACCCTGAACGTGATGGGCGAAGCGCCCGTCCTCGTCCATCATCGCGCAGACGGTGACTTCACGGTGACCCAGTCGGGCGCGTGCCTCAGCTATCTTTCCAGGCACTTCGCCACCTTCGGTCCGCAGACCGAAGCGGAAGAGTATGACGTGATGCGCTGGCTGCTGTTTGATAGCCAGAAAGTGTCCGGTTATGCCGGGCCGCTGCGGTTCCTGCGGCGGTTTGCCAAGCGCCCGGAAGGCGCTGACACCGAGTTCTTGCATGGCCGCGTGTTGAACGCGCTCAAGGTCGTCGATGCAGCGCTGGCCGACACGGGTTGGCTGGTCGGCGGCCGTTGCACGATCGCGGATCTGGCCTGCCAGGGCTATCTGCACTGGCCCGAGCAGATCGGCATCACGTTTGACGAAACGCCGAATATTCCGGTCTGGCTGGACCAGATCAAGGCGCTTGCCGGCTTCAAGTACTCCGAGGACCTCCTGCCGTCCGGCATGGAGCCGCAAACCGCCACTGCCTGACCCAAAGACACACCAGCAAAGACAACAAACGACGGGAGTGAACCACCATGGCTGATGCCTTCATTTACGACGCCGTGCGCACGCCGCGCGGCCGCGGCAAAAAAGACGGGAGCCTGCACGAAGTGCCGACCCCCCGCCTTGCCGCCCACACCTTGTCGGCCCTGCGGGATCGCAACCATCTCGACACTTCCAAGGTCGATGATGTCATCCTCGGCTGCGTCGATCCTGTCTATGAAGCGGGCGGCGATATCGCTCGCGCCGCAGTGTTTGAAGCCGGCTATGCAACACAGGCGCCGGGCATCCAGATCAACCGCTTCTGCGCGTCCGGTCTCGATGCCATCAACTTTGCTGCCGCCAAGATTGCGCAGGGTGCGGACGACATCGTCATCGCCGGCGGCGTCGAATCGATGAGCCGCGTCGGCATGGGCGCGTCGGGCGGTGCCTGGTACATGGACCCGTCGGTCAACATTCCGGCCTTCTTCATGCCGCAGGGCGTATCGGCCGACCTGATCGCGACGAAGTACGGCTTTACCCGTGACGATGTGGACGCCTATGCGGTCGAAAGCCAGAAGCGCGCTGCAGCGAGCTGGGAAAAAGGCCACTTCAAGAACTCCGTGGTGCCGGTCAAGGACATCAACGGCATGACGATCCTCGACCGCGACGAGCACATGCGCCCGTCAACCGACATGCAGTCGCTGGCCTCGCTGAATCCCTCCTTCGTGATGCCGGGCCAGATGGGCGGCTTCGAAGCCGTCGGCATCTTCGCCCATCCGGAAATCGAGGCGATCAACTACATCCACCATGCCGGCAATTCGTCGGGCATCGTCGATGGCGCCGCCGCCGTTCTGCTCGGCTCCAAGAAGGCCGCCAAGGTGATCGGCCGCGCACCGCGCGCGAAGATCAAAGCGTTCGCCAATATCGGTTCGGAACCGGCGCTGATGCTGACCGGCCCGGTGGATGTCACCGAGAAGCTGCTCAAAAACGCGAAAATGACGATTGCCGATATCGACCTGTTCGAGCTCAACGAGGCGTTCGCCTCGGTGGTGCTGCGCTTCATGCAGGCGTTCGACGTCGACCATGCCAAGATGAATGTCGCAGGCGGCGCCATCGCCATGGGCCATCCGCTCGGCGCGACAGGCGCGATGATCCTCGGCACGGTGCTTGACGAACTGGAGCGCCGCGATCTCAACACCGCGCTGGTGACGCTGTGCATCGGCGCCGGCATGGGCACGGCCACGATCATCGAGCGGGTTTGATGTGCAGTGCCCCCGCCTCCCCCTTGAGGGGAGGCACGAGAAGCGAGGCCGAAGGCCGTGGCTGATCGGGTGGGGGTCAAACTGGTAACGACATTCGAGATTCACCCCCACCCGGCTCTGTCTTGCTGCGCAAGCCAGTCGCCGACCTCCCCTCAAGGGGGAGGTGGGAAACAGGGAGAGACCAAATGACCTACACAAACTTCACCGTAGACACCGATGCCGACGGTATTGCGCTCGTGACCTGGGACATGCCGGGCCGTTCGATGAACGTGTTCACGGCCGAGGCAATGGACGAAATCGATGCCATCGTCGATGCCGTCGTCGCTGACGCAGCGATCAAGGGCGCCGTCTTCACCTCCGGCAAGAAGGACTCGTTTTCGGGCGGCGCCGACATCACCATGCTGAACGCCATGGGCGCGATCCTGAAGGAAGCCCGCGCCAAGGATCCGGCCGAGGCCACCAAGCTGCTGTTTGATCTGGCCGGCCGGATGAGCTGGCTTTGGCGCAAGCTCGAGACTTGCGGCAAGGCGTGGGTTGCCGCGATCAACGGCACCTGCATGGGCGGGGCAACTGAACTGGCACTAGCCTGCCATGGCCGGGTCGCCGCGGATGCCGACGCAGTCAAGATTGCGCTGCCGGAAGTCAAGATCGGCATCTTCCCCGGCGCCGGTGGCACCCAGCGCGTTCCGCGCCTGACCAACCAGCAGGATGCCCTGCAGATGATGACGACTGGCCAGACCCTGACCGCCTCGCGCGCACGGGCGATGGGCCTGATCCATCAGGTCGTGCCGGCTGATGACCTCATCACGGCGGCAAAGAAGATGATCCTCGACGGGCTCAAGCCCGTGCAGCCGTGGGACGAAAAAGGCTTCAAGCTGCCAGGCGGTGCGATCTATTCGCCCGCAGGCGCCAACGTCTGGCCCGCGGCTTCGGCGATCCTTCGCCGGGAAACCAACATGAACTATCCGGGCGCCGAAGCGATCGTCAAATGCGTCTACGAGGGCCTGCAGCTGCCGTTCGATACGGCGTTGAAGGTCGAGCAGCGCTACTTCACCCATGTGCTGCAGACGACGGCGGCCCAGTCGATGATCCGCTCGCTGTTTGTCTCCATGCAGGAGTTGAACAAGGGCGCGCGCCGCCCGGAAGGCATCAAGCCGACCAAGTTCAAGAAGATCGGCGTCGTGGGTGCCGGCTTCATGGGTGCGGGCATCGCCTATGTGACGGCCAAGGCCGGCATTCCTGTGGTGCTGCTCGACCGCGATCTGGAAGCGGCCAACAAGGGCAAGGCCCATTCGGACGACCTGATCACCAAGGCCATGCAGAAGGGCAAGGGGATGCAGGCGGAGAAGGATGAACTGCTCGGCCTGATCACCCCAAGCGCCGACTATGCCGATCTTGCCGGGTGTGACCTCGTCATCGAGGCGGTATTCGAGGATTCAGGGATCAAGAAGGCCGTCACCGAACAGGCGGAAGCCGTACTCGCGACGTCTGCGGTCTTTGCCTCCAACACATCAACCATCCCGATCTCGGATCTTGCAAAGAACTCGGTGCGACCGAAGAACTTCATCGGCATCCACTTCTTCTCGCCGGTCGACAAGATGATGCTGGTCGAGGTGATCCTTGGCAAGAAGACGTCGGACAAGGCGTTGGCGGTTGCGCTCGACTATGTGCGGGCGATCAAGAAGACACCGATTGTCGTCAAGGACACGCGCGGCTTCTACGTGAACCGCTGCGTCCTGAAATACATGTCGGAAGCCCAGCAGATGCTGATCGAAGGCGTGCCGGCGGCGATGATCGAAAATGCTGCCAAGCAGGTCGGCATGCCGGTCGGACCGCTCGCCCTGATCGACGAGACGGCCATTGATCTTGCCCAGAAGATCATGCGCCAGACGATCAAGGATCTTGGCGAAGCTTCGGTCGATCCGCGCCAGATGCAGATGATCGACACGCTCGTCGACACCCACGACCGGCGCGGCCGCAAGAACGGCAAGGGCTTTTACGACTATCCGGCCAAGCCCAATCCGAAGCGTCTGTGGCCCGGCCTTAAGGATCTCTATCCGCAGCAGGACGCCGACAAGGTGGACTTTGCCGAACTGAAGCAGCGCCTGCTGGTGACGATCGCGCTGGAAGCGGCGCGCGTCATGGAAGAAGGCCACGTCACCGATCCGCGCGAAGCCGATGTCGGCTCCATCCTCGCCTTCGGCTTTGCGCCCTATACCGGCGGCACCTTGTCCTACATTGACGGGATGGGCGTTGCGAACTTCGTGGCGCTCGCCAGGAAACTGCACAAGAAGCACGGTGCCCAGTTCAAAGTGCCGCGCCTCCTGACCGACATGGCGGCCAAGGGCGAGACCTTCTACGAGCGCTTCAACCCGTGGCCGGAAACTGCGAAGGCTGCCTGATTGGCGCAGGTCCGATAAGGAAGAATTGCCCGGCTGCGCAAGCGGCCGGGCTTTTTCGTCCGTTTCCCTAGCGGATGACGAAAACCGCGCGGTACTGCTGCAGCGAACCGCTGTTGTTGCGCACTTCGATGATGTGATCACCGGTCTGGCGAAGCTGGCCGCCGAATTCACGACCGGCCGGCATCAGGCCGTTGAGCACCGAGCGGTCCGGATTGAGGATACGGTAGCTGAGGCCTGAGTTGTTTCCAGTGATGTTGAACCGCAGGAACTGGCGGTTCCTTGCGTTCAGGACAAAGGACACGGTCGCACCGGCTGGAAGGCGATCGACGATGTCGGTTGCCAGGCGTCCCGGCTCGAAGCGGACGCGCACTGTGCGGTTCCGGTCTGGTGGGCGAACGGCCGGGGCACCCGCCGGGGTCAGGAAACGGGCATTGACCCATCCGCGTTCGCGCAGGTCGGTCATCATCTGGATTTCGCACCAGCGACCGGGACCCTCGTTGCGGCAACCGAGATTGCGCACGAGGTCTCCGTTGGCGAGCGCACCAATGGTGCGAAAGCCCGGGCCGGGGCCGCTGCGGACGTTCAGCACATCGCCGCGCGACAGGCCTGCGACGCGAGACATCTGCGCCGCGAAATCCGGGTTGGGCGCGCCACCGCCGCCACCAGGCCGCGGCGGAAATCCTGGCTGGTTTCCACCACCGCCGCCGCTGCCGTTCCCGGCAAAGAGAACCTGGCAGACGCCGTTGACCGCGCCGGGTCCGGTGAAGGTGACCTGAACGTTCCGGCTGCCAGCGTCGCGACTGATCGAAAAGGTCACCGGTCCCCGGCGCGCTTCGTAGTAGTTGTTGTTGAAGATACGGACCTCGGCGATGTCGCCGTTGATCCGGACCGTGCCGTTTGCATCGGCGTCGACGCGCACCCCGAGAGGACACTGGGCGGCGAACTGCGGAATTTCTGCCAGTGCGTGCCTTGCGCCAAGCAGAGCGAACACGATCAACAACGCTATTCGAACCATGAAACCCTCCCGTTGGCCGATCCGGCCGGTTGTAGCGGCTACTGGTTGACCTTGCAGCCGCGGCGCTTTTCTTCCGCCTTGATCTGCTCAATGGCACGACGTTCGCCGTTGGTCAGGGCAGGATTCTTGGTCCAGCAGGAATATTGGGAAAAAGTGCGCTGCGCGAGGTCGGTCGAAAAGCAGAAGCCGTTTTCGGCGAAGATTTCATTGCGCTGGTACCAGAGGTCATAGCAGCTCTGGGCCGTTGCCGGGGCTGTCATTGACGCAAGGGCAAGGGCAGCCGCAAAAACCGTTTTCATCGCTTTCTCCACTTTGTTTTCGTGCGGTTTCATTCCGCCGTGAGGGGCATTGCAAAAGTATGACAGTGCAACCCGTTTGCCCGCTTGTGTCCAGTCAATTCCGGGTCTAACTTGTCCGAGATCGGGTTCGCCTGCAGCCAAGCTGCGGGTGATGAAAAGGGAACACGGTAGGGCTGACCCAACGACGGGGGCCTGATCCGGGACTGCCCTCGCAACTGTGAGCGCCGAGCCTTTGCCATATGCCACTGGGAAACCGGGAAGGCGGCAACAGGCGACGAAGCGCGAGTCAGGAGACCTGCCCGATCATGTGTAACAACCTTTGCACGACGGGTGCAGGAAGGAAGACTGACATGCATATCGAACCGGGCGTCGTCGACGGCGCCAAACTGATCCTCTCCCATGCGACGGCCGCCGCCGCCGCCGGGCTCACCGCCAAGATGGCCTATGACACGGTCAAGCGCGATGGCGGCATCGCCGGCCTTGCGACGCGTTCCGTGATGGCGACAGGCCTCGTCCTCGTTTTCTTCGAACTGCTGCCGCACTTTTCGGCTGGCGTGTCGGAAGTCCACTTCATCCTCGGCTCGACACTGCTGCTGATGCTTGGTGCCGGACCGGCTGCCATCGGGCTGATGGGCGGCCTTCTTCTCCAGGGCCTGTTCTTTGCGCCCTCAGACCTGCCGATGTATTTCGTCAACGTGACGACGCTGGTCATTCCGGCCTTTGCGATTGCCGAACTTGCCAAGCGCATCATTGCGCCGGGCACCGCCTATGTGGATGTGACCTATGGCCAGGCGCTGGCGCTCTCGACCGCTTTCCAGGGTGGCATCGTTGCCTGGGTCGCGTTCTGGGCCTTCTACGGTCAGGGCTTTGGCGCAACCGCCTCGGTTGCGAGCTTCGGCGTTGCCTACATGGCAGTCGTCGTGATCGAGCCGCTGGTCGATCTGGCCGTGCTTGCCGCCGCCAAATCGCTGAAGGGCAAGTCGCTGAAGGGCTCGCAGAACGGCCTGCTTCACACCAAGCGGCTCGTCGCGGCCTGATAATTCTCTACTGCGAAAACAAAAAACCCGCCGTGGCGACACGGCGGGTTTTTATTGTCTAGGTTCCTAGGACCTTACGCAGCGAAGCTGCGCGGCTTGCGGCTGCGGAAGGCCTTGCGCGGCTTGCCGGGACGCTTGCCATCCTTGCCCGCCACATCGGCCCGCGCTGGTGCCGGGTTGTGGTTCGCACCCGCTACGCGTTCGGCAGGGGCACCTGCATTGCGTGCATCATCGGCAACCGGACC
>JBGSWL010000047.1:0-21816 GCA_041752455.1 Roseitalea sp. | reverse complement strand
CCGTCCTGTTGGCGAACGTCGCGTTTATGCCCCGCGCCCGCTGCCGGCACCCGGCCAGCAGGTGGCGCTGGCGTCGCCGGCGAACCCGGCAACAAAGCCGATCGACCCGATCTATCTGCCGCAGAATGTTGCCTACAATGGTTCGGAAAAGCCCGGGACGATCGTGATCGATACGTCCGACCGCTTTCTCTATCTGGTCCAGGGCGATGGCATGGCGCGCCGCTATGGCGTCGGTGTCGGCAAGGAAGGCCATGGCTGGACCGGGTCCGAAACCATCACCCGCAAAGCGGAATGGCCGGACTGGCGTCCGCCGGCGGAAATGATCGCCCGTGAAAAGAAAAAGGGGCGCATCCTGCCCGTGCACATGAAGGGCGGGCCGGAAAACCCGCTCGGCGCCCGCGCGCTCTATCTCGGATCGACGCTGTACCGCATCCATGGCACCAACCAGCCTTGGACGATCGGCGGTGCGGTGTCCTCCGGTTGCATCCGCATGCGCAACGAGGATGTGGCCGATCTCTACGACCGGGTGAAAGTCGGCACAAAGGTGATCGTGCGCTGATATCCGGCGCAACCGCAGCTCTATTCAACGACGCGGCAGCCGGGAAATCGCGCACTGCCGCGTCTTGCCATTTCTGACAAAAAATCCCGCGATCCGGAGCCCAAAGCGGTCTTGCCTCAATTCCTGGCGAGGCGCATTGTCTCATGCAGAGCAGATCGCGAGGGGCCGCGTTGGATATCCTCATTACCGTGTTGCTACCACTTGCCCTGGTAGTAATCATGATAGCGTTGGGCCTTGGCCTGACGCTGGACGATTTTCGTCAAGTTGCAGCATCGCCCCGCGCATTTCTGGCGGGCGCCGTCGCGCAAATGGTCCTCCTGCCGCTCGCGGCCCTGTTCATCGTTTTTGCTTTCGGGCTGACCTCTGACACGGCGCTGGGGCTGTTGATCCTCAGCCTCTGCCCCGGCGGGCCGACATCCAATGCCCTCAGCCGGTTTGCACGCGGTGACGTCGCACTTTCAGTTTCGCTGACCGCTGTCACAAGCCTGCTCGCCGTCGTGACGATGCCGGTCCTGATCGCGTTGTTCGTGGCGGGATTTGGCCGCACCGACCTGCCGCGCGCCAATGTCACCGAAATCGCCATTCTCATGTCGGCGTTGACAGTCTTGCCGGTGGCGCTCGGAATGGTCTTGCGGAAGATCACCAAGGCCAACCGGCATGTCGAGACCGTCTTCAACGTGGCGGCAGCGGTGCTTTTCGGGGTGATCGTGTTCGGTGCGCTTGCCGTCAACTGGTCACTGTTCACGGCCAACTTCGCCGTGATCGGCCTCGCCGTCGTGGCCTTGATCGTGCTGATGCTGGCGATCGGTGTGCTGGTGTCGCGGCTTGCCGGCCTTTCGGTGCCCCGCGCAACGACCATCGCGATCGATACGGGTATCCAGAATGCCACCTTGGGCATAACCGTTGGCGCTTTGCTGATGGCAACGCCGGACAACCCGGTTCCGGCTGTGGCGATGCCTGCAGCCGTTTACGGTGTGACGATGTACTTCATCGTCGTGCCTTTTGCTCTCTGGCGCCGGTCGATCACGCCGCGCTAGACCTTCAACAATTCACCAAGCGGCGTTCGCGTCGGCGCCGTCCGCGCCGCGGGGCAACCCTCCGGCTTCGGCCCGCCATAGGCCCAATCCAGCAATTCGACGGTGTGGACGATGGGGAGCTTCGTTCCCGAGCCGATCTGGGTGATGCAGCCGATATTGCCGGCGGCGATGAGATCGGGCCGCGTCGCCTCGATGTTGCGGACCTTGCGCGCCTTCAGCGTTCCGGCGATGTCAGGCTGCATGATGTTGTAGGTGCCGGCCGAGCCGCAGCAAAGGTGTCCCTCTGCCGGGTCTTTCACGGTGAACCCGGCGGCCCTCAGCAATGTCTTGGGGGCTGCGGTGATCTTCTGGCCGTGCTGCATTGAGCAGGCCGAATGGTAGGTGACCGTCAGCCCCGGGCGCAAGGCCGGTTCCGGCAGATCGCGGGCCGCAAGGTATTCGGTGATGTCCTTGGCGAGCGCGCTGACGCGTGCCGCCTTCGCCGCATACTCTGCATCATCGCGCAGCATCCAGCCATAGTCCTTGATGGTGGTGCCGCAACCGGATGCCGTGACGATGATCGCATCCAGCCCGCCGTTGTCGATCTCCCGCGTCCACGCATCGACATTGCGCCGTGCATCGTCATGGGCCTGGTGTTCGCGGCCCATGTGGTGGACGAGCGCGCCGCAGCACCCCTCGCCTTGCGGCACGACAACTTCGACGCCGAGCCGCGTCAACAGGCGCACGGTTGCCTCGTTGATCGACGGCTTGAGAACCGGCTGCGCGCATCCGGTCAGGATCGCAACGCGTCCCGACTTTGCACCCTCAGGCTTGTGCGTGCCCGGCCGTGCCACCGGCGACGCGGGCGCGATCTTGGATGGAGCCAGATCCAGCATGGCGCCGAAGCTCTTCAGTGGCGGGATCGCCTTGAGGATCGGCGCGAATGGCCGGCCCATCCGCGCCAGATAAAGTGACGCCTTGAACCGCGACGGATAGGGCAGAACCAGTGCAAGCACGTTGCGCGTCAGCCGGTTGAAGAATGGCCGCTTGTAGGTCTTCTCGATATGGACGCGGGCGTGGTCGACCAGATGCATATAGTCGACACCGGACGGACAGGTGGTCATGCAGGCAAGGCATGACAGGCAACGGTCGATGTGCATCACCGTTTTCTCGTCCGCTGGACGGTCGTTCTCCAGCATGTCCTTGATCAGGTAAATGCGGCCACGCGGCGAATCCAGTTCATTGCCGAGCGTCACATAGGTGGGGCAGGTCGCCGTGCAGAAACCGCAGTGGACGCAGGCGCGCAGGATCTTTTCCGATGCCGCGACGGCGGGATCGGCGAGTTGATCGGCGGTGAAGTTGGTTTGCATGGTGGATTCCTTACGCCGCGCGCATGCCGGATGCCCCGATCTGGCACCGGTTGGCAAACACGCCATCGGGGTCGAACGATGCGCGGATCCGGGCGGTCAGCGCTGTCAGCGCCGGGGTCTCCGGCTGGAACACATCGGTCTGGCGGCGTACGGTTTCTGTTGCCCGCACCAGCGTTGCATGGCCGCCGCCGTTGTCGGCCAGCGCCTGGCGAACCAGTGCCGCATCCGGCCGTTCACCGGAAAACCGCAGCCAGACGAGACCGCCCTGCCAATCGAGATAGGCTTCGGTTTCGCGCATGGCCTCAATGGCTGCAACAATCCGGTGACCGGCGCTCGGCGCGCAGGAAATCTTCCAGACCGGCGAGCGGGTGCCATCGGCAAACGGCGTGACATCGCGCAGCGCCGACCAGACGGACTTCGAAGCGTCAGCGTCCAGTTCTGCCATGTCGAGGCGGGCTTTCAATTGTGGCCGCAGCCGGGCAATGCGCTCGGCAAGCGCATCGGCAAAACCTTCGAGGCGCAATAGCGTTGCGGAACCGGAAGGTGCAAGGCCGGGAATACGGGCAGCCAGCGCTTGCGGCACATGGGCAGCGCCGGAAACCTCGCAGCTTGTCGCCATGGCGCGCGCCATCAGCGCAGTGGCCTCATGGCTGTCAGCGCCTGAAATCACCAGCGTTGCCTGCGTCGGTGCAACGGGCAGCACCTTGAACGACACTTGCGTGATAAAACCCAGCGTTCCCCAGGAACCGGCCATCGGCTTGACGAGATCGAGCCCGGTGACATTCTTCATCACCTGGCCTCCGGACTTGATCGCCTCGCCGCGACCATTGACAAAGCGGACGCCGAGCAGCGCATCGCGTGCCGCACCGGCAACAAAACGGCGTGGCCCGGACAGATTGGTCGCGGCGATACCGCCGATTGTCTGCGCCGCATTGGTTCCGAGCATGGCGCCATAGTCCGGCACCTCGAAGGCCAGATGCTGTCCGCCTTCGGCAATCGCGGCCATGATCTCGGGCAAGGGCGTTCCGGAGTGGGCGGTCAGCACCAGTTCGGCCGGGTTGTAGGCGGTGATGCCGGTGAGACCGGACGACGAAAGCACCGCGTCCGCGGCAACCGGCCGGCCGATCATCTGTTTCGAGCCGCCGCCTTCGATAGCCAGATGGCGGCCGTCAGCGCGCGCTGCGGCAACCATCGCGCAGGCTTCGGCCTCGGAACCCGGAACCAATGTCTCGCCCATCAGGAGGCCTTCCGTTCATTCATGTCGAGCGGGAAGACCTTGGACGGGTTGAGCAGCCGCTCGTCGTCAAACGCGCGGCGCACGGCCATCTGCTGGTCCAAATCGACGACGGTGAACTGGTGGCGCATCAGGTCGCGCTTTTCGATGCCGACGCCATGCTCGCCGGTCAGGCAACCGCCCGCATCGACGCACAAGCGCAAAAGATCGAGGCCGCAGGCTTCGGCCTTTTCGGCCTCCTCCAGGTCGTTGACGTTGTACAGGATCAGCGGATGCATGTTGCCGTCGCCGGCATGAAACACATTGGCGACGCGAAGGCCGTAGCTGTCGACGATGCGGTAGGTTTCCTTCAGCACATGGGACAACTGGCCGAGCGGTACTGTGCCATCCATGCAGATGTAGTCGGCGATGCGGCCAGTAGCGCCAAACGCGCTCTTGCGGCCCTTCCAGATCTGCGCGGCTTCGGTTGCCGACTGGCTTTCCTTGACCGACTTGACGCCATGCTTGCGGGCAATGGTCACGATGCGTGCCAGCATCGCATCCATTTCGGCGTCCGACCCTTCGACTTCGACGATCAGCAGGGCATCGACATCCATCGGATAGCCCGCATGGGCAAAGGCTTCGCAGATGTCGATTGCCGGCTTGTCCATGAATTCGATGGCGACCGGAATGATACCGGAGCCGATGATCTCGGTCACGCAGGCACCTGCAACCTCGGCATTGTCGAAACCGAACAGAACCGGGCGCGCGCCTTCCGGCTTGGCGAGCAGGCGAACGGTCGCCTCTGTGATGAGCCCAAGCTGGCCCTCGGACCCGCAGACAAGGCCGAGAAGGTCGAGCCCTGCACTATCAAGCGCCTTGCCGCCGATCTCGACCACGGTGCCGTCGGTAAGCACCAGCTTGACGCCAAGCAGGTTGTTGGTGGTCACGCCGTATTTCAGGCAATGGGCGCCACCGGAGTTCATGCCGATATTGCCGCCGATCGTGCAGGCGAGTTGCGAGGACGGATCCGGCGCATAGAAAAAGCCGTCGGCGGCCACGGCATCGGAAATCGCCAGATTGGTGACGCCGGCCTCGACGCGCGCAACGCGGTTGTCAAAATCGATTTCGAGAATGCGGTTCATCCGCGACAGGCCGACGACGACAGCATCCTCCTGCGGGATCGCGCCACCTGAGAGCGAGGTTCCGGCACCGCGTGGCACCACGGCGACGCCATTCTGATGGCAATAGGCCATCACGGCGGAGGCTTCCGCCGTGTCGCGTGGCAGGACAACGGCGAGCGGAATGCGGCGATAGGCGGTAAAGGCGTCGGTCTCGAACGGCACAAGTTCGCGCGGATCGCTGACGAGGCTGTCTGGCGACAGGATCGCTTCCAGACCCGCGACGATCTGCGCACGCCGCGCGATCACCGCCATGTCTGGCGCGAGGAATTGAATTGCTGTCATGACGCCCTCCCAAGCAAGCCATGCGGCCGCGTCGGTCCACTGGTAAAAAATCTTTACCACTCCGGACGCGGCGCGACAAGCAACCACGGCGGACTGAAGCTGCACCTTACTGCTCGCGCCGACAAGTGCACGGGGTGTGATCCAATAAGGAAACAAACGCGTAGCACTTGTTCCGGATGTGCGCCCTTCGCCTGAAAGGCATCGGTCGCCCCGTTCGGCAGGCTTTTGAAGACGAAACGTCAACAGGAACTGACCGGTCAGGAATGAGCAACTTCGGCGATCTTGAAATCTTTGCACGGGTGGTGGCAGCGGGAAGCATGTCGGCTGCCGGGCGTGAACTCGGCCTGTCTCCGGCGGTCGTTTCCAAAAGGTTGCGACGCCTCGAGGACCGGCTCGGCACCCGCCTTCTGCAACGCACCACGCGCCAGATTGCGCTGACCGAGGCTGGCCAAGGCTTCTACGAACGCGTCGTCGCCATTCTGGCCAGTGTCGAAGAGGCGGAAGCCTTCGTGTCGCGCCGTTCGGCGCTGGCGCGCGGAACGCTGAAGGTCAGCGCCCCGACATCGTTCGGACGCATGCACATCGCACCGCATCTCGTGCCCTTCATGGCTGTCCACAAGGACCTTTCAGTCAACCTGCTGCTCTCCGATGACATGGTCGACATCGTCGGTGAAGGTTACGACGTGGCGATCCGGATCGCGGAATTGGCCGATTCCTCGATGGTCGCGCGCAAGCTGGCGCCGGTGCGCCGGGTCCTGTGCGCTTCTCCTTCTTATCTTGATGCCCATGGCATGCCCAAGACGCTGCAGGATCTCGAAAACCACAACTGCCTGACGCATCAGACATCGGAAACCTGGCGGCTGGATGGGCCGAACGGAACCATATCGGTGCGTCCGAACGGCAACCTGATGACGAATTCATCCGAAGTCGTGCGTGAAGCGGTGCTCGCCGGGCTCGGCATTTCACTGCGTTCAACCTGGGATGTCGGGCGGGACTTGGCCGAACAGCGTCTTGTGCAGGTGCTGCCGGACTATCGCTCGCCAAGCAGCATCGCTATCCATGCGATCTACCCGTCGCGGCAATTCCTGCCAGTGAAAGTGCGCCTGTTCATCGACTATCTGGCGGAGCTTTTCGGCCCGGTTCCCTATTGGGAACGCGGTGTCGATCCTTTGGCGGGCGGCGCCGATGATGTGATGCCAGCCCGAGGCGGTAACGGTGCCGGCAATGGCTACCGTACCTCGGCGGTCAAATAACTGCCGAGCCGAATGGGGTTCAATGATCCCGGGCGTCTTCCGTATGGCGCAAGCGCACCCGTCTTACCAGGAACCAGATCGCCAGAACGGCCACCGGCACGAAAAGGGCGATGATCAAGGGCTTTCCGAGGCCCGGCATGAACTCTGCCAAGCCGCCGGCAAGATACGAAAACAGACCCACGACATAGTAGGAGACCGCTGCAACCGACAGGCCTTCCACGGTCTGCTGGAGCCGCAGTTGCAGTTTGGCGCGCCTGTCCATCGAGCGCAGGAGATCGCGGTTCTGCTTTTCCACTTCGACGTCGACGCGTGTGCGCAGCAGCGTCGCCGCCCGCGCAAGCTTGCGCGACAGGTTTGCCTGGCGCTCCTCGATGGCGCGGCAGGTTCGCATGGCGGGCGCCAAGCGCCGGTCGAGAAAGCCCTGCCACGTGTCATAGCCGGGCACGACGACCTCTTCGAGCGCGAGCAGTCGATCCTGCACGATCTCATGGTAGGCGCGGCTCGCACCAAAGCGATAGAGGCTGGCAGCGGCATCGGCTTCGAGTTCGGCGGCAAGACCGGTGATGTCATCCAGCAGCGTTTCAGAGCCGCCCGGCTCGATCGAACGCATGCTGTTGGTCAATTCCGTCAGCCGGTCTTCTGCCCTGCGCATGCGCGGCGACAGGCTCTGCGCCAATGGCAGACCGAGCATGGCGAGCGTGCGATAGATTTCGATGTCGAACAGGCGCTGCGCCAAAGCGCCAGTGCGCTGCGGTGCCATGCCCTTGTCGAGGATGAGGATGCGGGTCAGCCCGTCCTGATCCTGACGAAAGTCGGTTGCAACCAGTGCCAGGCCGCCTTGCGTCGATGACAGGCAAAGCGTCTGGGTGTCGAAATTTTCCAGCCAGCGCTCCCAGTTGCGCTCATGCGGGCGCACATCGATGCGCACGCCGGCAATCAAAGTGCCGGGCGCAGGAAAAGCATCACCGAACGGATGGCCGGTGGCCGGTTCGCCATTTGTAGCCGACAGCGTCCCTTCCCAAAGCCAGGTCGAGGCCTCGGTGTGGCGCTCCCACCAGAGCGAACCGCTGCCGGTGGAAATCTTGTGATGGCGGGCACCGTCGGCGGGCGGCGACACACCGTTCTGGCGGGACAACTCGTTGAGGACTGCCAGATCGACGGAGGTGCCGCCTTCGGTCATGAAGCAGAGCTTGATCAAGCATCGCGGTGCGGTGACAGCGGGAGCCGGTCGTGCATGCACTTCGCCCATGGCCACAGATCGATCCGGGTGGACCGGAAAGCCGAACGTGCCGCGGCGGGCCGCTTCCGGCCGATCTGCCAAAGGTTGCCCGGTTGTCTGCAGCTTTGATGCCATTACGATGATGCCCGTTTTGCCGACTTATCCTGCACTGCACATAACACATACGCATCTGTTTCCATCCGGTTTCCTGCAAAATGCATGCTTTTGGTTGAGGCGGATGTCGCGTGGCTGACGAGTGGACATTCAGTTTGACCAAATGCCGGATTGGCTTCAGTCTTCTGCCTGCAAAACAGGCAGACGGGACCTTGGCGAAGCGATGAGCGCGAGTATTTTTTCGCAGGTGAGCCATGTGCGCACCGCCGACGAGATCTGCGCCCAGATCGAGACGCTTGTGCTCGAAGGCGTTCTGCGCGTCGGCGACAAGTTGCCCGGCGAGCGCGATCTGGCGCAGCAGTTTTCCGTGTCACGGCCGATCGTGCGCGAGGCGCTGAAGGTGCTCGATGAGCGCGGCCTGCTCACCACCCGCCATGGCGGTGGAACCTATGTGGCCGATGTGATCGGCGACGTCTTTTCAAAGACCATGCTCGAACTGATCGCCAATCATCCGAAGGCGACATCCGACTATCTGGAATATCGCCGCGAAGTGGAGGCAATTGCCGCCGACTATGCGGCACGGCGCGCAACCGAAGACGACAAGGCACTGCTGACGACGATCATGCACCGTATGGAAGCGGCCCATTCCAAGGATGACTACCGGGAAGAGGCAGCGCTGGATGTGGAGTTCCATCAGGCGGTCTGCGAATGCGCCCACAACGTGATCCTGCTGCACACGTTGCGGTCCTGCTACCGGCTGCTCTCCAATGGCGCGTTCTTTTCGCGGTCGCTGGTCTACGGATTTCCCGGCGCACGGGACAAGCTGCTTGCGCAACATCGCAGGGTCTATGAGGCGATCATGGCGGGCGATCCGCCCGGCGCTCGCGCTGCCGCCGAGGCGCACATCGTCTTTGTGGAAACCTGCAAGCGAGAAGCCGAAAAGGTCAATGCGTGGGAAACCGTTTCGCGGCTCCGCCGCGAGCAGCGCCAGACCGGCTGACGCTGCTTGCGACGATCGCCCGTTCAGCCGTTTGACGGCCAGACGTGAGGCGCGTCCAGAAGGTTGTGACGGCCGACCTTGTTGATGTCGGTTTCGCCGGCAAGACCCATGGTGATGTCAAGTTCCTTGCGGATGAAGCCGAGCGCCTGCTCCACGCCTTTTTCGCCGCCGGCACCGAGACCGTAGATGTAGGCGCGGCCGATGAAGGTGGATTTGGCGCCGAGCGCGATGGCCCGGAACACGTCCTGACCAGAGCGGATGCCGCTGTCCATGTGGATCTCGATCTTGTCGCCGACCGCATCGACGATGGAGGCGAGCACATCGATCGAGGCGGCGGCCCCGTCAAGCTGGCGGCCGCCATGGTTGGAGACGACGAGCGCATCGGCACCGATATCCGCGGCAATGCGTGCGTCTTCCACGTCATTGATGCCTTTGAGGATCAGCTTGCCGTCCCAGCGCTCCTTGATCCATTCGATCGACGACCAGTCGAGGGTCGGATCGAACTGGCTGGCGGTCCACTCCGACAGGCTGTTCATGTTGGTGACGCCCGGTGCATGGCCGACAATGTTGCCGAACGAGCGGTTCTTGGTGCCGAGCATTTCAAGGCACCACTGGGGCTTGGTCATCAGATTGAGGATCGACTTGATGGTCGGCTTGGGTGGAGCAGACAGGCCGTTCTTGATGTCCTTGTGGCGTTGACCGAGCACCTGCAAGTCCAGCGTCAGGACAAGCGCATCGCACCCGGCGGCCTTGGCGCGCTCAAGCAGGCTGGCAGTAAAGCCGCGGTCGCGCATCACATAAAGCTGGAACCAGAACGGCTTTTGCGTTGCCTTTGCCACCTCTTCGATCGAGCAGATGCTCATCGTCGACAGGGTGAACGGTATGCCGGCCTTTTCGGCGGCGCGAGCGGCGCAGATTTCGCCGTCGGCATGCTGCATGCCGGTCAGCCCGACGGGGGCGAGAGCAACCGGCATCGCCACGTCTCGACCGATCATCTGGGTCTTCAGCGAACGGGCGTCGATATTGCGGGCTACGCGCTGGCGGATGCGGTAGTTGGCAAATGCGCTGGTATTCTCGCGATAGGTGCCTTCGGTCCACGAACCACTGTCAGCGTAGTCGTAGAACATCTTCGGCACTCGGAACTTCGCGCGCTTCTGCAGATCGCTGATGCTGGTCGGTGTGTCGAACATGCCAAAATCCCCCTCACGTTCTGACGGTCATAACCGGCGGAAGCTGGAAGGGATAGACGACTGTTGGCCAAGAAAGAGACGGCGGCTTTTCTCAGCCGGCTTTGTTCAACCGGCCTGGCGCACGGAAACCGACACGCCGTAGCCATCGACCGGAACGTTGCCCGCCATTGCACCATCGGTGTAGACGGCAAGGCCCCACAACGACGTGGCAGCAATCATGGCGAAGGTAAGCAGCACGGCACGCGTGGACATCGGAAAGTTCCCGTCGATTTTGGTTAAGCTTTTGCGACTCTATGGACCAGCCTTGCTGACGCCGCTGTGACAGTCGTCACGCCGCAACTTTCGAGCGGTCTCCTAGCTTCTGATCACAGTCAAAGCCAGTGCCGATTCACGAAATGGTAACCAAGCCGATCAAGTGCGCTGCACAAACCCCGCAAAGGTTGCAACTTGGCAACAGTGACAGGGCGCGCAGACTGCGACCCTTCGAGACGGGTCTTGCATTGCGGCGCGCTGGCGGTCATCGGTTCGGTCATGCGCGCCAACTACAAGCTTCAGCGACTGTTCGTCACCGCCCCCCTCGGCACCGGCGCAACTGTCGTGCCGGATGCCGGCCAAACCAGTTACCTCGTCAATGTGCTGCGCATGGCCGAGGGCGGCGAAGTGTTGCTGTTCAATGGCCGTGACGGCGAATGGCGTGCGCATCTGGTGCGCACCGGCAAGAAGACGGTGCAGCTCGTTGCAACTGCACTGGAGCGGCCGCAGCCGCCGGTGCCGGAACTGGTCTTTGCATTTGCGCCGCTGAAAGTCGGCAGGCTCGACTACATGGTGCAGAAGGCAGTGGAGATGGGCGCGGGCGCGCTCCAGCCGGTGATCACCGACTTTACCCAGAACCACCGGCTCGCCGCCGACAAGATGCGCGCCTGGGCAATCGAAGCTGCCGAACAATGCGGTGTCCTTGCGGTACCGGAAACACGCGAACCAATCCGGCTTGTCGAGTTCCTCGGCGGCTGGGACACGATGCGCGCCCTCATCTTCTGCGATGAAGCGCATGGAACCGACAATCCGCTGGCGATTCTTCAGGGCCTCGATCGGCCTGTCGGCGGCCTGCTGATCGGGCCGGAGGGCGGATTTTCAGACACGGAGCGCGAGACCTTGCGGGCGCTGCCCTTCGTCACCGCGATCCCGCTCGGGCCGCGCATCCTGCGCGCCGATACGGCGGCTGTTGCGGCACTGACCGCCGTGCAGATGACCAAGGGTGATTGGGGACAGTAATCCGGTCGCTGACACCAAGTTCACGGGGCCTTGGGATCGATGATGTCCTTGGTGAATTCGCCCATCATGTAGCTCCACCAATCAAACGTCTTGTCGAGATTGTCCCGCGTCACGCCAAGGTGAAGGTTCACGTCCATCTCGAGGATGGGGTCGCCTTCGTCATCGATATAGGCCTTCACGAAGCGGTTTTCCCGATTCCACTTGTTCACTTCGTCAATTGTATATTGTCCATCGCTCGCCCAGCCGGTTGCAAGGTTGATTGATCGACAGTCTTTTCCATCTTCGCATCCGTAAAAATAGACGCTGTAGCCTTTGCCGTCGATACGGCCCTCGATTTTGGGGTCGCCGCCGTTGTCTTTCAACAGGCTTGCCGATCCATAGCCGCGCGCGATGTTGTTTATCTCTTCCGGATTTGTGGCATCGACGATGTCTTGTGCTTGAGCCAAGGATGACACGGAAGCCAACACGACAGCCAGAACAAGCTTGTTCATCGCTTACCCTCCGGACGAACCGACCTGAAGTTTATGCTAGTTTTGTGTCGGTTCTTTATCAACCGCGATTTGAAGCAACCGTAGCAGGCCGGAACCGCCGCAAAGCCTCTTGAGTGCGCCAGCGCAATCGGCCATCAGTTCGCGCAACAGAACAGGCGGGACGCATTCCATGGCACGCGACACGACGGACGAAGCCACCATCGGCGGAGTGGAAGAGCTTGCGGCTTACCTTGCCTCAGGCTGCAAACCTGAAGCCGATTTCCGGATCGGCACCGAGCACGAAAAATTTCCGTTCTACACCGAGGACAACGCGCCGGTTCCCTATGAGGGCGAGCGTGGCATCCGCGCGCTGCTCGACGGCATGGGTGCGATCCTCGGCTGGGAGCCCATCCTCGATGACAACCGGATCATCGGCCTCTACGAGCCGACCGGGATGGGCGCGATCTCGCTGGAACCGGGCGGACAGTTCGAATTGTCGGGCGCCCCACTGGAAACCATCCACCAGACCTGCCGGGAATCCAACGCGCATCTGGCGCAACTCCGGCAGATCGCCGATCCGCTTGGCATCAAGTTTCTCGGCATCGGCGCCAGCCCGAAGTGGTCGCTCGACGAAACGCCGCAGATGCCAAAGACGCGCTACGACATCATGCGCAACTACATGCCCAAGGTCGGGACGCAGGGTCTCGACATGATGCACCGGACCTCGACGATCCAGGTCAACCTCGACTTTTCGTCGGAAGCCGACATGCGCAAAAAGATGCAGGTCGGCTACCGGCTGCAGCCGCTGGCAACTGCGCTCTTTGCTGCCTCGCCCTTCACCGGTGGCAAACCCAATGGCCTCGTCTCTTGGCGCGCCGACATCTGGCGTGACACCGACAACAACCGCGCCGGGGTGCTGCCGTTCGTCTTCTCCGACAATTTCGGCTTCATCGACTATGTCGAATGGGCGCTCGATGTGCCGATGTACTTCGTCTTGCGCGAAGGACGCTACCGCGACTGCACGCATGTCACTTTCCGCCAATTCATGAATGGCGCGCTCGCCGGCGAAATCCCCGATCCGGTTCCCAACAAGGGCGACTGGACCAACCACCTGTCGACGCTGTTTCCGGAAGTGCGTCTCAAAAAGTTCATCGAAATGCGCGGCGCCGATGGCGGGCCGTGGCGCAAGATCTGCGCGCTGCCGGCATTCTGGGTCGGATTGCTCTATGATGAGCGCGCGCTCGAAGCGGCGCACCTGCTGACGGCGAACTGGACCTTTGAGGATGTGGTCGCGCTGCGCGAAGCAGTGCCGCGCGAGGGTCTTCGCGCCACGATCCGCGGCCAGAGCCTGCGCGATATCGGCTATGACGTGCTCGGCATTTCGCGCGCCGGCCTGAAATCGCGCGCGCGCCGCAATGCCGACGGTTTCGACGAAGCCCATTTCCTGGCGCCGCTGGAAGAAATCATCGCCCGCGGCACGACAGCAGCCGAGAAGATGGTCACCGAATACAACTCGGTCTGGGGTGGTTCGATCGAGCCGGTGTTTCTGGAATATGCGTATTGAGGTTTCGGCCTAAAGCCGGTCCAGCATCGCAAACCAGGTCAGCGCCAAAGTCAGCATCGGCTTGCGGAAGCGGCGGCCGCCGGGGAATGGCGGGACATTGAAAGCGCGCAGCGGCTCCAGCCGGTCACGGTTGCCGGCAACGGCCTCCGCCCACAATTTTCCGGTGAAGTTCGACAGCATCACGCCGTGGCCCGAGTAGCCGCCGATTGCCGTGACACCGGGCATGACATCGCGAACAAAAGGCTGACGCGGCAGGGTGATGCCGACCGAACCGCCCCAGGCATGGGTGATCTCCACGTCCTTCAAGGCCGGATAGATTTCGGCCAACTGGCGGCGCACGCCGGCAGCGATGTCTGCCGGACTGTCGCCCGAATAGGTTTCGCGGCCGCCAAACAGCAGCCGGCCATCCTTCAGACGCCGGAAATAACGCACGACAAAGCGCGAATCATCGACACTCTCGCGGCCCGGCAAAACCATGCGGTCCGCCTCTCCGGTCAGGGGAACCGTCGCGCCGATGAACGAGCGGATCGGCATCACATGCGAAGCCATGACAGGCTCCAGCTTTTCCTCGCCATAGGCATTGACGGCCAAAAGCACGCGCCCTGCCCGCACCGTTCCACGCGCGGTTTCCACCGCGACATGCCCCGCGCCGGGGCGGATGGCGGTGACTTTTGTTTCCTCGCAGATCGAGGCGCCGCGCGCTGCCGCAACGCGGGCGGTGCCGTAGACGAGCTTCAGCGGATTGATGTGGCCGGTCTGCGCATCATAGGTGGCGCCACGGTAAAATGACGAGCCAAGGATCGCGGCCAGTTCGTCGCGCTCGACATAGCGGATGTGCGGGTAGCCGAAGCGTTCGGCCATGATGCCCGGATGGGCGCGGTAGTGCTTTTCATAGCGCGGCCTGTGGAAGGCCTGCACATGGCCTTGGCAATAATCGATGTCGATCGCGTTTTCCGCTGCAAAGCCGAGGAGATGGGCCTTGGCATCTTCTGCCAGGTCAAACAGGGTCCGGGCGCGCTCTAGGCCAAGTTCGGCCTCGTGATCTTCCGGCCAGGACCGCTGACCGGTATTCAGCTGGCCACCATTGCGGCCCGAACCGCCGTCGCCGATGCGGTGCGCTTCCAGAAGCACCACGCTGGCACCAAGGCGCGCGGCTTCTGCTGCCGCCGACAGGCCGGTAAAGCCGCCGCCGATGATGCAGATGTCGGCCTGCCGGTCACCGTCGAGCGGGTGGAACAGCGGCCGCTCGCCCGATGCAACGTCATAGTATGACAGGCCCGGCGAGATGGGGCTCTGGTGGATCATGTGCGCGCCTGCTTACACATTGAGCAGCAGGAACTCGCGCTCCCAGGGGCTGATCACCTGCATGAACGTCTCGAACTCGCCGCGCTTGACGCCCGCATAGTTGGCGATGAACTCGCGCCCGATGATGGTGTCGAAATCATGCTCGGCTTCCATGAGCGAAACAGCTTCCAGCAGGCCGCGCGGCAGGTCGATATCGCCCTCGTTGGCGGTTTCTGCCGTCGCCGCGGTCGGCATCAGCTTGTGCACCATGCCGAGATAGCCGCAGGCCAGCGAAGCGGCGAGCCCGAGATACGGGTTGCAATCGGAGGATGGCAGCCGGTTCTCGACGCGCCGCGCCTGCGGATCCGAGTTGGGCACGCGGAACGCCGTGGTGCGGTTGTCATAGCCCCATGCCGTGTTGACCGGCGCTGCCGCGCCCTGCGTCAGCCGGCGATACGAGTTGACATAGGGCGCCATCATGGCGAGCGCCTTGGGAATATAGTGCTGCATGCCGCCGATGAAGCCGCGGAACAGGTCGGTCTCGCCGCCGCCTTCGGCGGTGAAGATGTTGCGCCCGGTGTGGATATCGACAACCGACTGGTGAACATGCATCGCGCTGCCCGGCTGGCCCTGGATCGGCTTGGCCATGAAGGTCGAATACATGCCGTGCTTGAGAGCCGCTTCGCGGATGGTCCGCTTGAACAGGAACACCTGATCGGCAAGCGCCAGCGGGTCGCCATGGCGCAGGTTGATTTCCAGCTGCGACGGGCCTTCCTCGTGGATCAGCGTATCGATCTCGAGGCCTTGGGCTTCGGAGAAATGGTAGATGTCGTCGATCAGTTCGTCGAACTCGTTGACACCTGCAATCGAATAGGCCTGCCCCCCGGCCAACTGACGGCCGGAACGGCCAGTCGGGGCGACGAGCGGCAGGTCCGGATCGTCGTTGCGCGCCACCAGATAGAACTCGATCTCCGGTGCGACCACCGGGCGCCAGCCGCGCTCGGCATAGGCGGCAACGACGCGTTTCAACACCTGGCGCGGCGTGATCAGCGACGGTTCGCCATTCTGGTCGACCAGATCGCAAATCACTTGCGCGGTCGGATCGCTTTCCCAGGGAACGATCGACAGGGTCGACAGGTCCGGCATCAGCTTGAGATCGCCGTCGCGCGGATCATATCGGAACTCGCCGGTTTCATCCGGGTACTCGCCGGTGATCGTCTGGCGGAAGATCGCCGACGGCAGCGCAAGCGAAGTGTTGGAAGTGAATTTCGACGACGGCATCATCTTGCCGCGCGGCACACCGGCAAGGTCCGGCGTGATGCACTCTACGTCTTCCACATTGCGGGCAGCCAGCCAAGGCTTGGCATGGCTCCAGTTGCCGATGCCGCGCAGGCTCTTGACGTGGGAGGGAATGGGCTCGGCCCGGCGGGGCTTCTTCGCCCCTGTTGCGATTTTGCCCTTGCCCGCGATCGGGGACAGGCCGACGGTTTTTGGCTTGGCTTCTTTCGGCATCAATCACCTTGTGTTTCGCAAGTTATAGACACGGGTTGCAGCAAACGGAAGGGAGTGCTTCGCGTAACGCAGCGCAACCTTGGATGTCGAAATCAGCGCTTTCCAAAGCCGCCTGCCTTCGCGACACTGGTGGCAATTCCAAACTGCCGGAGGCACCATGGCCGCGACCGAACTTCCCTTTGCCCGCGCCGAATATGACGCCCGGATCGCGCGCACCCGTGCCGCGATGGCGGAACGCGGCCTTTCCACCATGATCGTCTCGGACCCGTCCAACATGGCCTGGCTGACCGGCTATGACGGCTGGTCGTTCTACACGCACCAAGCCGTCGTTCTCGGCTTGGAGACAGGCCCCCTCTGGTGGGGGCGCGGCATGGACGCCGCCGGGGCGCGGCGCACCGTCTTCATGGAGGACGCCGACATCCGCGGCTATGACGACCGGTTCGTGCAAAACCCGGATGCGCATCCGATGACCGATCTGGCAGGCCTTCTGCAGGATCGCGGCCTTGCCGGTGGCCGGATCGGCGTCGAGATGGACAATTACTACTATTCCGCCAAGGCCCATGCGGTGCTCGCAGAACATCTCGGCGCAGACCGACTGATTGACGCGACCGGGCTCGTCAACTGGCAGCGGCTGGTCAAGAGCGAGGCAGAAATCGCCTACATGCGAAAGGCAGCTCGGATCACAGATGCGATGCATGCCCGCATTCTCGAACTGGCCGAACCAGGCCTGCCGAAAAACGCGCTGGTTGCCGAGATCATGAAAACCGGAACGCTCGGCGCCGACGGCCAGTGGGGCGACTATCCGGCAATCGTTCCGATGACGCCTTCGGGCATGGATGCCACCGCGCCGCACCTGACCTGGGATGACCGGCCCATGCTGGCGGGCGAGGCCACATTCTTCGAGATTTCCGGTGTCTGCCGACGCTACCACTGCCCGCAATCGCGGACCCTCTTTCTCGGTACGCCGCCGGACAAATACCGCCGCGCCGAGGCCGCCGTGCTGGCCGGCGTCGAGGCCGGGCTCGCTGCGGCAGTCCCCGGCAATACCTGCGGGCAGATGGCGGCGGCCTTCTTTGATGAACTGGGCCGGCACGGGTTCGAGAAGGATTCGCGCACCGGGTACTCGATCGGCCTGTCCTATCCGCCGGATTGGGGCGAGCGTACCGCAAGCCTGAGGCGCGGCGACCCGACCGTGCTGCAACCGGGCATGACGCTGCATTTCATGCCGGCACTCTGGCTCGATGATGGCGGCATCGAGATCACCGAGCCGATCCTGATCACGCAAACCGGCGCCGAGTGCCTTTGCGGCACCGAGCGCAAGCTGTTCATCAAATGAGCGCTTCGCCGGTGACGCCGACCATCGATCTTGACGCGCCGGGCGTGCGCCACGGCCATCTGCGGCTGCCCTGGAGCCGCGACGACAGCGCGTGGGGCAATCTGATGATCCCGCTCACTGTCATTGCCAATGGCAGCGGGCCGACGGCGCTGCTCACCGGCGGCAACCATGGTGACGAGTATGAGGGGCCGATCGCGCTTCATGCATTGGCGCGCGACCTGCACCCGGCCATGGTGTCGGGCCGCGTCATCATCCTGCCGTCAATGAACCACCCGGCCTTCCTTGCGGGCAAGCGGACGTCGCCAATCGACGGCGGCAACATGAACCGGTCGTTTCCGGGACGGCCGGACGGGACGGTGACGCGGAAGATCGCACACTATGTGGCCAACGAATTGATGGCGCGAGCCGACATCGTGCTGGACTTCCACTCGGGCGGCAGGACGCTCGATTTCCTGCCGTTTGCGGCGATCCACGAGACTGATGACGCGATGCAGACCGCCAAGGCGCGCGCGGCCATGGCGGCCTTTGGCGCGCCATTCTCGATGATCATGACCGAAATCGATGCGGCCGGCATGTTCGACACGGTGGCGGAAACGGCGGGCAAGGTGTTCGTGACGACGGAACTCGGTGGCGGCGGCACGACAACGCCGCAAACCGTTTCCATTGCCAGACGCGGCGTGATGAACCTGCTCGTCCATGCGGGGATCGTTACCGGCGAACTCTCCACAAAGCCGACCCGCTGGCTGTCAATGGACCATGACGGCTGTTTCCATTTTGCGGGCGAAGCCGGCCTTGTGGAGCCGCTGGCCGGGCTTGGCGACAAGGTCGCGGCGGGCGATGTGATTGCCCGCATCTGGCGAACCGACCGCACCGGCGCGGAACCCGCCGATGTGCACGCATTGTCGGACGGATTGCTCGCCGCCCGCCATTTCCCGGGGCTCTGCGCACCGGGCGACTGCCTCGCCGTGGTGGCGAAGGAGCTAACCTGATTTCGACCTGTGGAGTCAGTAGTCCCGGAGGGACCGCTCATCGTCTGGATCACGAATAACTGCAATCAAGGTGAGTATTGAATATTTTGTGTATCTGGCTATAAAATCCAAGATGTTTATTTCTTTTTCTTGATATGCAAATCTGCTTCTTTCTATGAGCGCAAATGTGTTTCCGCTCGCGCATGCCAAATCCAATTGATGCCGATATTCATCGATCTTTCCGTCGTTTCTGAAAATTATCGCAAGTCTGTACGTTGATGGTCCGTAATTCGCTGCGTTTTCTCGAAACATGGCCTTGCCAATCTCGGCATTCTTTGACAGCATAATTAGCGCTATAACATGGCAATGCCTAAAGAAACCACAATTTTTGTATATGCTATAACTGTTACTCAAATCAGCAATTGAGTATCGGTGGGGCTGACTTATCAATAGCTTAAGTGTCTTTCTACCTGATAGATCATCTGCGATTGCCTTGTCTATTTCGCTCTTCAAGACAGGCTGACTGTCCAATTCCATATGCCAGATATCTCCTTGCCTTGGGTAATGTTGGTATGCAGGGAAGGTCTATCAAGGCACCTGGAAATGACGACAGCATTATTTCTCGGGTCATAACGTCTGACGCGGTTTTCCCCTTTCCGCACAAGTGCGACCCTGTGCTATCGTCTGACGCAACGCGGAGGAGCATGGCGATGACCAATCTGTTCGATACCCTGATGAACGCCCAGAACGGGCAGGCTGTCACCATGATGGCGCGGCAGTTCGGGCTCAGTGAGCAACAGGCCGAACAGGCCATCGAGGCCTTGATGCCGGCCTTTTCGACTGGCCTGAAGCGCAAGGCGGCGGACCCGACCGGCATGGGCGCGATCCTTGCCTCGATGATGGCGGGCGGACAGACCGGCGCCTACGAGGACATGAGCGGCGCGTTCGGCAAGCAGGGAACCGAGTTCGGCAATGCCATTCTCGGCCAATTGTTCGGCTCGAAGGATGTGTCGCGCGCTGTCGCGGCGCAGGCCTCGCAGGCATCCGGCGTTGGTGCCGACATCCTCAAGCAGATGCTGCCGGTGATCGCTTCAGCGCTGATGGGCGGCATGTTCAACCAACAGACCAGCCGCGCGCAGCACCCGCAGGCGGCAGCGTCGGGATCGATGGGCGGCGTTTTCGGCCAGATCCTCGAACAGATGATGCAGGGCGGCATGGCCGGGGGCGGCCAGCCGTCGCCGCGCAATCCGAACCCTATGGACAATCCGCTGGGGCAGATCCTCGAGCAGATGATGGGTGGCGGCCAGCGGCCACAGTCACGCGAACCAGCACAGAACCCGATGGGTGACAATCCTTGGGGCAAGATGATGGAAGAGATGATGCGCGGCGGGCAGCGTGAGCGGGCGCAGGCGCCTTCAGGCAACCCGATGGGTGACAATCCCTGGGGCCAGATCCTCGAGCAGATGATGGGCGGCGGGCAGCCCCAGCCGGAACCTTCGCCCGCGCCGAAGCCCCGCTCCCAGCCGAAAGCCAAGCCGTCGTCGCGCAATCCCTATGAGGACATGTTCGGCGAGATGTTCGAGACTGGCCGCAAGACGCAGGATACCTACCAGAAGGGCATCGAGGACATCTTCGACCAGTATCTGGAAGGCATGGACAAGCGCCGGCGCTGATCGCAACCGACTGACACCAACCGCGAGCCGGGCCGCTCCTGCGATCCGGCGCGCGTTGTTTATGACTGATCAGTCATCGTCATCGTCGTCATCATCATCATCGTCTTCGTCATCGTCTTCGTCATCATCGTCGTCTTCATCGTCGTCTTCATCGTCGTCTTCATCGTCGTCGACGTCGTCGTCGTCGAGATCGTCAGCATCGTCATCGACTGCAAACATGCAGGCGACCGTTTCGCAGCGGTCGTCGTCGTCATCATCGGCGAAAACCGGCGATGACAAGGCGACGGTCGCAGCAAGGGCAGCAATGAGCGTCTTGAGTGTGGTCATGGCAATTTCCTTTCCGTTGCACCGTCCGATGACGGCTCAACAAGGAAAACGCGGCGGCGGGCCAATTATTCCGCGATGGGCTGAGAAAGTTCAGCCATCGACCCGCTGCGGGGCGCCGGTCGCCATGTTGGTGCCGGTATAGGACAGCTTTGCGGCCTTCCAGGCTCCAAAGCCGCCGGCCATGTGGCGCACGGTGCCGCGCCCGGCTTCCAGGCACGCCATGGCAACGCGCTTGGAGCGCACGCCCGAGCCGCAGTGGAACACGACCGGCTTGTCTCCGTCGGCCGGCAAGTTTGCAGCATTGAAGAACGCCATCGGTGCCAGCATGGCGCCGTCGACATGCTCGAACATGAATTCCTGCGGCGTGCGCACATCGATCAAGATGATCTTGCCGGCCGCATAGGCTTCGGCCACTTCTTCCGGTGTCCAGTTTTCCAGCGTGCCGTTGTCGACGGTTTCGATGTCCATGGTCGGGGTTCCTTTGGTTTGATCGGCGTTTGCAGGAGACTAGCGCCGCTGCGCAACAATGTCTTGATCCTGGTCATGTGTCAGGCAATTGGCGCCACCGACAACGGTCGCGTCTTGACCGGCCGGCATGAATGACCACGATGGCGCCATGAACGAATCCCTGTCTTCCAATGTTGCCGAGTTTTCCGTCTCCGAGATCAGCCAGGCGCTGAAGCGCACGCTCGAGGACAGTTTCGGGCGGGTGCGAGTGCGCGGGGAATTGGGCCGCGTGTCGCGCCCGGCTTCCGGCCACATCTATTGCGACCTGAAGGATGATCGCTCGGTGCTTTCCGCCGTCATCTGGAAGGGCACGCTCGCCAAGCTTGCGATCCGCCCGGAAGAGGGGCTGGAAGTCATCGCCACGGGCCGCATCACGACATTTCCGGGCCAGTCGAAATACCAGATGGTGATCGACGAGATCGAACCGGCGGGCGCGGGCGCACTGATGGCGCTGCTCGACGAGCGGCGGCGCAGGCTTGCCGCCGAGGGCCTGTTCGACGAGG